>CAZRGL010000083.1:0-25826 GCA_964599485.1 uncultured Polyangiaceae bacterium
AGCAAATCGCCGGCAGCAAAGCGATGGGGGAGCCGGCGCGCGACTGCCAGGAAAAAACGGCCAAGCCGAAATACGCCGAGCCGCTGGTGGTCGACTGGTCATCGAAACAAAGGGTCGATCTCGAGCTGGCGATGCGCGCCGGGGTGGCCGTCGTCAGCTACAGCTGCGAGAAGTTCGAGCTGCTGTCGGACTGTCGTATGGCCGGCGATTACGCTTTCGCAGGCGTGAGTCGCAAAGAGGACTTCATCCAGCTGACCAACAGCGACGAGCTGAAGGCCAACTTGCCAGTTCAGGGTGCCAAGCTCGGCGGGGCGCTAGAGCGTGGCGCTTCGGTCGACTTGGCGCTGGTACGAATTGGCAAGCGGACCACCGCTGTGCGTTTCGCGGGCAAGGAAGAGCTCGAGGGGGAGTGCGAGGGCGCCAGTCATATCGTGCGCGCCGCCACTGTGGGCGCTTTTGCCATGACGCGCGGTACGGTCGGCAAGGTGCGGGCAGCAGCAGAGCTGTTCGGTGCCAGCACATCGGCGGCAAGTAAGAGCCGAAAGCAAATTGCAAACCGTGATGGTGATCTGAAGGCTTGCCGAACCGCCAAGTCGGCTGCCGAAGCCCCGCCCGATCAATGCCAGGCCGCTTTGCGCTTGGAAATCGTTCCGCTGGGTGCCGAAGCTCCGCGCCGGCGCAAGGGAGGAAAATCCGCCAAAGCCAAACCAAAGGGCGTCGTCAATCCTTGCCCGAAGGGCTTCGCTTACGACGGCATCAAGTGCACGCGGCCGGGCGACACGAGCTCGGCGGTGTGTGTGGAAGACGACGCCAAACAATGCGCTGCGCAGTGCGAAAAAGGGTCTGCAGCGAGCTGCGTCAACTTGGCGGTGCTCTACGATCGCGGTGTTGGCGTGCCGCTCGACTCCAACAAAGCCACCAGCTACTACCTGAAGGCTTGCGAGGGCGGTCGCGCCGAAGCTTGCGAGCGGGCAGCACGACATCGCTGGCAGGTATGCATGAACACCTCGACCGCGGAGGCCAAGGCCACGTGCGATGAGGCCAAGGCCAAGGACATCAAGCTGGTCTTGCGCGCCTGCGATGGTGGAATTGGCGGAGCGTGTTGGCGCCTGGCGAATTATCCGGACTACCTGGAAGCGTCAGGGCGGTCCAAGATCGGGATGATGGAACGGTCTTGCGCCCTTGGGCATGGTTACGCATGCGGTTCCCTCGGTACAGCTCTCATCAAGGGAAAGCTGGGCGATGGCAAACCGGTCGAGCTCGACGTGGCACGAGGCATCCAGATCCTGCAGCGCTCCTGCGATGCAGGCAAACGTCACGACTGCCGCTACTTGGCAAAGGTCTACAACACGGGCAAGCAGGTACCGCGCAACCCACGCAAGCGTATGGTCGCGCTCGACAAGGCCTGCGCCTTGGGTGAAAGTCAATCTTGTACGGCGGCCGGATGGCTACGTCGCCTTGGGGCGATTGGCGTCAAGAAGGACCAGGACAAGGCGGCGGCCGCGTGGCACAAGGGCTGCTTCGGTTCCAGCTACGACGCCAAATCCTGCGACGCGCTCGGCAAGCAGATTGAATACGCTTCTTGGAAAGAGGCAGACCAACAGAAGCGGGATGCGTTGACGCAACGGGCGCTACAAGTACTGTGGCGCGCTTGCGACCGTGGAGGGCTCTCGTGCCCCATGGCGGCGCGCCTGGCACGCCGACGCGCTTCGCAGGGCGTGCTCGCCGCCTGCGATTCGGGCAACCCCGAAGCCTGCAAGAAGCTGAGCAACAATCTCCTTCGGCGCGGTTGTGAGCTCACCAACAGGACGAGCTGTAGAGCGCTGCAAGAATCTGACCCCGAAAGCCGCAAGGACATCGCGCGCAACAAGTGCCGAGATTGGGGGCGATGGTCACCCGAGCACAAACACTGCAAGAAGTACCTCGAGCTCGGGGGTGTGATCGCGGAAAAGGACAAGCCCAAGCCCAAGCCCAAGCCCAAGCCCAAGCTCCCGAGGCTCAAGCGCTGAACCGAGGGTGCGCTCTGGGATGCGTCAACGGCGCTTGGTCGTCTTGCGCTTGCGTTTCGTCAGGGCTGGGGTGGCGCTGTCGAAATCGATGCTGCTGGTCAGATCGACGATTAGTTTGCGGCGCAGGTGAACGATGAGCTCGCCCATCAGCTCGATGGCTGCTTCGAAGAGCTCTTGTGACGAGAAGCGGCTCTCGTGGCCACGGATGCGGCGGGCAAAGAGCTGCGCTTCCTCACCGACGAGCTCGCTGATCATGCGCTGGTAGAGCGACAGATCCGAGGCAGGGAACGCATCGCTGCTCAGGCCGAGGGTTCGGATCTTGGCCACGGTTCCCACGATGGTGGCGTCCTGAGCGCTGTAGCGTCGGCTTTTTCCTCGTCCGCTCGGTGAGATCGTCGCCATCTTCTCGAGCTCGTCGAGATCGGCAGGCTCGATGCCGCTTCGCTCGATCAGCTCGGCGCGGCCGATGTCGGGCTCCTCGCCGCCCAAGTCTCGCGGCAACAGTCCCTTGGCGCGCAGCTCCACCAACGCGACGACCGCTTCGTCGTTTTCCGCCGCGCCATCGCTGAGCAGCGAGCGGATCACACTGAGCGGCAGACGCTGCTCCTTTTGCAGCCTCCGGACGAGGCCGATTCGGGCGACGAAGGCCTCGTCGTAATAGGCCATGTTGTGCGAAGTCTTGCGCGGTGGCCGGGGTAGCACACCTTCGCGCATGTAATAGTGAATGGTCGGCACCGAAACACCGGTGCGACGTGAGACCTCACCGATCTTGAGGTTTGCGGCGGGAGGATCCGACTTCGGATTGGGTCGGGGCACGGCTTGTGGTCGCAGAGTTGTCACGCTCAGTCAACCCAACTGGGGCTCGATTGGCGAACGAGTAGCTTCGGACGAGGTAGAAGAAACGGCGACAGCCGGCCCATTTCGGCGTCAGCGCACGACGGGGTTGATCCCTGCGCCTCCACCGCTGAGATCCGGGACTCGTTGCGCCCCGGGTAGCGCTACGCTCAGCCAGATACTGGTGCTTTCGAACGCGCCGTCTGCGCGTTTGGGCAATTCGAAGTAGTCCATCACAGCGATTTGCAGCTCGTGTTTTTCGCCGGCGTCGATCTCGACCCGAGTGAGCGAGCCGGGATCGGGCGCGGTTAGCCATTGGACGTTTTTGCGCGGCAGCACGAAGCGATTGTCGCCCGTGCGGCTCAGGCTGATCGTGACGTACATCTTGAGGATGTCCGTTGGACGGGAGTAGGCGAACCTGAGCGTTTCGTCGCTCTCGTTGATGATGGCAACCTCGAGAATGACCGGCGCCTCGTGCCCGTCCGAGTGATTGCCGCGGGGGCCGAAACGAAGCTTGACCGGCTGGTTGCCGAACCATTGCTCGAGCTGGTATTGGGCGCGTACGCGGGACGACTCGGTGAAGGTCTGGTCGATGGCGATGCGCTGCAGCGCGGTCTTCACTGCTGCGGTCCGATAGCCACCGACATAGTCGATGATGTGCGATAGGGCAGGTGTGTTCGGCTGCTGCGCCTGGCGTAGCAACAGCGCGAGCACGGCCTCGTCCTTGATGCGCGGCATGAAACGAAGCTCGCTGAGCACAGCCTCGCGCTGGGCGGTCGCGCCATTGAGCAAACCAGTTACGTAGCTGGACAGGCGTGGCGCGTTGACGGCTTGCAAGGCCTCGAGCGTTTGAGCCAGCTCTTTGGCCGGAAGCTCCGGCTGAGCCAGCAAACGATCGATGATCCGGTCGGCTTGCTCGCGAGGAAGCTTGGCGAGTCGATCCAGCGCCCATCGGCGCAATTCGCCGGGGCGGCCCTTCAGCGCCGCGCCGGCTCCTTCAAACAACACCGCGCTCACTTTGGTTGCGTCGGCACGCTGCATGGCCATGCGGTCGTAGCGCGCCCGATGTTGCTCCACTGGCTGGTAGCGGCCGACCCCGCTGTTCGAGCTCACCGTCAGCTTGCCGTAGATGCTGTAGCGCAGCTGCGTCTCCTCGCCGCTGGCGGGGTACCAGCCTTGAAGGATTTGGAAGTGACCGGCTTCGAGCTTCCGGCTGCGGTAGGACAAGCCGCAGCCGGAGTAGACATGGCTCTGCGCGCGGCGCCATTTCTTGTCGCCTGTGGGATCTTGGATCTCGAGCTTGACGAACGCGTCGTCGTCTTGAAGTGGTAGCTCGATCGCGCGCTCGGTCGCGTTGATCAAGTACAGCGTCAACTGCTCGTCGTGCACGTCGTGAAAATCGGCGTACAAGCTCAGCTTGCCTGCCACCGGCTCGACGTGTGCCGGCAGCCCGGCGATGTGCCGCGACGGCTCGAGGTTCGACGCAACCTGCGACCCCTTGCTGTTGCAGTTGCTCAGCAGGCTGAGGGACAGAAACAAAGCGCCCCAAGCGAGCGCCGCCCACAGTCTATCCAGCTGCTTGTGCATTGCGTGAGATCATACGCTCGCTGGCCCGTTTCGATCCCAGCTTCGAGACGATTTGGGTTGTTTGCGCGGGGCTGTGGCGCCCGTCAGTCGCTCGCAATGGATGGCGTCCGTCAATGGCGCGAGCTGGGCGAGAGCGGATCGACCACCAAACGCAAGCGGCCTGTGGCGAGCTTCTCCAGGATTGAGCCAATCTGGAACGGGAGCCGCTGCGAGCCAATCGACACGTCGAGCGCCAGCTTGGCCGCGCGCTGGGGAGACGCCATACGGCGGGCGTGGGCCTCGAGCAGCTGAGGAACGAACTGCTGAAAAGTGCCGAGCACGTCGATGTTGGGATCGATCAGCCGCACCGTGCCGTCCATGTTGGCGAGGCTCTTGCACACCAGGGCCACCACCGATGGCGCCTGGATGCCACATTTGGCGGCGCTGCGCAGCAAGTCGATGAGCAGTGCGCCCAAGTTGAGCCGCTCGAGCCGTACGCCGTGATAGCGCGGCACCAACCGTCTGACTTCCATGATCCAGCCGAGCTCGTCGGCCGAGCGGGTAGGCTTTCCCACGTCGAGAAAAGCATGGGCGACGCCGTGGCTGTCCTTCAGCAGAAAATTGAGCAGCACGCGCACCAGATTGTCGGCAACTTGCCGCTCGATGCGCCCCACCATGCCGAAGTCCAGCAGCACGAGCTCGTGCTCATCGGTCAGCATCACGTTGCCCGGATGGGGATCGGCGTGGAAGGCGCCGTCCACGAAGAACATGTGAAAGTAAGCATGCGCTAGCGCTGTGGCGAGCTCGCGGCGACGGCTCGAGCTAGGTTGTCCGTTGAGCCCCTCACTCAGCGGTTTCCCCCTCACGAGCTCGGTCACCAGAACCGCGTCGGTGCATAGCTCGTCGTAGACTTTTGGCACCCGCACGAGCGGCGCGAAGCGGGCCAGGTTCTGGCCGAACACTGCGAGCGTCTCAGCTTCGGTGCGCATGCACAGCTCATCACGCATGGTTTGGCCGAGCTCGTCGGCAAGCCCTACCAGGTCGTAGACCTCTCCCGCTTTGCGTTGAGCGAGCCGCGCCGTCAGTTTGAGGATGGCCAGATCGGATTCGACCCGTGGCACGATGTTCGGGCGGCGCAGTTTGACGGCGACCTCAAGTCCATCGGTGAGGCGCGCGCGATGTACCTGAGCCAGGGAAGCTGCGGCGAGCGGGCTGCGGTCGAGCTCTGCGAAAGGAGATGTTCCGCCCAGCGCTCTGGTGTGCTCGGCCAAAGCCGAGTCGAGCTCGGTCTCATGCATCGGGGCGACCCGGGATTGCAAACATTTGAGTGCTTCGAGGTAGGGCTCACTCAACAGGTCCGGTCGCGTCGAAAGCAGCTGTCCAGCCTTGATGAAGGCTGGTCCAAGTCCCTCGAGGGCTACGCGTAGGGCCTCGGCTCGCTCCGTTACGCTGGCGTTCGCCGCGCCGCTGATGCTGCTGCCGAGCAGCAATGACAACCACGTGTCGGGGGTGCGTGCAGTCGCGCCCGCCCACGGCGCCAGTTTCTGCACGATCTCGCTTGCTCGTTTGAAAAGCCGCGTGCTGCTTGCTGTTCGAGGCGCAAGGGAGGCGGCCATGGGGTCGGCTGGTCGAATGCTGCTCGATGCTGCCATGCCGCCTCCCACCCTTGCTCACTGTGCCGCAGTTGCTTCCCGCTTGCTTCGTCGTGGCTTGCCCTCGCTGCTGTCCTGCTCGTCGTCCTCTCGCTCGCGGAACAGGTTGTCGACCAGGCGACGCGTGTCGCGCTCGACGCCCTGGCCGCGATCCACGGTGTCATCGATGACGTCCTCTACAGCGTCGACGATCCGGCGGACGGCCTTGAACAGGGGGGTGCGGTATTGCCTTTGGGTTTGTTCGCTCATGGTCAGACTCCTTGTTGCCTTGTGAAACAGCGTCTCTGTGTCTAGCGCACCAGGCACAAAGTGCATAGTGCCACTATGTACTTTATGGTTGTAGATCGCGCTGCGCCGCCGCGCAAGCAATTTTTGTAATCGATCGGCATGGGCCGAAAGCGGAGCGTGCGACCACCTGCAGCGAAATGTGCTGCTAGCGCCCGGCCCTCAAAGGCGCTCCCCAACCGCCAGCCCGGTTGCCGGGGCTTCAGCTGGCTGGCGGCTTGAGCTGCTCGAAAACAGCCGACACGGTCGCAAGCGGGGGCTGACTGAGCTCGTGCAGCGGCCGGGTCAAATGGAAGCGCTCGTTGCCACAGCTGATGTCGATGGTTGTTTCGCCCGACGTGCTGGGCGGCGCGGCAGGGAGATCGCGCAGCGCTTCGATTTGTGGGTCCGCAAGCGTAGTCGCCAGCTGGCGCACGCCGTCTGGGTGGGCTCGTCCTTCGACAATGACTGTGTCGGTACCAGTGGCCGGATCGAAGCGCCGCACGCGTACGACGCCGTCGGAGCACACGTCAATCCAACCGGCGCCGCGAATCCCTTGGTGCAGACCTTTGGACATCCACAACGGGTGAGCTGGAGGGACGCCAGTTGCGAGTCCGGTGAGGGCGGCAAACAGGGTCGAGCGCTGCACGAGTTGCTGTGGCGCAACTCGAGGTGGAAGCTGTTGTGCGGCAGCACATGCCTCCATCAACTGGTTGAGCTGCCCGGCAAAACGAGCGACCGCATGCTGACCAAAATAATCGAGCCCAATCCAGCGCCGCTGCGCCGTTGGGCCTTCGAGGATCAGCGCCACGTCCGTCTGTATGCCGTCGGTCAACACCACTTCGACCCGCGCGCCTCGAAAGCCTGTGAGATCGAGAAGTCGGACGGTGCCTTCGTCGCGCATCACCAAGTACTGGCCTGATGCGAGTCCACAGCGCCACCAAGGATCCTTGGCAAGAGCGCGCCGACTTCCAGCCCACAACCATACGGCCAGCACGCCGCAAAACAGGGCGACGACGCCGACGAGCAAGCCGCTGATGATGCTCACCGACACCGACAAGCCGACGCCCGCGGCGATGGCGACGATGATGAGCCCAGAGGAACCCGCGACGGCTAAGAAGTAGTCATTGCGCAGCTGAGCTGGCGTGCGCGCGGTTTTGAGCACAGCTAGAGCTGGGTCGCTGTGGCCGTGCTCGAGCAAAGCCCGAAAGGGGCCTTGCACTTCCTGCGGCAACCGATCCACCGAAGTAAATGGGAGCTCGAGTGTCGTCTGCGAAGTCTTCATAGGGTCGGGGCTCAGGGTCAGCCATAGCGCTGCCGCGCATGGAGGCACAACAATAACCTTGGTCGCTGTTGGACGGGAGCGGTTGCGACATGTCGAGTGATCGTGGCGACGCGGGCGACCATTGCATGCTAATAATCTTCGAGATGGCTCGGAGGCCAGCCGCAGCGCCCATGCTTTACCTGTCTAGAAAGATCGTATTGCTCGCATCGGTGGTTGTGCTCGGTTGCGGTGCGGCTGACGCGCAGGGGGTTCCTCGCGACGATTCGCAAGCAGATGGCGGGACGGGCGGAGCAGCGACGAGCACAGCGACCGATCCTGGCGGAGCAGGCGGAGCAGGCGGCGCGGGTGACGACTGTCCGGCGGACGTGATCTGTGTGGAGAGCTTGCCTTTTGTCGATGCGAACACCACCACCGGCGCGGGCGCTACGCTTGATGGCTATGGCTGTGCTCCCGACGTGAACGAGGCTGGACCTGAAAAGGTATACCGTGTCGATCTGGCCAAGCCAGGACTGCTCGTTGCCAGTCTCGACAAATTGGGCGCCGATGTGGACGTCGACGTCCACATTCTCGAGAAGCTCGACGCTGGAGCCTGTGTCGACAGGGGACACTGGGATGCGGTGGCTGCGCTCGATGCTGGCCAGTACTGGGTGGTGGTCGACAGCTGGGTCAACGACTCGGGGATCTCCCAGGAGGGTGACTACGAGCTGACCATCGCGCTGAATACGGCTGACGCTTTCCTCGACATGGGTCTGGATTCGACGGTGCTCGACGCAGGACTGGGCGCGTTCGCGCACGCCTGGGCATCCGGCGACACTGACACGCTCGAGTACGGCATCATCGACTACACCATGCCGTCTACCCAGCCCCGCTTCTTCGTGCTCGATCTGCGTGAGAGTCAGATGCTGTACGCCGAGCTGACCTCCCACGGCGAGGGCTCCCAAGCTCCTGGCGACCTGAAGATGACGGGAAGCATGAGCAACCTCGAGGGCTCCCACGCAAGCTCAGTCGGCCTGGTGATCACCGCAGAGACCTATTCAGGCAAGAACGGCTTGTCGCTGAGGCTCGACGGGTTGGAGGTAGGCTTCAACGACAACGATCGCAGTCGGGCCATCGTGGTGCACGGCGCCGACTACGCAACGCAGAAGTTCGTCGATGCCAACGGCTACCTCGGCAGGAGCTGGGGCTGTCCAGCTATCGATCCCGCAGTCCACAAGCAGCTGATCAATACGATGGCGGACGGGCGATTGCTGCTCAAGTACTTCGACGACCCAGACTGGCTCACCAGCTCGGTCTACGTGTCGCCCTGACGTGGCTGGTCAAGCGTAGCGCTACTGTCCAAGCTCCGTCCCATGGTCGGACAAAACGGCTCGAGCAGCCCCGTCGTCGTGTGATTTCAACAGCATAGGGGTTGGCACGTTCGCTGCAGATACCAGTTGCAACAACAACAAACCACGACGGAGCAAAACAATGCCCAAGTTCAAAGTTCTTTCAGCCCTCGCCATCGCCGCCACCGTTTTGACCTCGGCCTTCGCAGCCACCGCTGCACCGAACTTCACCTGCGACTACTCCGATCAGACCATCGCCGCCTACGACATGGATGGCGACGAGGTCCTGACCCAAGATGACGTCGAGTGTCTCGCCAAGGTCGCCGCGTGGGACGCCGCAGGCGGAACGGGCGCTCTGCCAGGCTGCTTCGACAGCACGCTCATCACCGCCGATCTCAACGGTGACGGCTCGGTTGGCATCACCGACGTGCTGCGCTTGGCGCGCGCCGTCAACCACTTCGGCGCCTGCACGACGTACGGCGACCTCAACGGCAACGACAAGGTCAACGTGGTGGACATTCAGTGCATGGTCAAGGCGGCCCAATGGGACGCGGCCGGTGCGAATGGACCAGCACCCATCTGTCTTTCGAGCCCCGAGGCTGCCGACTTGGACTGTGATGGCGACATCGACTTCATGGACCTGCAGCTCGTCGGTCACGTCGCCTCCACCGGTTCACTCAACCAAGCCATCGACCAGAATGGCAACGGCGTACACGACTCTTGTGAGTAGGCTAACCAGCAGTGTGTCTTGTTTGCCCCCAGTCAATCATTCGGTAGCTCACACACCGTTTGCTTGGCTGGGGGCGTTTTCTTTGTTGCCGCTGCCTACTTGATCTCACCAGCCAATTGGTGATTGCTGTCACCAGGTCGGGAGGGGATTCGGTTGCGCCCTTCAGCTGGGGCCGCTTAGGGTCACCAACGTTGTGTCAATTGTGTGGTGAATTCAGAATTCACCACACTTGGTGATGGCAGAGTCAAACCAGAACCAGCCGGCTGCGCGACGTTGCAGTGCCTGCGAGGGCGTTGCGACGAAGCGTAGGGATCGGAGCCGCGAGCATTTCGTGCGTCCGTGGAGGCTCTCTCACAGTACGGTCCCCTTAGGGACAACGACCAGCTGGCAATGTGATGAATGCGGGCGGCGCTTTGCCACCATCAACGCACACCGCGCCACCTGGTTGTCGATCGTCGTACTTTTGTGCGCCATGGCGTCGACGAAGCTGTGGCTAGATCCCGAAGCCGCGCCCAACGCGCCGCGTCGTTTGGCGCTCGGTGTCGCGTGTGCGGTTGCTTGCTTCGGCCTCATCGTGCTGGCTCGCATGGCCTGGCGCCTGCGCAATCATGTGCGCAATCCGGTCGTCCAGAACGACGATACGCCGTAGCCAGGGCGTCACTCGACGGTCCACATCATTCCGAACGTGCCGCAGTGTCCAGTGGTCGCAAGCTTGGTTCCGTCCGCAGATATCGCGAGATCGATTAGTCGTCCTCCGCGCTCTTCTTCATGGACGTTTGGGTCGCCGTAGGGCGGCTCAACGACACTTGCCGTCTTGAAGTGCTGCTTCGGGTTTCGCAGATCCCATAGATGCAGGTGTCTGGACTCGTCGGCGCCGACAACCCGCTGACCGTCGCGAGACATCTCGAGCATCACCAGCTGCGGCGCGTCCACACAAGCGCGTTTCGTCAGCAGGGGGCGTGAGGCCGAGGGTTGCGCGACATCGAACAAGCAAACCGCTTTTGGTCCGGATACCGCGAGGGAGGAGCCCATTGAAGCCAAGGCCGGAGGCCAGCCGGAAGCATCATGGTTCTTCTGCTCGACCAATTCGAGCTGCGCTCCGGTGGAACTGTCGAAAAAATGGAAGCCTCGAAAAAAGTAGTCGGTGGTGAGGAGCAGGTCGGGACCAACGAACAACAGGGAGGCTTGGCCGCCGGAAGCGGTCCACTCGAAAGCTGAGGTCTTCGTCAGGTTTGGCAACCGACGGATGGTTACGCGCAGCTCGACTTCGTTTTGCTCGGGGGTTTCCCCGACGACTTTTTGGAAGGCCGCGAGAGCCCCGCCCGTCGAGACGGCTGGCATGCCGACGTATTCGTCTTTCGGGTCCAACGAGATGGCGATTGGTTTTGGGCTCGTCGTGGACCAGACGATATGCCCGCTGCCGAGGGCCGCGATCACGAACCGCCCTTCCGGAGTGAATGCGAATCTACCGTCCGTCAGCGAGGCGATGCTCGGAGCCTTCGGAGGCAAGGACAAGCCCATTGTCGAGACAGGTTTGTCGTGGCCGGGGCGCCATTTCTCCACCGTGCCGTCGCGCAGTACGAGGACATCGTGGCTATCTGGGGCAAAGGCGACCGAGGTGCTTAGCTCGCAATCATTCTGAAAGGGCCGACCAAAACGAATCGGTCCGGTGATCTTCGTGACGGTGGGAGCTGGAGCCGTAATTGGCGTAGTCGTTGGCGTGACTGATGGCGCGGTCGGAGGCTCGGCGCGAGGTGTTGTCTTTGGTCGGCAAGCGCAGACCGTGGTCACGAGCGCCAACATCAGCGGCAACATGGCACACTGGCGTCCGGTCGCTGGCCAGTGGCTGTCGCCGAGCATCATGGTTTCCACCCAACCAGTCAGGAGTCAGTACTTGCTGACACAGACGCCGCCGGTGGCGCCGTCTGGTTCACAGCTGCCGCTGGTGGCGTCGGCGCAGTCGCAGTCGACGCCGGGATCGCACTGTTGCGTCTTGTACGCATCGAGGTAGCCGAGCAACGCGCCGAGCACACCCATGTTTTCGGGGTTGGCAAAGATGTCGCATTGGCACAACAGATCGCCTGGGACCTTGAAGACGCACTGCTCGAGGTCGAGGGCAGGATTGCAGACGAGCGCGCTGGCTATGTCCGCGGCGTAGGCTTCCTCGAGCTCGCTGCAAGACATGACGCCACCGCCCGCGCCGCTCGTCGTGCTGCTACTGGTCGTGCCTGTGCCGCTGGTCGTACCGCTGTCGGTGATGCCGCCAGTGGTGCTGTTCGTGGTCGTCTTGGCGCTGCTGTCCTCCCACGTGACGTTGCCGCTGCATGCCAGCAGCGCTGCCAACACGGCGAAGGCCATTTTTCGCATGATTAGATTGTACACATCGGAGCTGGCGTCAGCTAACTCCGCACATGCCGTACTCGGTGTTGCCGCGCTTCTCGGCGGGATTGAGCGACAAGCAGGTGCTACCGGTTCCAGTGGTGCAGGTGCCCGATGCGCCTTTGACGCACCATTCCCAACAGTTGTTGGAGGCGGTGCAAAACAGACCGGGAGCGCAGTGCGTGTCGTCTACACAGCTCTTGCCGGGCCCGCCGTTAGCGGTCTTGGCGCAGCTCCAGCCAGCGGCCTGCCGCGCGCAGGTCACGGGTCCGTTGACTTGGTTGCAGGGGTCGGCCTTGTCAGGCTCGCAGTTGGCGCCGCAAACCAAAAGGCCTTCGACGTTGCCGCTCTTGGTGGGCGCCTTGAGACAGCTACCACCATTGCCGCAGCTGCTGTTGTTGCAGATCGGACGGCAGACCTCGTTGACGATGTCGCACCACAAGCCCACCGTGCAGTCCGTATCGACCGAGCAAGCTGTCCACGCCTGGTAGGGCCCAGCCTTCACGCACCCCAGGTCGCCGGTTTGCACGTTGACGACGGAGCATTTCTCGCCAGCAGCGCAGCCCTTGTTGGTGGCGAGGGTGCATCCTACTGGGCCTGACCCGCCTCCGCCGCTGTTGCTGCTCGTGCTCGTCGTGGTGGTGCCTCCTGCCGCCCCAGTGAGCCCACCGCCTCCGGTGCCGGTAGAAGTCTCGCCGCCAGCGCCGCCGGCAGCTGTGCTGCTCGACGACGCGCCTGTGGTCGTGTTGCTGTGGCCTACCTCGAAGTCATCGCCGAGGACGGATGTGCAGGCGCCAAAAAGTACGAGCAGCGCGCCTCCGGCGGCCGCGCGGCCGTGGTCGAATCGAGATGTGGAGCTAAGCATAGGTGCTCATCATGCACCGCCGCCGCTCGCTCTGCCAGTCGTTGCAAGCTCACGACTGCACAATGTCGCTCGCCGCCGTCTTGTCGACTCGTCCCAAAACGAACAGACGTGATACGCTCGTCGATTGACATGAGCCTGATCCGCGACGGTTTGCTCTGCGTTTTGGCAGTGCTCGTTGCCGCTTGCGCGGTAGGGGGCGGCTCGAGCGACATCGATTACGGCTCTGGCGGCTCAGCGGTGGGCGGAAACACGGTGACGGGCTCACAGACCGACGCTGCTGGTGGTGCCGGTGGCGGATCGTCCAGCAGCTCCACCTCTTCATCCAGCAGTGCATCCAGCAGCTCGACCAGCAGCAGCTCCACCTCTTCATCCAGCAGTGCATCCAGCAGCTCGACCAGCAGCTCGAGTAGCACCTCGACCTCCAGCAGCTCGACCAGCAGTGGTTGCGCCCATTCGCCTTGCGATGCCGGTGTTGCCCTCAACGCCAATTGCGATCCCTGCGTTGCCTACATCTGCAGCTTCGACAGCTCCTGCTGTACGATTACCTGGGATCAGGCTGGATGCGTGCTCTTTGCCAGCGTCTATTGCCCGCAGTGCTGACGACCATTGCCCGCAGTGCAGGCGATGAGTAGAGCTGCTGTTGATGTCGATGTTACCCATGAAGCGCACAGCGCTATTTGCCTTGTCCTTGGCACTGGTCGCTTGCAGCGACGGTAGCGACCCAAGCAGTCCATCAAGCACAGCAAGCAGCGGACAGGGTGGCACTAGCGGCGGTGGTGGCAGCAGCGGCGGCGGCGGCAGTGGTGGCGGCGCCGGTGGCAGTGGCGGGGCGGACAGCTGTGGTGATGGCGTCTGTGAAATGCCGGAGCGAATGGGGCAGGGCGCGTGCGCCGAGGACTGCGGGGCCGTGGCGGAGAAAGTCTACGTGCTGTTCACCATCAACGTGCACGATTGGACGAACCGAAAGAGCGCGCAGAGTTTCACGACGCCTTCCGATACCGCCACGACCATGAACAAAGTGCTCGATCTGCACGAAGCGCGGCAGATCCCCGTCGATGTCTACCTCACCGATCCCATGGTGAGCTTGTACGAGGCTGAGGCGCCCAGCCTGATGGCGCGCTTCAAGTCATCTCCGGTTGTGGCCATCTCCTATCATGTGCGGCCTTCGGCTCCGTACTACTCCAACTTCGATCAGCACGATTCGTGGGGTCTTCCGCAGGGCGGGGGCGACACCCAGCAGTGGTACGACGCGCTGCTGCCCTACGAGCAACATCGCCTGGTGCTCGAAACTGGCAAGCCCGACACCAACAAGCCGGGTGGCTACGCCCAGCTCAAGAAGTTCCTCGGCTATCCGCCCTATGCTGTGGGCATGGTCAGTGGCGGCGCACCCAAGGCCAAGGCGCTTGCCAAGATCTACCGCGAGATGGGGGCGACCTTTGGCGTCGTGCACGGCGTGGACAGCAGCCTCGGCGATCAGGTCAACGGAATCTACATCCGACCCGAGCACGTCGAGATCAAGATCTATGAGTACAAGAACGGCAGCAAGACCGCCCAAGAGATCATCGAAGCAGAGTGGCTCGAAAAAGCCTGCGACGAATCAGGTTGTCCGAGCCACGTCTACATGAACATCAAGTTCCACGAGAACAACTGGTACACCAATGGCACGCCCTGGTGGCCTTGCTTCTTCCTCGACTCCACCAAGACCATGGCCAAGGCCCCGCCATTCGACTTGAGCGCTTGCCTCGACGCTGGCTCGCCGGACTATGTCGTCTTCAAGCCTCAGCAGATCCAGGACAACTTGTGGACGCTCTACGAGCAAGCGCTCGATTATGTGAGCGCCCGTCCCGAGATGTACGAGATCATCAACCTCGAAGATCTGCAGGCACAATTGCCCGACGAGAATTGATTCAGGGCATCTTGAGGTTGGGGGTGTGACAGAACCCCGCCTCCGACCAGCACCTGCCCGCCACGCAATACCCGGCGCACAGCTTGCTCCGTGAGCAGCGGCGATGGACACAGCGGCCGCCGCTGCAGACTAGATTGCGCGATCCGCAGGCGCCGGTGGACTTGCAGGACTTGACCACGCATTGGCGGGGCGAATACACGCCCGGCGTCGTCGCGCCCGGCGTCGTTGTCTGCTGGCCGGGGTCACACTGATACCCTTCGGGGCATTCCCCGTTGCCGCCGCAAGCCCGCTGCATTTGGACGCAGCCAGGCACTCCACAGGACGTGATCGTGTCTGGCGTAGCGCACACGAGACCTTCTTCGCCCGGCGCGAGCTGCTTGCAGCTCTTCTCGGCGGAGCAGCCTTCCTCCTCCGGCGCCACGTCAGGTGGCGGCGCGGGCTTGGCGGCGAGCTTGGTCGGCGCTGGTGGAAGTGGCAGCGGTCCGTCGGCGTTGAGGTTCGCGCGTACGTTGTTCAAGGCATGCGCACAACGAAAACCAACGTAGGAGGATTGGGTGGCGAGCTGGAACGAGTTGCCGCCGATGGGAGAAGGCACGTAGCCGAAAGCCCACTCTTGTCTGCTCTTGCCGATGAACGCGACCAGCTCGACGACATTGCCCATGAGGTCGTGGATGCCACCGGCGGTAGCGCCGGCCTTGGCTGTGCCGACGTTGCATGCGGGCGCGCACACACCAGTGGGCCAGTTGTCGCCGTTGCCATCGGGAGCGTTCAGGGTGACTTGGGTGCTGCAGTCGGGCGCACAGACTCGTTGCACAGAAGGTGGGTCCTGCCCCCATGGGTACTTGGTAGCCTGCTCGGCGTTCTGCGCAGCCCAGACCAGCTCGTACCATTTGGGCAGCTGCTTGCCGGCCCAGCTGCAGAAGGCTTGGGCTCGCTCGACGTCGACGTAGTTCATTGGCAGCTGCGTCATGTCTGGCTGACGCAAGCTGGCTCGGATGACGCCGTCATAGTCGGGGCCGACGTGGCCTTCGCTACAAGCGCCGTCGGCCACACAGCGTGCGAAAGCGATTGCCGAGACCTCGGTGGTGTCCAGACAGAAGCGGGTGATCTGGATCTCGGTCTTGCGCCAGCCGCCGGGCACTTCGGCCTGCAGCGTGCCGCCAGCAACCGCAGCCATCCCTGCTGGGCACTGCAGCGGGGGCCGAGCGAGCGTGGTGACGGATGGCGCAGAATTGGTGCTCGTGGCGTTTGCCGGCTCGCCTGGTGGCTGACTAGGAGGGCAGCCTGCCACCGCTGCCATCAGCAGCAGGGTAGGGACGACACACTGCCCGAAACGGCTCAGTCTAAGCATGAAGCAGGGAATAGCTCGCCAGTCACACCGCTGCCAGTCGAGCGGCTGTCAGACTCGTGCTGTGGCGCTCAACACGCCTCGACGCATGAGAGCGGGACCATCACTTGGGTGCTCTTCATTCCCTAGGGCGGCGCAAATTGTTCTGCGGGTCTTTTGTCGGCAAGTCGCCGCAGCACTCAATCAGAGCGGTTGCTTTCTACCAGGGCAGACGCTCGCCCTTGTGCTGCAGCTGGCCGTTTGGGAACTGGTCCCGGGCGATGGTCACCATGTCGACGACGGTCTTGACGCCGTCTTTGACGTCCGTGGGTGCAGCGTCGGTGCCTAGGTCGGTCTTGACCCACCCTGGGTGTGCTGCTGCCACGGCGATGGACTTGTCGGCTAGTTGCTTCGATTGGATCACGGTGAGCATGTTCAATGCGGCTTTGGAGGTGGAGTAGCCCACCGCCATGAAGTTCGAAACCTGATCCCAGTTGTTCTCGGCCGTTGCTATCGAACCCAGCGCGGACGAGTGGTTGACTACGCGCGCATCGTCGCTCTTGGCAAGCAGAGGCACCATCGCTTCGGTGATGGCAAAGGGGGCCACGACGTTGACCTCGAGGGTCTTTCGGACCTTGTCTGCGTTGGTCGGGGCTCCGTCCCACTCGAGGGCGACGCCAGCATTGTTGACCAGGACATCGAGTTTGCCAAAGGTCTTGTCCAGGTAGTCAGCGACCGACTGGATGTGGTCAGGATTCGTGACCTCCAACCGGACGGTGTGGGCGTCACAACCTGCGCTCGTCAGCTCCTCGGCTGCTGCACGGCCTGCAGCCTCGTTCCGCGCAGTCAACACGACCGTGTAGCCCAACGTGCCGAGCTGTCGCGCGATCTCTTTGCCCAAACCTTTGTTGCCGCCCGTAATCAGCGCGACTTTGCCGTTCTTCGTCATCTTCTCTCCTCCTAGCGAGCTCCACGTCGCAGCGCATACATCGCCCTCGATGCGACTTGCGTCAAGTAGCCGAAGCAGGTGCCCGTCTCGTGTCGAGGTCAGCTCGGCCTAGCGGCTGAGGTGTTGTACCGTAGGGTGGTGAAACGAGAACTTCTGGGGATGTGGGCGATCTTAGCGCTGGCCACACCGCTGTTCCTTGGATGTGGTGATGACCAGGCCAAAGGATCTGGCGGAGCCGGAGGATCGACCAGCAGCACGAGCACGACCGACAGCGGGACGACGACGGGCACGAACACGGGCAGCTGCGGAACCGGCACGGCCACGGCCATCGCCGACTGCGTCGAGCAGAGCCGCTACGAGGAAGACCTGAAGTTCATTGCCGCACCGAGACCACCAGGGAGCGCGCATCACACGGCGGTGCGCGAGCTCTGCGCCAAGCGCTTCGCCGAGCACGGGTTTACGGTGGAGGAGCACGACTATGGCAGCGGTGTGAACGTGATCGGCGTGCTGCCGGGGGCGTCGGACGAGCGCGTCATCGTGTCCGCGCATTATGACTCCACCGACGCCAGCTGCCCCGGCGCCGACGACAACGCGACGGGAGTGGCCGGCGTGCTCGAGAGCGCCAGGGTGATGGCGGCGGCCTCTTTGGACAAGACGCTGGTCGTCGCCTGCTGGGACGAGGAGGAAGATGGGCTGGTTGGCTCGGATGCGTACGCGGGTCGAGCGAAACAGCAGGGTGACAAGATCATCGGCGTGTATGTCTACGAGATGCTCGGATACGTGACGCAGGAGCCCAACACCCAAACGCTACCTGCTGGGTTTGGGATCATGTTCCCTGAGGCCGCGGCCGAAGTCGCGGCCAACGACAACCGCGGCGACTTCATCGCGATCATCGGCGACGTGTCCATGCAAGTAGGTGTCGATCTGCTCGACCAGTACGCTGAGCATTATGGTGCCAAAGCGCTGCAGCTCACCCTCGAGGCCGATCAGAAGAACAGCCCGCTGTTCGGGGATCTGCGGCGCTCCGATCACGCGCCGTTTTGGGAGCGCGACTTCCCGGCGCTTCACATGACCGACACCTCGAACTTTCGCTATTCGGCGTACCATTGCGGGAGCGGCCCGGACGTGCCCGAGAATCTCGACCACGGCTTCTCCACCGCGGTCATCAAGGCGACCGTGGCCGCGGCCAGCGATTTGCTCGGCGTGAAGTGACGCCTGGTAGCAAGAGTGACTCTATCGCTGCCCCGCGTCTCGACGATGGGTTCCCACGGGGCCGTCCTTGACCGATCGCTGGGCAACACCTATATGCAGCCCTTTCGGAGCACTGATCCCTCGCTCGAGAAAGGACCGTCGTCTCATGACCTCATGGTCGCCCGCTGTATGCCTCGCTGTTCTGATCGCTCTCGCCGGCTGCGGCGGGGACACCACCCCGCCCAAGGTCCCGCCCAAGCCAACGGCTACCGCTACCGCCACGGCCAAGGCGGAGGTCAAGCCCGAGCCTCCACCCAAGGAGAAGTACGACGTCGATCTGCTCGAAGAGCGCAACAGCGCCAGCCCCAAAAAGATGCCCGTGGTGAGCTTCGACGCGCCCGGCTTCGATCAGGTGCTGCCCACCCAGCGCGCCGAGGACTACAAGGTCCGTTTCAAGGTCGGCTACTTCGGGTCCATGCCCGAGGGTTCCTACCTTCAGATCCTGCTCGACAACGTTCCCTTCCGGCCAATCACCGATCCCAAGGAGAAGGTCAAGCTCACCGACCTCAACGGTGGCCAGCCGCTGACCCCGGGAGAGCACTTCCTCGCCGCCTTCATGGTCCGCAAGAATCACGAGTCCATCAAGGGACCACGGAGCATTAGCGTTCGCCGTTTCTACGTGGACAAGAAGGCTGACAGCAAGTTCAACCATCGCAGCACGCCGGCGCTGGTGCTCAACCGCCCGTCGGGCAACTACGACAGCGGCACCCAGTTCATTCTCATCGACTTTGTGGCCGTCAACGCCGAGATAGGCTCGGGACCGAAGCACAACGTGGTCAACATCTCGCTCACAGGCCCGGGGATCAAAGACAAGCTGGAACACAACCTCCAGCAATGGGGCCCCATGCTGGTGGTCAGGGCCCACGACGGCGAATACGAGCTGACCGCCCAGCTGCTCGATCAGAAACTGCAGAAGCTGGACGTGCCGCAGAACCCGGTGGTCCGGAAGTTCACCGTCGGCAAGAAGTAGTCGCCCATCGCTCGAGCGTCTGACTGACACGCTCGAGATACCCGTCCTCGCGTACGACCTCCAGGTAGTCGGGCACGGCTCCGACCCACTTGCCCAGACGGACATTGGGCTCGTCGGTGAGGAACATCGTGGCAAGGCCCATCAACGCGGGACCGTCCATGCCTGCGGTGGTGACCCCGAGTTGTCCGCACAGGGCGTGTGCTCGGGTCATGTGCTCGAAGAGCTGCAGCTGCGCGCGCCGCATGTCGGCACCCTGAAAAAGAGGCAGTTGCCAGAAGAGCGTCATGTCGAGCGCGCCCGGCGGAAGCGCCCCACCCCGCAGGCCGTCGCCGATCAGCACCGGCACCAGATTCGCTCGAAGTGCTCGGCGGCAGAGCTCAGCGAGCTCGGGGTAGGTCGTGTTCCGCATGGGGTGGTACGCGCCGTAGCGCAACCAAACGAGGACCGTCTTGCGCTTCGATGCGCTGGCGAGCCTCTGCTCTGCCCACTGGATGATGGCCGCGGGGATCGGCCCCTGTCCAAGGAAGCCAGCCCTGAGCGTTGCCTGCGCCGCAAGAGGGTCAGCGACGAAAGCCCGCGCGACGAGGTCAGGCAGACTCTTGTTGGCCCGGGGTCGGGAGCGGTACGCCACGAGATTCGAGCCCAGACCCGCATCCCGAAGGAACCGTTCGGCTTGCGCGGTCTGCGACTTGTCGGGCTCAATCTGAATCGCCACACCACTGAGGAGCGCAGCGGCGGCGAGGTACCACCCCTCACCAAACGAAAAACCAGGATCCGCATGGAAGGTATAGGCATGGTTCCGCTCGTCCACGATGCGCCGCGCGTCTCGCGCCGCGGCTTGTGCCGCTTGAACAGCCTTGCTCGCACGGGCATGGTCGAGCTCGGCCGCCACGCGTGCAGCCTCGAGCGCCGAAGCCTCGCATGTGGCCACGATGCCTTCGACGCGTCGCCAACCGTCGTCGCAACCCTCGACCGTTGGCGCACGTTGGGCGCTGAGTGAAAGCTGCCCAGCGCCGTGGCGCGCATCCTGTGCTCGCGCGGCGTGGGCCAACACATGGGTCAGGCGGGTACCGTCGATGGTGGAGGGCTCCGCATCCCCTTGGGCCGCGGCAGAAAGCACCCTCGACGAGAGCTCGAGCGCGCGCTCCAGCCTTTGGCGATACAGCTCGCGTGCGCCCGGGAGGTGAAGCCCCTGAGCCTGGTCGAGCGCATCGGCCAACGCGGCCGCGGCCTCTCGCCCGAGGCGGCGCAGATCGACTGGCGGAGTACAAGCAGGCGGGCTGGCCACGCCGCCGTTCTATCGCTCAACAACTGCGCGGTCGAGTGTCTCGGCGACGTGGCACCTGTTAGCGGAGCTTCTCGAATTCGGACTTGAACCACGCGCGAAGGGTGAGCTCGCTCGGTCGATCCTCGATCGTCTTGAGCGGCCCGGCGCGTTTTCTGACATTGATCTCTTTGTAGATCGTTGTTGGGCAGCCCGAGCCGCCATCGAAAACTCGTGAGGCTCGCTTCTTGCCCGTGGCCGTTTCGTAAATAGCTGCTTCGACCTCGTAGATCTTGCGCGGCACCTCATCTATTTTGATGTGCGTGTGGCTGCCCTGGTAGGGACCGCAGTTGCCACCATCGCGTTTCTTCAGCAGCGTCGCGAACCCTGCGTATTCCATCTCGTCGAGGCGTCCAGCTTCGCCGAACAGTCGCGCGCGCTCGCGCAGCGGCGACGGTAGGTAGATCAGCGAGCGTGCAGTCTTTCCCCTTGTAGGCGGCGGGAAGGTCGCCTTGCCCGCACGAACTCGGTGCAGCGCCCGGCTGACCGCTCTCTTGGCGTAAGAGAACAGCTCGACGGTGGCCTCTTCTTCGAGGGTCGGTCGTCCTGCGTGATTGGCTACCGCCTTCAACGTGATCTTAGCCGGGCGGAGTCGCTTCTTGGTGATCTGCGTCGCCCAGATCTCAGCGTCTAACGCGAGCCGGTAGCTTCCGCGCCCTTGTCGGTCGAGCGGTAGCGGCTTGCCATTCACCGTGAGCTGGGCTGCCGGACTAGTGAGGAAGTCGATTCTGGTTTCGCCGCCGCGGATCTGGCAGCCCAACGACTTGTCGCGGAACCCCCGCCACCAGACGGTCACGCTGTCGATGGGACCGTGTTTCTGATACGGCCAGCACGTAACCTCCAACGCCCAAGGCTTGCCGGCGTCGGGGTCCCGCTTGCCCGTCGTGTCGTCTTTCGCACACGCCACGATCAGCAGGATCATCGTCCAGCACAGGACTCGCATATGGGTGAGCGTAGTGAATTCTAGGAAATACAAGAAGGCTCGACTGCGAACCGCGAGCTGGGGGATCTACTGGGTCCGACTTGCCGTACAGTTGGCGGCTAGACGCCAAGCTGAGGCGGGTAGAATGTGCGGCCCATGAACATGTCAGAGCAGGCACGTAGGCTTCTCGCGGGCCAAGAGGCGCCAACCCGCGTTGCCCAGCTGTTGGCTTGCCGTCGGCGTTTGGAGGAGGTTCGCGGACGCCTTGCGCGGGCCGAGCAGCGTGTGTCGTGGTGGGATCGCGCCGTCTTTTTCCACACCACGCCGGACGAGGCGAAAGCAAAGGCCGTCCGCGAGGAGTGCGAGCGAGCCGAGCAGGCGTACGAAACAGCGCTGGTGGCGTGGCGTGCGGCCATGGTGGCGTGCAGCAGCTTTGCGCCCATCGAGATCGTGTTCGGCATCGAGTCGACGGTCCACAGCGTGATGATGGACCCAGCGGTGGGGCGCGAGGCTTGGGCGGGCAAGGCTGCCGCCGCGGCCCTCGAAGCAGTGGCGGCGCGAGTCGCTGAACTGTGGGCGCCCGAGGTGGATATCGTCGACATGGCCGCCCGCGTTCCCAACGACACTCTGCGTCGACAGGCGGCAATGCAGCCGCCGGTCCCGTTGGCCGAGCACACCCAGCTCGGCTGGGCACCCATGCAGGACGGTGAGTTGTTCCAGCGGGTGGCTTGGGCGCTGGAGCGCAGCGCCGAGTTCGCCGCTGCACGACAAACCTTGGCGCGGGAGCAGCAGGAAGACGCTTCGTTTTACGCGGCGCTCGAGCACGCGCGCGCCCAAGTGACCTTTGCCGACAAGCTGACCCCTTGGCAGGGCGACACAGAGAAGCAGGTGGAGCGACTCGAGGCGCAGGTGGTCCGCGAGGAGGAGGAGACACAACGCGCCATCGATGGTTTACGGCTGGCTGTTGTGCGCGCCTTTGCCGCCCACCCCGTGACCTGGCTCTACTTCTCGTTGCTCGGTGCAGTTGCGGCAATCAGGGCCGCGCAGCCCAACCTCGAGCTCGTCGTCGACCGCTCTGGGGACGCAAACCATGTACGGTCGGCCTCCGCGCGCGGTGTGATCCTCGCTTGCTTCGTCGAGCTGCGGCGCGCTTGTGAGCATGCGTTTCCGGGGGTGCCGAGTCAGGTGTGGCCTCGAGGCCGGCAGGGCGTCGCGTCGAGCCCGGTCACCGCTGGCCCCTATCGTTTGCAGGCCAAGGTGGCCGACGCGCCCGAGCCCTTGGAAGCGGAGGCTGCCGAGCTTCGCTTCTTCGCTCAACTCGACGCCGGGCAGGTGCGAGGCGAGCTGGTCAAAGCGGTCAGCGTCGCCACCGTCATGGGTTTCGTTTCGGCTCATCGCGACCGAACCGAGGTGGAGTGGCTCGACCGGCTCGCGTTCTGGTCGGACACCGACGAGGAGGTGGTTGAGGAGTCGCTACAGAAACGGCTCGAGGCGCATCAACAGGCCTTGGCCTACTATGGGGGCAGAGCGCTAGCGCAGATCAGAACGATCGCGTTGGAACACCACCCTTTGGTAGGTCTCGGCTGCGCCCTGCCTCAGGCGGTTCGGGCCACCGACTCCATATGCACAGCGGGAGGCCGCTCGTCGTCGCCGCGGAGCTGTCCGACGATCAACAAAGTCGAGACGCTGAGCTGGCTGGGTCGGCTCGGCAGTACGCTGGAGCGCTACTTCGGCGTGGCTGAGGGCCGCGCCAGGTGGGTGAGCGATATCTGTCGCCGCCTCAAAAAAGCATCGAGCCCGATTGCTGCCCCCACCCCTGAGGAGCTGACGTCGTATTCGCAGGTCATCGAGCTATTGGCAGCGAAACTCCAGCCCACCGACTTCGTCGCTCTCGTCTACCAGGCCTGGCAGGCGAGCAAGCAGCAGCGCCACGCAAACCATGAAGCAAAACAAGCCGGCGAGCGCGTCTCGTTCTGGGACAAGGTCAACGTGCTGTCCGACACCGAGGATGAGAAGCTGCGCGATGCGTGGGAGGCCCGCGCGAGTGAGCGAGGGGCCGAGCACGCCGACGCCGATGCTGAGATGAATCGCCTGCTCGAAGAAGCGATGCGCCTCCATCCTGCGCTGCGACTCTACGAGACTCTGGCGGCCGTGAAGAGGGCGGTCGCGGCTATCTACGCCCGCTCCGAGAGACGCACGGTCACGCACGAGACACGCAACGCGAAGGGCAAGGTCACCTCCAGGCGCACCGAAACCTACTACGTCTGCGCAATCTACGGACAGAGCGCGGCGGAGCGTGCAATGAACCAATGGTCCGAGAGCGTCCTCGACGTCTTCGGTCCCTTGCCTACTCCCAGCGACGCGCTCGAAGCATGGATCGTCCGCGAGCTTTGACATGCGCTGCAAAGTCAGCTGACGCTCGTCGAGGTCTTGATCCTGCGGTCATGCGCTCATCCACCCTCCCGAAATAGAAGCGTAAGAAGTTACTTCACTTCGAAGAGCGTCGTCTTCGCAGCGCGCCGACCAACCCGGCCAAGAGGAACGCCCACAGGGCTCCAGAGGCTGGGCCCTGTCCGATCATGCGGCAACTGCACGAGCTAGCGGCCTGCGAGTTCTGAGCTCCCGGCCCATCCGGCACGTCATCGACGACTTCGTCGTCGTCGCAGATGCCGTCGCCGTCGGAATCCGGCCCGTCGTTGAGGGGGTTGGAGACACCTTCCACCGCACAGTCATCGCAGCCGTCGTTGTCGATGTCGCCGCAGCGATCGGGGTCGAGCTCGAAGGTGTCCACGTCGTTGGGGATTGTGTCACCGTCGATGTCACCGTCACACACATCGCCCACGCCGTCGCCGTCGAGATCTTCCTGGTCGGGGTTGTGCACACCGGGACAGTTGTCATCCTCATTGAGGACGCCGTCGCCATCCTTGTCGTTGTCGCACAGGTCGCCCTCGCCGTTTACGTCTGAGTCCTTCTGATCGGGGTAGGAAACCAAGACGCAGTTGTCTACCCAATCGAGGATGCCATCGTTGTCGGAGTCCTCGTCGAGGTAGTCGGGGCTGCCGTCGCCATCAGTGTCCACTGGTGGCGTGAAGGCGTCCTGGTCGCCGCCCTCTTCGGAGTCACTGATGCCGTCACCGTCGCTATCCGGGTCCTCGTTGTTCGGGATGCCGTCACCATCCTTGTCGTCGGTGCCTTCCACGGCGTCGGGGATGTTGTCGCCGTCGGTGTCACCAGCGTCGCAGAAGCCATCGCCATTGGTGTCGGTACCATCATTGGTTGGCAGTGAGTCGACTAGCGGGCCGAGATCGTCGCTGCCGACAGAGCAGTCGTCGCAGGTGTCGTTGTCGCTGTCACCGCAAACATCCGGATCGAGGGGGCTCGGATCGGAGCCGTCCGGTACGCCGTCGTTGTCGTCATCCGGATCGACGCAGTCAAAGATCTTGTCTTTGTCGAAGTCGATGTCGTCGGGCACCCCATTGCAGTCGTTGTCCAGGCCGTCGCAAACCTCCACGTCGTCGCCGGACGAGTCGGTGCAGATCTGTTTGGCGGCGCTGCATTCACTCAACCCCTCCTTGCACTGATCGGAGTCTGGACCGTCACACTGCGCGCCGTACCACGCCTCGCCTGAGCCATCCGGCGTGTTCGGGTCGCAGTCGTTGTCGTTACCGTCACACAGATCGAGGTCGTTGCCGGTCGTGTCGTTGCACTGCTGAACGGCGCCGATACAATCCAGACTGCCTTCGAGGCATTTGTCCGTATCGGCCCCATCGCATGGATCGCCGAACCATGATTCACTCGCTCCGTCCGGGGTAGCCGGATTGCAGTCGTCGTCCAAGCCGTTGCACGTGTCTGCGGAGTCGCCGGACACGTCGGTGCAAGTCTGTATGGCGCCGCTGCAGGTGCTCAAACCCTCTTTGCAGAGGTCTGCGTCGGGACCATCACATTTCGTGTCGTACCACGGCTCGTCTGAGCCATCCGGCGTGTTCGGGTCGCAGTCGTTGTCGTTACCGTCACACAGATCGAGGTCGTTTCCGGTCGCATCAGTGCATTGCTGAACAGCACCGACACACCCCTGGATGCCCTCGAGACACTTGTCCGAATCAGGCCCGTCGCAGGGGTCACCGAACCATGATTCACTCGCTCCGTCCGGGGTGGCCGGATTGCAGTCGTCGTCCAAGCCATTGCACAGCTCGAGGCGAGGCTCGCACTGCCACGTGGACGGGAGGCCAGCCAGGTAACAGTAGTCGCCGCAGCTGGGGCAGTGCGCG
>CAZRGL010000084.1:0-5048 GCA_964599485.1 uncultured Polyangiaceae bacterium
GACTCGCGCGCCCCATGCGGGGCGAGGGCGCGCGAGTCCGAGTCCGAGTCCGGGGCCGAGTCCGAGTCCGGGGCCGAGTCCGAGTCCGGGGCCGGGCCGGGGCCGAGTCCGGGTCTGCGTCCCGAGTCCGCGTCCGCTTCTGCGGGTTGCAAACGGTGTGTCGTTCGCTAGGGATTGCGCGGTTTCTTCTTCTTGTTGACCTTGGGCTTGCCCAAGACTCCCGTACCGCTGCCGTAGCCGCGTCCCCCGCCGCCGGTGCCCCTCAGCCCCATTCCGCCACCGCCGCGACCAGCACCTGGGGCCAGTACGCCCCCCAGCCCCGGGCCATGAGCACCGAGACCGCCGAAGCCCTCGCCCGTGCCCATGAGGCCATAGGCGACCTGCTTCTTGGTGGTCACCTGGGACAGATCGACCGCCGCGGCGACACTGTTGGGTGAGCGGGCGAACAAGCGCGGCGCGTGCCGTCCGAGGCAAGCTTTGAACCGCTCGAGATCGACTGACTTTGCAGGGGTAACCTCGACGTCGACGGGGTGATCGTCGTAGGTCGAGATCTTTACTTTGACGGCGGTGCCCAGGTTGTCGAGTCGCCAGTAGTCCGCTTCGAGACAAAGGCGCATCAACGAGCCGAAGGTTCGCTCGACGTCGAAGCTGCCGCCTTTGGAGCCGAACAGCTCATCGCGCTCGAGTTGTTCGATGCTGGGCTCGGCTTTGCCCAACACGCCGATCATCCCCATCGTGTTGAGCGGCGGCAGAATACCGGTTTTGAGCTTGCTCACGTCACCGCGATCGGCGCTCTGGCGCATCAGGTTTGGCAGCCCTTTGAGGGTAGACAGAAGCGCGCCGCTCGGTGGCTGCTCGAGCGCTAGCGCAATAGCTTTGTTGGCAGCAACATGGTCGTGTCGATGCAGCGCCCGGACCGCGAGCCTCAGCAACACGTGGGCGCGCACCAGTGGGCTTGCTTTGCTGAGGTCCGCTTTGTCGAGCCCAATGTGCTCGATGCAGTCAGCGGCGAGACGCTCTTCGCCGTAGGCGCCCATTTCGTAACCCCTGCTCGGTTGAGCCAGAAGACCTATTATCCCGAGCTGACTGGATCCCAGAATCCCTCCTGTTCCCAACCCGCCCGGTGGGGACGGCGGCGGCGGCAGTGGTGGTGGAGGGGGCTTGTGGATGAGCGCCAGTGCACTGAGGGCATGGGTGAGAGCTTGTTGACGATCTCCGGCGCGATAGCTCGCCATCAAGCGGGCGAGCGTCAGTTCCCGATCGCTCGGTCCATCTGACCCACTCTTGGCCTGTGCGGCACGCGTCAAGGTGCGCGCAGCGGCTTCGTAATCGGCACGCGGCCCCGCCGCTCGAAGCACACCAAGCAAGTACAACAGCGACCGTCGGTCTTTGGCGAGACGGCCCGACATGACGCCCTGCAGTTCTTCGAGCACCTCGCGGGCCGCCTCGAGCTGACCATCGAGGTAGCTGGCAACGACCAACTGATAGCGCGCCTCGACGCCAATGTCGGTGTCAGCCCGGCTCGAGCTGCGCGCGCGTTTCAAGTAAGTGAGATCAGCGTTGTCTGGGGCAGGCAGTGCACCAAAAACATAGCTCGTGCCATAGCGCACCTGCTCATAACCCATCATGTCGGCTGCACCATCGATGGCCTCACGCTGTGCAGCCAGAGCTGTGAGCGCCAACGCCGCCGCGGCCCGCGGTTGCTGCTCATAGGACTGCTTCAAGACCGCGTAGCTCTTGTCCAGAGCCTTCAGCTCTGCGGTTTGGACCTTGTCGTAAGCTGCCTCGGCCTTGGTGAGCTTGGCGGTGAGCGCTTTTTCCTCGGCGCAATTGGGATCGGCGTCTGGATCGGCGTTTGCCGCCATCTCGGCCGTCATGATGCAGCTATGAAGATCGCTCTGCAGGTCGAGCTGGGCGCTGGCAGGTCCTTCGAGTCGTTCGTGCGCTTTCATCGCTTTGGAAAACCCAGAGGCAAGCCCAGTATCGAGCGCCCCGGCGATCAAAGCAGTGTCGAAGGGCCTGAACGCTAGCCGTGCCACCTTGAGCTCGATGAAACGATTGCGGGGCGCGAGCTCGAGTTTCACCGCAGCTCGCGGCTTCGGCGGCGGCCGCTTCGCGGCGGCGATGACCACGGCAGTTGGAGCCTCCGGAGCCGCTGGCATGCTGGGCGCGCAAGCGGCCAGAGCTGAGATTGAAGCCAGCGCTACGATGATTGAGAGGCTGATGGAGCTTGCTCGCATGACGTCTGGTGCAGATACAACGATTGATGGTGATACGTCGAGCTTGGCCGTGAGATTCCCTCGCGCCCTGCCCTATTGTTCGAGCAGAACGAGCTGGTCGATCAGCTCGTCTTCCGCCAGCCGCTGCGCCAACGGCTCAAGCTGCGGCGCTTCTGCCCGAGGCCCCGCGACACACTTGCCCGCTTTTGCTTTGCAGCGACCACCGCGCACACAGACCTGTGCGAAACGGCAATCCACGTCCCGCACCGCCATGCAGCGTCGCTGGTGAATCACGCATTGGCCAGCGAGACGACAGGCGTCAGACTGGGCGCAGTGCTCTTCGGTCCAGGGCACACAGTAGCCTTGCCGGGCAAAGCAGCGCCCTGCGATCCGGCAGCCAGGCTCGTCGCGGCAGTCGTCGTCACCTTTGAGCTTGCATTCATGGCTTCCGTCGGGCGCCACACGCGCGATACAACGTGTGTCCATTTCGCAGGCCACGGGATCGTTGCACAAGGTACTGCTCAGCGGCCGAGTCGCAACCAGGCCGTCCAGGGAGGTCTCGGTGCTCACCTGCAAAATCAAGACGGTCGCCGCCGCCCCCGCAATCGCCGCCACCGTGCCCATCCAACGCTGCACGGTCTTAGCCTCCGCCCGGTAGAGGCTAGGGCCCGCCTCAACCGCCGTCTCGAACTTCGCCTCGAGCCGCTCGAGCAAGGCCTCGCGCGCCAACCACTGGTCCATCGCCTGGGGCGGGGTGCTGGCGGCGAGCGCCTCCTCGAGCTCAGTCAGCTCAGCCCGCAGACGAAGCGACAGCAACCGGTAGTAGGGCCTGCGCATTCGCTTGCGCAACGCTGCGATGCGCAATTCGAGCGCTTCGCAGCGTCGTTTGACGACATCGCTTCCAAGACGATACACGAGCCCTACCTCTCACTAAGGATAGCGCTACCGCCGCCACGTGCAGCTCAAACTAAGCTCAAAAGATCAGCTCAGCACCAACGGATCCGTACGCTGTAGGTGATCTTCGTCTTTCCGCGGGCGGGCACCGCCACATCGAAGGTGAAGGTGCGCGAGTCCTTCTTGGTGTGCTTGTGACTGGCTTTCAGCACCTTCCAGTCGCCGCCGATGGGCTCGAAGATCTCCACCTGCACGGCGGAATCCTTGTGGTTGCGCAGCTCGATCTCCCAGGCGCTCTCGGAAGTACAATGGCCCAACGGGTGCCAGGAAACCTGCTTGCGATCGCCCACGACGTCGAAGGCTTCACCCATCTTGATACGGATCTTCTCGTCGCGAGGTGTGTGATCGATGCGGTCCTCGCCCACGAACTGCTTCGCGCCGCTACCGTCGGCCTTGTAGACGCGCACCACCCCCTTGGGGAGGGGAATGCCGAGGCCATTGTTCTTGCTGTTGAGCAAGTCCAGATACACGCCGACCTTCTGATTGCGCTTCGGCTGCCCGTAGCGGCTGCGATACCAATACTGCTTGCCGTAGTAGATGAGCTTCTTGTTGACCTTCGCGCCTTGGGCCTCGAGCAGCGTCACTTGCTTCTGCTCCTTGTCGAGCACGTCGGAGGGGCGCTGCAAGGTGTACAGATGGTATTCGATGAAGCTGTCCTCGCGAAAGCCGCCACGGTTGTCGTCCGCCGCTGCGTCGAGGTCCATCGCGTAACGACCGCGGGGGCGACGGTATCGGGAAACGCGCTGCACATCACCGGCTACCAGCTTCAGCTGAGCATTCTCGTAGCTAGCGCCCGAACGGTTGGTGAGCGTCACCCAGCCAGTCAGATCGCCTGATGTGTCCTTGGCGTCGAGCACGAACACATAGTCTGCCTTCCAGCTCATGCGCCTGCTCAAGTAGGTAACCTCGACCTCTTGTTCGGCCTTGTTGCTGTCGAGCAGCCACACCAGCGTCGGCTTGGCGATCAGATTGGCTGGCACCTTCGAAAAGATGAAGCGACCGCCAAAACCGTAGGTAATTTCACCATTGGCCATTTTCAAGACCGGCTGCCCACTGGCCACGCTGAGAACTTCGGCGGGGAAGATCTCGTCCTTGCCGAGCTTCTTGTTGAAGCGGGCAACGCGGATCTGCTTGCCGACATGCTTTTGGAGCAACTTGGCCGGCGTGAGCACGTCATAGCGGTAGTTCTGCTCGAGTACCGTCAAGCTCTTTGGATCGGTCAGTGACTTGATGTGCACCGTCTCGGGTTGCAGGGTGGCGGCCACATCGCGAAACTCGAGCGCCACCTTGCCTTGACCGACAGCTACCTTCCGCACTTCGCGCACCAAGCCGAAGTTCTGGTTGTAGACGGTAATGCTGACCTTCTTGCGCCCATCCGCCCGCGAGATTTTCGTGGTCGGTGCCTGAGCAGCAGCATCTCCAATTGGCGAAACGAGGCCCAACGCCGCGATCGACATACAAACGCTTACGGCCAGAGCCCTTCTCGTTGCGGTCAACACCATCGCAGCCTCACGCGGTAGACAATCTTGGTCTTTCCCCGAGCTGGCACGTCCACATCAAAAGTGAACGTGTGGGCGTCCTTCTTGGTGTGGGGATGAGTCGAAGAGACAATCTCCCAATCTCCGCCGATAGGCTCGATCGTCTCGATCTTGACGGCTTCGTCTTTGTGGTTGCGCAGCTCGATCTGCCACTCGCTCTCGGAATTGCAGCGCCCGAGCGAGTCCCAATCCATCTGCTTGCGCTCGCCGACCACATCGAAGGCCTCGCCCATCTTGATTCGGATCCGCTCGTCACGCGGGGTGTGATCGATACGGTCTTCGCCAATGAACTGCTTAGCGCCGCTCTTGTCGGCCTTGTAAACGCGCACGATGCCGG
>CAZRGL010000084.1:5058-20544 GCA_964599485.1 uncultured Polyangiaceae bacterium
CGGCAGCGGCATGCCGAGCTTGTTGGACTCGCTGTTGACGATATCCAGGTAGACGCCCACCTTCTGGTTTGATTGCACCCGCCCGTAGCGCCGGCGGAAATAGTGGCGCGCGCCGTAGAAGATCAGCTTCTTGCCGATGCCGATACCGTGGCCCTCGAGCAAGGTGACTTGCTTCTGCTCTTTGTCGAGCATGTCGGTGGGGCGCTCCAAGGTGTAGAGGTGGTACTCGAAGAAGCTCTCTTGCTTGAACTGGCGCCTGCCGCTGGATTCGCCGTACGAGGTCTGGGCCGTCAAGGTGCGGACCCCGCGCGGTCGAATCCGCTGCACATCGCCGGCGACCAGCTTGAGCTGGGCACCCTGATAGCTCGTACCGCTGTTGTTGGTGAGCGTGACCCAGCCGGTCAGGCCACCTTTGGTGTCGTCTTGGTTGAGCACCAACACGTAGTCGGCTTTCCAATTGAGCCGCTGAGTCAAGTAGCTCACCTCGACCCGCTGCTCGGCGGCCTTGCTCTCGAGAAGCCACACCAGGGTCGGCTTCGCAATGAGGTTGGCCGGCACCTTCGGAAACGCGAGCCGCCCAGGAAAACCATAGGTGATCTCGTTTCCGATCTTCAGCACGGTGCCTTGCTCGGCAGCCAGAACCTCGGCTTCGTGCAGCTCGTCCTTACCGGTCGTTTCGTTGAAACGGTAGATCTTGACCTTCTTGCCGACGTATTTCTCGAGAAGCTTCTCGGGCGTCAGAATGTCGTAGCGGTAGTTCTGCTCGAGCACGCGCAGCCCACCGGAAGCATCGAGCGTTTTGATGACGACCGTCTCTGGCTGCACGCGCGCCGATACGTCGCGGTACTCGAGCGATACCGGACCGGTTCCCAGCGACAGCTTGCGAACCTCTCGCACCAAGCCGAAATTCTGGTTGTACACGGTAATGGCAACACTCTCGCGCTGCGCAGCGGACGAGCTATGCGCGTTGACCTCGCCGCTGGGCGGTTGGGGATGCTCAACCGGTTGACCGTTGCACGCTGCAGTCGAAACGACGCAAAGCGCCAGCAAGATGGATTTCAATAGGGCGTTCATGATGGTGTAGCCACTCGGCACGACCGAAGAGGCCGCGCGAGGGTAACGCCGCCCAGCTCGCGCCAGCAAGGTCAACTTACCTCAGGGCAAGGGGGCGAGCTGCTCGATCAGGAACACGTCCTTGCCGCCTGCGTTGACGAGGGTGGTATTGCCTACCGTCAGATCCCCTTCGAAGGTGCCACTGACCACGACGTCGTCGACAGCGATCACATCGAGCTCGAGGGGCGAGGCTGGCGCCAGGCTGCTCTGGGTCCTGGACCAACGGTGCTCGAGCTTCCCATCGAGGCTGAAGACGAGCGGATCGTCTTGACCAACAGGCGCGGGCAGCGCATCGGCGCCCAAGTCGAAGGCGCCATCATATAGCCCCGCTGCATATAGATTGCCGCTGCCGTCCAAACCGAGATCCGTCAGACGTAGCAGTGAGGCCGGGAAGGCCTTCGATTTGGCATTCTCGGGGCCTTCCTCAGGCCCCGGCAGCACCAGCACGAAGGCGCGCGGCCCGCCATCGTGCAAGCTCTCGCCGGCATAGCTGAGCTCGCCGTCGGCGCGACCGGCGATATGACCGCGGGCGGCCGCATCGAACACCAAGGCATCGAGCTGGATGCTGTTGCTCGCTTGGCTCCCCTCGAGCTCGAGCGCGCTCGCGCTCGAGGCGTCGAGTGAAAGCACGAAACCTGCGCGGCTGGCAGTGGTATCGAGCGCAACATCAGCTCCAACGGTCAAGCTGGTAGCAAAATCGCCAACCAGTACGGCCCGACCTGCCGCCGAGCCGAGATCACCCAAGCGCACGTCGGCTGGCGATGCCAGATGGTAGAGCTTCGAAATCGCCAACGTGGTCCGGTCGATGACGACCACGAAGCCGTCGATGCTGCCGTCTGTGCTGCTGATGATGCCGGGCAAGCCAACGTCTAGAGAGCCGACGAAACGGCCGGCGTATGCGCTCAGCTGCCCATCGAGACCGCTGACGTGCTCAGCGCTCACCCAACCGGTCGCTTGCCAGCGCAGCGAGCCGGTCAGATTGCCGGCGCTGTCCATGAAGACGATGTGCGCATCGCCGCTCGGCTCGCCCTGCCCATCGATGACGTTGGAGGTGAGCGTCATGTTGCTGCTGCTGCCCGCCGCGGCCGCCGGATCGAGCAGCTCCGAGGCGGCAAAGCTGGTCGCCCACAGGGCGGCGCCCGTTGGAGCAAGCAGACCCACAAAGCGGTCCACCACGCCAGCTCTGACGAGCGGGACGCCCCCCAGCGGCAGGACCGGGCTGGTGAAGGTACCCGTGACGGCCAAATCCTGACCCAAGTGACCAAACGCAGTGGGAAGCTCGTCGCCGGATCCGCCAAATCGCTGCGCCCAACCGCTCGTGGCCTTCGCAAGCAGCTGTCCTTCGCCGCAACCATCCACGTCCGAGCACAGCTCGGGCTCCACCGAAGCCGATACGCAGTGACCCTGCACGCAGGTGTGGTCGTGACTACAGCGAACACCGGCGCAGCCTCCGCGCAGTACGATGGGCAACAGAAGCGGCGTTTGCGGCAGGAAGCGCAGCGCGCGCCGGGTCACGATGCAGTGCGCCGGATAGGGCTCGGTGAGGCAAGGCTCGAGCTGACCGCCCACCGCACCGACGACCTTGACCGCCAAGGCCGCGTCGTCGCTATCGGCGGGCACCACCACCAAGGAGCCGATGCGCTTACTGCCCGGGTCGCAGACGGTGGTCGTCGTCACCGCGGTCATGCTGTCGATCTCGGCGGCCAAACCGGCGCTGACCCCAGCACCATCGAAGGTGCTGCATTCGACGTCGGTGCTGATCTCCAACGTGATCTGAGTCGGCGGCCGACAGCCGCACAAAAACGCAGCGGCGCCGAGCGCTGCCCCGACAACTAGGAATCTACCTAGTCCCCAACCCAAATCACCATTCTTCCGCCCACCGGAAAACACCGGCGGTTGGCCAATAAAAGGCGCTAGCGAAGGACTCGCGCGCCTTCGCCCCTCAAGGGGCGCGCGAGTCCGTAGCGCCCCCTTGGGCCAACCGTTACTTCGGCGGGCCAATGACGCCCCATAGCTGCATGCCGGTCATATCGCTGTAGGTATAGGGCGATGAGCCGATCTTCACGGTCGTGATGTCCCAGGTCGTTGAATAAACCTTGTGCGCCGAGCTGCTGCCCTGCGACACGGTCCAGACGTAGCCCTCGAAGTCGATGGCCACACCTACCATCGAATCCTGGCCTACCGGCTTGCGGTTGACGATTTGCATCGTCTCCATGTCGACTTGGATCAGGTCGCCCAAGGTGTTGGCGGCCCACACCGAGCCGGCGCTGAGCGCAACGCCCACCGCCACGCCACGATTGAAGTCGATCGCGCCGGTGTCTACCCAGACGTTCTCATTGGTGGCTGGATCGAAGCGCGAGATGCAGCCGCCGCCAGCGAATATGTTCTGGCCCGCCGTCCAGACCCGCCCTTTGGCGTCGACCGAGATGCCGTAGCCACAATGCACGGCGTGCACGTCGTGGTTGTTGAGGTCATTGACGCTGATGCGCTCGATGTTGCACAAGCCGACCGTGCAGCTCATGTCCACGGTCCAGAAGTTCCCCTTGTTGTCGATGGCGCCGCCGTAATGCCCCAGCGCCGTGCCGGCTTGCTCGAGCACGGCTCCGGTATCGCCGTCGAGCTTGTAAACGGTCTTGTTGAGCATGGCGCCGATGTAGACTTTGCCGCCCAGGCCAGTGTCTGGATCTTCCTTGCCGTCCCAGGCCGTGGCCCGCGCGCCGATGGCTCCGCCGCCGAGCGGCGTGTTCCAAATCATGCACTCGTCCTCGCCCCAGGGCTTGACGTCCTTGGGCCCGGTAGAAGTGTCAATCTGGCCGTTGTTGTTCTTGTCGATGCAGTCTTCTACGGCCGCAGCGAACTTGGTCACCGAAGATGGGCCTGAGCTGGGATCGCGGTTGGTCACCACCGCGTCGCCGTGCATGTTGACCGACGTGCGCGATGGATCTCCGGAGGCTGCCTGAGGGCTGGTGATGTAGCGCGCCACCTCCACCCCGTCGGTGGTGCACACCTTCGACAGCGTGCCTTCGCCGGTGTTGGCGATCCAGATGAAAGACTGGGCTACACCCGAGCAGTTCTTGACCGGATTGCCACCGCCGGTGTTGACGTCGAAGCCCACCCCAGCGTCGTCGGGCGCGCCTCCTGTGCCAGAGCTCGACGAGCCGTATCCAGTTGTTGGATCCTCGAGCTCACTCGTTTTGCCAGCGCTGCAGAACATCAGCGAGAGAGCCAAGGTGGGAATGGCGAAAGCGATCAAGAAGCGTTTGAACATCAGTGCATCCAAAGAAACGCGCGTCTGCCCAAGTCGAGCGACGCCTCGTGGAGTATACCCCTATCCCTGGTCAGCCGCGCCTTCGTCGAGCAGACGGACGATGCCTGCAGCGCCGTCCACCTCGACCATCGTGCCGTCGCGCAGCTCTTTGGTGGCATCGGTCACGCCGGCCACACAGGGTTTGCCGTACTCGCGCGCGACCAGTGCTCCATGTTGCAACAAGCCGCCCACCTCCAAGACGATGGCAGCGGCATTGACGAACAGGGGCGTCCAGCCAGGATCGGTAGCCCGCGCCACGAGGATATCGCCCGGCAGCAAAGGCTTTTCATCAGGCTCCGCCAGCACCTTGACGGGGCCGCGCACTTGTCCAGCAGACACTGCTTGACCGGCCAGCTCGCCCTCGCGCGCCTCTGGCCGCGGCGGGCGGATGATGCGACCGCGCGAATCGATCACCCGCGGCAGCTCAGCGACAGCACGCAGCCGATCGCTCTCGAGGCGACGCTCTGCAGCGAGCTTTCGAAGATCGAGCTCGGGCTCTGCCACGGCGCGATCGACGTCAGCGATCTCGAGATCGAACACTTGCTGGACATTGTCGAGACGGCCAGCAGCATGCAGTGCTTTGCCATGGGCGAGCGCGCGCTGACGCAGCATGTCCATGATCATGACGATGAAATACTTGCCGCTCTCGCGCAGCGCGCCGAGCGTTTCGAGCACCTTATAGAGGCTCTGGAAGCGCTTGGTCTGCAGCCAGCCGTAGTGCTCGTGTATGGCTTCGGTCAGCGTCTCAAAGGCCTGATGACGCACGCCTTGGCTGCGCTCGAAGATCGCCACAGGTCCATCAGCGGGATCTTCGAGACGGCAGAGCTGCGCGATTTGCGCCAGCAACATGTCGGGCTCATCGCGATAACGGGGGTTGGCTGCATCGAGCTCGCCGGGACCGCGGTGCCCGTAGCGGTCGAGAAACTCGGCCCAGGCTTGCAAGAACGAGTCAGGCAAGGCGCGCGTTTCGAGCCCCCGCGCCAAATCGTCGGCCGTTGGTAGCGGATCCAACTCACGCAGGTGCTCGGCCAGCTCTTCGAGGCTCAGCCCCATCTCGACGGTCACGTTGCCAGGAAGCGACAAATCGAGCGAATCGACCAGCCCGTCGACACCTTCGAGGGGCTCGCACAGATCTTTCATCTTGGAAAAGGCGCGCCGGGCCGTGGCCACCAGCGGCACCAGCTCGTCGAAGATCAACTGGGTGGCGTGACCGTAGGCCTGCTGCGCAAGATCGAGCATCGGCTCGTCGGCGTCGCGAAGCGGCTTGAGCCTCTGGCGAAAACGTTCGATTTTCTTGTCGCAGCCGCGGCGCGCATGCGCTGGCATCAGCCGTCCCTCGATCAAGTTGATGGCCTTGTCGGGGATGTTGTTGAGAAAGCCGAGCACGGCCGACTTCTTGGGATAGCTCTCGGGGACGTATTGGTCGCCCTCGATGGCAGCCACAGCGGCAGCAGCCACCGGGTCCATCACCGAAAACGCCTCGGTCCAGCGCTTCTTGCCGACCAGCAGCAACATGTTGGAAATGTTGCCGTAGATGCGACCAGCCACGAGATAGACCACCGTCGAGTCGATATCCCGAGTCAAGTCGGTACCAAACACGCGCTTGGAGCTGGCCGTCATGACCTCGCGAATGATCGAGGTACCGAGCACGCTCATCGGCTCGAACAAGCCCTGCACGCTGATGGTGATGTCGAGGTAGAGCCGCCTTTGCTCGCCGGGCTCGGTGACCAGCTCGGCGGGCAATTGCACCACCGTGGTTATGGGGCGAGCCTGCAACAAGAACAGCTCACCACCGGCTACCGCCCACTCGATATCCATGGGCTTTTCGTAGAGCGCTTCGATGCGCTGGAGCTGCTCGGTCAGCGCCAACACTTGCTCGTCGCTGAGGGTGAGCTCGTCGTGGCGCGGGTCGGGCCGCTCGACGGTTCCGCCGTCTGGCTGCAGCCACATCGAGGTCTCTTTGTTGCCGACCGCGCGCTCGACGATTTCGCCGCTGGCCTTGTCGACGACGAAAGTATCCGGCGAGGCGAGACCGGCTACGACCGTTTCGCCCAAGCCCCAATTGGAGCTGTAGACCGCCTCGTCGTAAGCGTTGCTGATCGGGTTGACCGAAAAGCCAACGCCCGCGATCTCGCTGGCGATCTGTCGCTGCACGACGACGGCGATGCGCGGCCGAGTCACATCGAAGCCGTGCTCGCGCTTGTAGATCGCCACGCGCACGTCCAAGCACGACAAGAAGGCGCGCCGTATCGCCTCGGGCAAGCCCGCCACGGTCACGCCCAGCACGGTCTCGTAGCCGCCTGCAAACGACGAGCCTTCGAGATCTTCTTCCGGCGAAGATGAGCGTACCGCGAAGAGCGACTCTGGCGGATGAGCGCCGAGCGCCGCATCGAGCATCTGCTGCTGCTCGGCCGACAGCGCCAAATCGGCCCCAGCCGTCTTGAGCGCCGCGCAGCTGGCCGCTAGCGCCGCATCCGGATCGACCGCCTGCTGTGCTCGGGCCAAGTCGCGCCAAGCCGTGGTCTGCTCGAGCGTGCTGATCCAAGGGTTGAAAAAATCGACCGAGAGCACGAAACCGGGCGGCACAGCCAAACCGGCTTGGGACATCTTGACCAGCGAGAACCCTTTGCCACCCACCACCGCATTGGCGGGCGCGGGCGTGTCAGAAAATGACCAAACGAGCTTCATGGCCCCGTTATCGCACAAAACGCGAGCGAGGCTCAGGGCGAGATGAGCACGACGAACAGGTCACGGGTGGGGCCGAGGCTGGGGCTCGGCTTGCCCTCGAAATCGATCTTGCCCTCGAATACCCCTGCCACGGCCAACTGACCGTTAGGCCCCAGCGCCAGCCTGTTGATCGCTTGGTCAGCGTCGTCCCCCCATTGTCGCGCCCACAACAAATCACCGGTTGCGTTGTATTGGGCAATGAATGCGTCATTGCCGCCATCCGAGGAGTCGTAAGTGAATGGCCCGATCGTGAGCGCCTCGTCGAACCACCCGCCCACGATGGCGCGATCGTGGGAGTCGACGACGACATCGAGCGCCGTCTGGAATTTCGTCCCGCCCAGTCTCCGCAACCACCGCTGCTTGCCCTCGAGGTCGTAGCGCGCGACGAAGCCGTCGTCCTGACCCAATCTGCCCACTACGACGGCGTCGCCGTTGGGGGCGGCCGCAATCGCATGCCCCACCGCGACGTCCGCCTCGTCGAGCAACCAGGCATTGCATTGCTCGAGCTGCGGACTGCAGCGCGCCCCAAAGCCGGTCGTCTCGACCGCCGCTAAGTCATGCTCGGCTATTTTGACTTGAGATCCCTTCAGCTCGCCGGTCAACAGCACCTCGCCGCTGTCAGCCAGCGCCATCGACCACAGCTGAACACTCTTGTGGTCGCTGAGCGACTTGGCCTGCTTTGCTTCGCCGGCTACCCACTGCAGCAGTACCAAACCCTTCACCCCGGCCCCCGCGAAGTCCACCTGCTCTTCGAGCTTGGTGCCGACGATCGTCATCGAGCCTTTGGCAACCACAGCCAGACCATGATCGTCCTGGCCACTACCGAAACCGCTCACCTGGGGTAGCTTGCCCATCTCGGCGACGAAAACGTCCAGCGCCCCAGCGGGCAGCGGCGCAGCCACGCCACCGATGCTCGCGTCTTGGCGATAGTGCCCGACGGCCAACAGCTGTCCTTTCGCACCGAGCGCCAAATCGCTCACTGTTAGCTGCTCGCCGCTAGTCCAATGTTGCGACCACGCGGGCAATGATGTTGAGAACATCTTGCTGACATAAGCGTCGCTGCCAGACGCGCCGACACTAGGCAATCCAAAAACGAACTGCTCGTCGCCGAGCGTTGCTGCCGCATACACGCCCCCGTCACTGCTGAACGTCAGCGCCACCGGCACTTCGACTCGTTGGCCGCCCCAGCGTCGGACCTGTTTCTGCGCCGGCTTGGCAAACTCAGCCTCGCCCGTGAGGTTTCCTAGATCGAACTGAGCCAAGAACCCGTCGTCCCGGTCGCCACGCAGCGCTTCATCGCCATCAAATCCGTAGCTGCTGAAAGAGCCAGCCGTCCAAACGATCTCGCTCGCGCCGGCGGCCATCACCACAGAAGTCGGCTTTGCGCCCGTGAAGGCCGCGCCGCGAAGGGGCACGCCGGCCAATGTAGTCGCTATCAAGAAATTGCGCCGCTCGCCATCGCCGTCCACGGTTTGCTCAATGCGCTGCGCGGTGTTCTTCTTGTCTCTCCACACCAGCCGGCCGTCGCCAAGAAGCTCACCGGTGAGCACCACGTTACCGCCATCGTCCCGCGTCATTGCAGCCATCGTCAGCTCTTCAGCGAACATGACTGCCGATCCGTCGTGCTGCCGTCCGTCCTTCGGATCATCGAGGTTGACGAAGAACACTTGGCTTGTGGTGCCGTAGTCTTCGCCCACGTCCATCAAGAAGTGATCCAGCATGTCAGGCAGCCGCGTGAACTCACCGGCCAACAGGACGCTGTCGCTGATGATCTCCAGGCCGCGGCCCACTTGCTCGCCCAGACCACCGATGTTGGTCAGGGTGGGTGGCTTGTCGCCGTTCAGTCCTCCGTCGCTGGGCCACTCCGCCAGAAAAGCATCAGTTGATTTCGCCGAGCTCGTCTGGATGGCTGTCGTCGCCGAGGAGCTGAATGTCACCATATTGCCGTGGCCGCCGGTAGCGAACACGGTGCCTGCGGTGGCCTGCACTGCCCAGATGCGGTCGTCAGTGCTGCTGCTGACGGTGGCGTGCCACAGCGCTTTCCCTGAGCTCTTGCCGAGCTTCACGACAAAACCGTCGTGGCCTGTCGCGCCGGGCTGTTGGTTGGCGAGGACTGCACCAAGACCATCCACAGCGAGCTGAGTGTCGAAATACCCCACCACAACGACATTTCCATCGTCGTCTACTGCCAAGTCCGTCACCTGCTGCAGCCCTGATCCGCCGATGCGCTGCTGCCAGGACAGGACAGAGGTGGTCGGATCGAGCTTGGCCACAAAAACGTCCGTCTCATCCGGCGACGACAGCTTGGAGGTGAAGAGGTCGAAAGTGGCCGTGTAGGTGCCGGCGATGATGACCTGGCCGTCGCTGCCCACAGCCACCGCCCTGAGCTGCTCGTCGCCGCTGCCGCCAATGTGAAGCCGCTGAGTGACAGTGCTGGAGTCTCCGCCGATCGCGCCGAGCTGCACCAAGAACGAGTCGAAGCCGCCACGGCTGCCGAGCTTCAAGCCGTCGATCACCACGGCCCCGTCGAAGGAGCCAACCGCGAAGAGCTCGCCGTCGTTAGCGGCCAGATCGCTGACCTCTTGGTCGAAAAAGGGCGCCAGGGTCTCCACTTTCTCGACCATGGGGCCCCCGCAAGCACCTTCTGTGCAGCAGGTGCCCTCGTTGCAGATCCCGCTATCGCAGTCCTGCGCCGAGCTACAAGCGCCACCAGCAGGCTGGGTGACCACGAAATCGGAGGCGCTCGAAAGCTCCTGGCAACCAGCCAACACGACCAGCAGCAGCACGACCACGCCGATCGGTTGCCGCGGACGAGAGCTGCGAGTCACCTGAGGAAGATAGCAAGCTCGCTCACGGCGCCGCAACAGCTGCGCATTTTGACTCGAGCTGGAAAGAGAGCAACAACCCGTCGCCGGCACGCGACAGTCAGGTTGTCCGCGAGCCCGCGCTGAGTCATGGTCGACAAACAATGCGTCGCCACCTCATCGCTCCGCTGTCCTTGCTCCTGGTCGGGTTCGTGTACGCTTGTTCGTCGACGCCGCCAGCGCCGGAGCCGGGCGTCTCGCCGATCTACGAGCAGCCTCGCCCGGTCAGCACGCTGGCGAACGAAACCGCAGCGCCGCCCGCTCCGTCCACTTCATCCGAGCCCGTGGTCGTTGTCCCCATCGACCCGGTTCCGCCGCCAACCGCCGTCGCCGTGACTGAGCCTCCCAAGCCGCGCGCGTGTCCTTCGGGCATGAAGCTCGTTGAGGGCGACTATTGCACCAAGGTCAAGCAGACGTGCCTGGTCGAGTGGTGGGCGCCGCAGAACAAAAAGCGCGTGTGTGAGCAGTTCAAGCCGCCGACGACGTGCATCGGCAAACGGGTCAAGAAGCGCTTTTGCATCGACACCTTTTCCTGGCCCAACAAGCGGGGCGTCCGTCCCGAGGTGATGAACACCTTCTGGCAAGCGCAGCTCAAGTGCGCGGCGGTCGGCAAGCGAATGTGCACCGAGAGCGAGTGGAACTTTGCCTGCGAGGGTCCTGAGATGAAGCCGTTTCCGCACGGCTACGTCCGCGATCCCAAGAAGTGCAACGGCGACCACCGTTGGGACAACCCGTCCATGAGAAAGGTCGCCAAACGCGACGCCCGCGAGCTTGCGCGGCTGTGGCGGGGCGTTCCGAGCGGCTCACAGCCCGAGTGCGTCAGCGACTTCGGCGTGCATGACCTGCCAGCCAACAACGACGAGGTGGTGGCTGGTGAGACCGGCCGCGAGCGCTTCTCGGCCGTGCACACCGGCGGCCCTTGGTACAGCGGCGTGCGCAATCAGTGTCGACCCAAGGTCTACACGCACGGTGAGGACTTCTACTACTACTTCTTGGGCTTTCGCTGCTGCTCTGAGCCCGATGGGAAGAAGAACGATCCGCGCACCCCCAAACAGATCAAGAGCAAGTGGAAGCTGAGCAGGCTCGAGTTCAAAGCCGGCATGAAGCTCGATGTGCTCAAACGCGTGCTGGCGTCCAAGGAGCGAGGGCGCTGTGACTGCACGGGCGTCAAGGGCGCCTGGGGCTTGTCGCGCAACATCATGTGCAAGACGATGTGCGGAACGCTGCTAGGCCCCGGTTTCAAAGACGGCGACGACTCCACGCGTGTCCCGCACCGCAAACGCAGGCAGATCTCACACTAGGGCGGCTGTACCCTGCTCACCAGTACGCTGCGGTGACGACGTGCATGGCGATGCCGTTGGCACCTGGGTGCGAGCCCGTCAGCGACGCCCACGTTTCGCTGCCGCCTGCTGGCACGTAGTCGTGAACATATGCGCTTCCGAGCGCAGCACGGGAGCCATTGGCATGTTGGCTGAGCGCGGCATTTCCAAACATGCTAGAGCTTGTCATCGTTGGGGCATTCGTGGAGCGGGTGGCGATGCTCAGGGCGAGCACGACGATGTCGGCCGAGGCGTGTTTGCTGGCGTTGATGGACGCGACATCGCTGCTGCGCACCATGGTTGGCGAAATGCTCATCGAGACCACATTGTCTGCCGACGACTCGTGGTCACCGATGACGCCGCGGTAGCTCCGTCCAGTTGCGATGGCGTAGGACCATACGAAGAGCCCATAGATATCAGAGCTGTCTTTTGCGTCGACCGTGAAGCTCGCCTCGGACTGGTTGTTCAGACCGGCTGCAGCTTGAGCAGACGCGGGCAGGCGATAGGAGGCGATGCGGCCGTACCAGCCAGGGTAGGAAGCTGGTGAGCCGACGTCGAGCCGTGTATCGGTGATCGTAGTGTGGGTCAGCTCCACGCCGCCGACCGAGATCTTGGTCGACTCCATGGCGTTGAGCGGATTGGTCGTCCTGCCGAACAAAATGCACCAGAGCTCGCGTTGAGGATGATAGGGGCCAATGGCAATCGCGCCGGTGCTGCCGCCTTTGGTCGGATACGGCGTGAAGACGTACTTGGAGGCGTAGCTGAGCCCGCAGACCGCACTGCTGACGCCGATACAAGTGCCGTCCTCGCAGCTTTGATCGGTGCAGGAGTTACCGTCATCACAATCGGCGTCTGTCTTGCAATCACCCGGCTGACCGCCGCCCGCACCTGCTTGACCTGTCCCGCCGCCGCTACTGCCGCCTTCGCCGCCGCTGGCGGCACCACCCTGCGCTGCGCCGCCGACGCCACCTGCGCCGCCGGATGGCGAGCTCGTGCTCTGCGTCGTGGTGCTCGAGCCGGGCTCGTAGCTCAAGTCTCCGAGCCCAAACATGGTATTGCAGCCCGCGGCCCAGAGCGGGGTGGTGGTGAGCAGAACGGCGACGGCCAAACGCCGGCCGCCGCTAGCACCACTGTTCACCATCGGGCCCTCGGCATCGAGGCATGACAACAATCCGTCAGGATCGTGTCAACCTCGAGGCCGGATTATTCGCCACGCTCGGGTTGGCTCAGCCTGCGGGCGGGCAAAACACCTTCAAGACGACACCCGAGTTGTTCGACTCCTTGCACTCGATCACCTGATCGTCGGAGTCGGCGATGACAGCCACATCGACCGCGTCGGCGACGCTTTGGGGCACAGCCGACCAGCTGCAGCTCACCTTCTCGCAGCTGTTCTTGTCGAGATCTTTGGTGGTGCTCGTCGAGCAAGCAAGCGACTTGCCTGCCATGAAGCTGACCTTCAGGCCTGCGGGCACGGTTTCGGCGCCGCGGTTGCAAATCGGCGCGCTCAAAAGCGCTTCCTTGTTGCCGCACACGAACTCGTCTGTAGCGCCGGCGGTCACATCAGCAATGCTCGCCGCAGGGGGCAGCTGCCCGGCTGGGTTGAGGCGATAGCCGTTGGTCTTCTTGTCCAGCCAGTGCTTCTTCCAGGCGCTCGTCTTGGGGATGGTGCCGTCATCGTTGACGTTGGTGAACGAGTAGGCTTGCTGGTTCCAGATCTGCCTGGTGCTGGGCCAACTGTCTTGCTGATAGATCCGAATCCCCGCTTCGGGCGTTGGCTGCGGTGCGCTGCGGCAAGTCTTGCCTTCGCCGGGTGTCTCGAGCGGCGGATCCTTGCAAACGCGGCCTTGCTCGACGCAGGTAGAAAGATCTTTGGCGCTACAGCAATCGGCATGGCTCGCGCAGCGACAGAAGCCCTTGCTGCACACCCCCGAAAAGCAGTCGGAGCCGCTCTGACAGCGCGCGCCGGCCAGCAGGTTGTCCGGGTGTGCGCCGCAGCTGACCTCGTACCAACCATCACGCCGCAAGCTCATGGCGCTGACGATGTTCGCTTTGCCGTCGCCGCTGGCGTCGACCACGACAGCGCCCGAGTAGGAGTCGACCCCGCGACTCGACTCGCTGAACAGCACCTGTCCGCTAGCGCCGTCGAAGACGCGCAAGTAGCAAACGTCGTCGATCACCAGCTCGAAGCTGCCGTTGCTGTCGAAGTCGAATGCCGCGGCCATGTGGATGGCTGCCGGATCTTGAATGTCGGCCATCCAGGCTACCCCGTCGGGACACTTGTTGTCGTTGAAGTAGTCGCAGCTACCCTGCACGCAAACGCCCCCCGGCCGAGGATTGGAGCCACAATCCAAGTCGATCATCATGACCCATTGGCCGGATATCCCGATCTCGAGCAGACCGTCACCATCAAAATCGGCCATTGCCGGCTTGCCCCGCTGAAAGCCGGCCGAGGTTTTGACCTCGAGCACGGGTGTGCTGTCGGCGGCGTAGATGGTGGCCTTGCCTATGCCCGGAGCTTCGCTGATGACGATGATTTCTGCGGCAGAGCTCGGCCCGCTACCATAAGCGCCGAGATCCGCTATCGCGACCGAGCCCGGCAAGTCGCCCGAGAAGTACTTGTCCTTGGTCCAATTGCCGAGCTCATACTCCCAAATCGCATGGCCGGCGATCAGCTCGGCCAAGCCGTTGCCGTCTAGATCTGCAAACACCGGGGTCGTACCGGAAGCGTTGCCGCCATAGCTATTCGGCCTGAGAGCAAGGGGCTCGCCTTTGGTGTTCATGACCAGCCCATCGCGGATCACCTCGGGGATGCCGTCGTTGTCCAAATCGTGCAGCGACGAGCCCGAGAAGCGCAGGGAACAATTCGGACAGTCGCCGCCGTAGGGAAAGCTCTTCGGCTCGGCGCTCTTGGCGTACAGCGAGAAGCTCGGCTTGTTGTAAGCAAATACCAGCATGCCGCCTTCGGCTTCGTGCGCAACGATGTCGACATCGCCATCGCCATCGACATCGCCGAGGGCGACCGGCGCCGTGCCATGAACGTAGTCTTCGCTGTTGTCCTGATCGAGATCGACGCCGCCGAGATTGGCAACCAGCGTGCAGTCATCACCGCGTAGCACCCGAATGATGCCCTTGCTCGGATCGGCCTCAGTGGGCTTGTCTTTGTGTCCGGGCACGAAGGGCGCAACGACATAGGGCGGACCGTTGGGATCGAAGCGGGCCACCATCGGCGTGGCATTGACGTGCAGATGCTCGGGGAAAGGATCGCCCGCCGGCGCCTGAGTGAAGCTGCAAGCAATGGAGGGCGCGATCGGCTCATCGCGATAGCAGACGGCATCGAAGCCATCAGGGTCTTTCTCCCAAGGGGCACATTTACCGTCGTCGGAGCAGTACATGTCGCTCGAGCAATCGTTGTCGTCCTTGCAGTCGCCCGGCACCACACAAGTGCCGTGGCTGCACACCTGTGAATAGGAGCAGTTGCAGCCTTTGTCGCCTCCTTGGCCGCCGGCCCCGCTGCTACTGGTCGAGCTGCTGGTCGAACCCCCGCCAGCGCCACTTCCACCAGCCGAGGTGGCGGTTGTGGCGGTGCCGTCGGGGTTCGGTGCGATTGGATCGTTCGCTAGGCTGCAGGCTCCAGCGAACAAGAGGGGAAGACAGGAGCAAGCGAGCACCCTCGCCGTGGTGTTTTGGTCGTGACGGTTCATACTGGCGGCACAGAGCAACCCCCGTGCCCGCCCTAATCGCACGCAATCATGGGGTTGTCGGCTACGTTGGGGAGGACTCACCTCACCAGCCGGTGACATGGCTCACCGGTGTGCGCCCCTGAGGCTTTGGTGTACGACAGAGTCGATGATGCTCAAGTGCCCGCGCTGCCGGGGCAAGACGACGCTCTCGCATTATCGCTCTGGCGACGAGGCCCATCTGCGCGGCGCGCCGCTGCTGCGAGAGATGATGATCGGCGCATCGATTCAGGTGAGCTGCTGTCCAACTTGTGCTGGGCTGTGGTTAGCTGAGGGCGATCTGCGCAGCTTGCTGCAACAGACTGCACTCGAAAAAGAGGACCCCCTCGAGCTAGCGCTCACCATGCGGCGCTGGGCACGCGAGCGCGCTATGCAGGACGATCCCGAGGCCCCATGTCCGGGATGTGGAGCGGAGATGC
>CAZRGL010000084.1:20554-25773 GCA_964599485.1 uncultured Polyangiaceae bacterium
TGGAAACAATCGCAGGTGATGGTCGACCGTTGCCTCGACTGCGCGGGGCTTTGGCTGGACGGCGACGAGCTCGACAAGATCGAACGCTACTTCGCAACCTTCGGCTGAGCCCCCTGCTGCCTCTACAATACGCTCATGCAACAGCGCCTCGGGACCGGGCTTGTTTTGGCGACCGCGCTCAGCGGCTGCCCCGCGCCTGCCCCGCAGCCACCAGTAACGACCACGAAGACCGCAACCGCTGCGGCCACCAGCGTCGTTGTGGCTGAGCCCGAAGCTCGATGGCTTGCGGTGAGCGCGCCTCCATCTGCAAGTCAGCTGGTGCCCTGGGCGAAAACACCAGCGGGACGCGTGGGGATCGATCCGAGCGGCACGCGTTGGTTGCGCGGCTCGAGTTGGAGCCATGCTGCCAACCCCGATCGCTTCCGCTACGCGCTTTTGCGCTACCAGGCCTCGCTTGGCTTGGTGGCAATCGGTCACGACGGCGTCGTGCGTATGGCCGCCGAGCCCTTGGGAGCTTTTGAGACGAGGGGCGCGCTACCGGCTGGCAGCGACCCGGCCCAAGTGCGAATCCATGGCGGCGGCTTGACTGTAGGCAAACACGTCAGTGTCGATGGCGGCAAGAGCTGGTCGGCCGTATCACCTCACGGCGACCGCGCGCCGCTCGAGCTGGCGATCGACAAGAGCGGCGTGGGCATAGGCGTCTTCACGCCAGAAGCGCTGGGGCTGACCAAGGACGGCGGCCACAGCTGGGCAGCGCTGACTCCTCGAGAGCTCCCCGTGGGTTTCTTGCAGCCAGTCGCAAGCGATCAGGTGGTCGTGGGCGACGCCCACTATTGGTCACCTGGAGAAACGACGCTGCGGGCTTGCCAGCCGACAGCCTGCAAAGCAGACGCCTCGACCATGCCTCTCAAAGCCGCGCCGACTCCCACGAACGACAACAGGCCGAGGCGCGCGTCCGTCCTCGAGGCCACGCTCGATGGCGACGAGCTGGTGGTGGTCGAGCTCGGAGATCGCGTCGAGCAGCGCGCGCGCATTGGCCGCGGACGACTCGGCGAAGGCGTCCGCTATCGGCAGGTCGAGCTCGGACCGACCGCGCCGCCGCAGCTCATTTCTGCCAGCTGTTCAGGCACGGTGGTGTTCGGCTGGGGCAAGCAGCTGTGGGTAGCGAAGCCCGATCAACAGCCGCGCCATTTCGATCTCGCCGTGTCGATGACCGCGTTGGTCATGGCGGGCCCCGACCGCGCACTGGTGGTCGGCAGCGAAGCTGCACTGTGGCTCGACACCAACGCAGCGTCGCAGGCCGCGCCACCAATTCCGTTGCCGGGCCTGACCGCGGGCTACAGCGATGTGCAAGCTGTCAGCACGTGCCGAGACAAGGGCCCCCAAGCCGCGTGGGTGCTGATGCCCGCACGCCACCGCCGCCAATGCCTCGCCTTCAAGATCGCCGCGAGCACAGCACACGCAACCCCGTGCCCATTCGACGGCGGAAGCTTGGTTGCAATGGGTGTCGACACCCAGGATCGCTTGGTGTTTGCCATCGATGGCGACGCCTCCAAAAGCCAACATGCACGCCTCGCTATCGTAGATCCGCAGGCGCAGGCAGAGGTCGTCACGTTGCCCTTCGTGACGGCGCTGTCGTCGCACCCGACGCGCCTAGTCAGCCTGAGCATCAACCGCGGGCTGTTGCTCGACCGGCAAGCCCGCGCCTACCAAACCGATGATGGCGGCAAGAGCTGGCGTCGCGTACCGGGCCCGCCCGCTCAAGTGCTGCGCTGGCGTGAGCGTGGCTACCAGCGCGACTATTCGATGCAGTGCGGCAAGACCGGTTGCCAATTTGGTGATGGCCTTGTGCGCCTCGGCTGGCAAGCGCCGAGCCTGCCCGACGACCCGCCCTCCCCTGCGCCGCCCCGCCCGACGCTGTATTGCCGAAGCGATCCGGCCGCCAGAGCGAAGATGATGGCCGGCGGCCTGGCCAAGTGGGCTGAGCCTGCCTCGGCTCACCCTGCTGTGTACGCGATCGGAGCTGGAATCGGCGACGCGCTGTGGAGCGGTAGCGGGCTGACCGTCGACGACGACAAGACCTCCTGGCAATACGCTGTCCACGGCTTTGCCGACGGCCGCGTCGTCAGCCACCGGCTGCTCAGCCACCGCCGCCGTCCCGGGCTGATGTCCTGTAGGGGCAACGCACTGTCGGCCAGCGTCATCGCCGACAAGGTCGGTCAAGGGGCGAGAGACCCGAGCCAGCTGAACACACACATGTGGTCAGTCAGCAAGCGCAGCAAACCCTTCACGCGAAAGCTGAGCTTCTGCGGCTCAGCGGCCTTCGTCGGCGAGCCGGGCCTTCTGCTCATTGGCGCGCCCGGCCTGCTCATGCTGGGCACTGACGGCCAGATCCAGCAACGGGCCGCCGGGGCCAGCGCTCCTGCCGGCAACCGTCACAGCTTCGTGGTCGCCGCCGACGGCGCGTGGTGGCTGTCCAGCCGCAAGCCGTGGGACGCCCTGGGCAGCGCAACCATTGCGCGGGTGAGCAAGCAGGGCGCTGCTGTCGAGCGCAAGCTGCGCATCAGCTCACGCCAGCAGCTCGACGCTTCGGCAGTAGGTGTGACGACGAGCGGCCCGGACGTGCTGCTCGTGTTGGTCGAGCCCACCGCCGACGGCGGCCACGAGCTGCGGCTGCGCCCCATCGACTCCAAGCTGCGCCTCGGCAATGCCCGCAGCGTGCCAGGCGCCCGAGCTGGTGCGGGTGGCTTGATGCCGCTGCCTGCCTGCAAAGCCAATCGCGGCACGCCCATGATTGTCAGTCGAAGAGCGCGCTTGGAGCTCGACGGCACAAAGTACGAAATCGACCTGCAGCGCCACCTGCGCGTCGCGGGAACCAGCGTGTGCCAACACCGCCTGGTCACGATGCTCGGCCACGACTTCGGCACCAACCTGGTGCTGCCCGGCGCCGAAAACGAAGTAGGCCTCTATCGCCGCGGTTTCAAAGCCGTACGCTGCCGCTGGTCCCCCTAGCGACCCCGCCAACCCAACCTTCCTCCGTCTGACCAACCTTCCCGTGCGTGACTAGCGGCGCTAACATGTCCGGGCGATGAGGGGGGAAAGCGAGCCCGAAGCGGGCCCGACGCGCGCTATTTGCGAGGAGCATGGGCTGGCCATTGGCGAGGAAGGGCGTTGTGTTCTGTGTCGCCGGGAGGCGCAGCGTTCGACTGTTGCGCTTCCATCCTTGAGCGTTCTGGCGACCGCGGCTGGCTTGTTCTTCGTGGCACTGGCCGCCTACGGTGTTGCCAAGTACGGCGACTTTGGACAAGACAACAGCATTGCTGTGAGCGACCCAGCCATGGTCGAAGCGGCTTCGCCTCAATCCGAGCCCGTCCGCGACGGGCCGAGCGTCGCAGCCCGTCGCCGCAACAGCCGGCGTGTGCGAAGCAAGCCTCGAAGATCAATTCGGAAACCACCTCAGTCCGCCCTGCCCTCGGCGTCCGTCGACCAAAGAGCACGAGAACAGCTCGAGCTGGAAAAGAAGCGGAAACGAAAAGCGGCCATTGAGGCAGAGATGCGCCGCGTCCCCATCGACATGTACGTGACGCGCTGGTGTCCTGTTTGCAACAAGGCGCGGGCGTGGCTGAGGACGAACCGCTATCAGTTTGTCGAATACGACGTCGAGACCAACCGCAACGCACGCCGCACCCAGAAACAACTCACCCCCCGCGGCAGTGACCCTCCGTTCAACAGCCACGGCCGGGGCCGGGGCGGCTTCTCGGCAGGAAGCGTCAAGACAGCACTAAAGCAACGAGCAAAACAACGACTCGGGATCCGCTAGGCTTGCCCGCCAGTTAGTCGGGAAACTCAATCCAATCGCGTTCGATGTTGAACGCCAACGTGCGGCCGCGTCGGCGAACGATGACGCTGACGTTGGTGCCTGAGCTGCCCCTGAGCTCTTTGCTCACAGACAACAAGGGCGCAGCTGTTGCCGGCTCGCCGTCTACCGACACAATCAGGTCACCTTCACGAATCCCAGCCAAATCTGCCGGCCCTCCTTCGAAGACTTCGAGGAAAAGAGCTCCTCGTGGCGCCGCATCGAGCGTCGCTCCAATCCCCTCGTAGCGATAGGCGCCACGCATGCGCTGGCTCAGGGGGAACGTCAGCCGTTCCGGCTCGATCTCCACCTGGATGTCAGGCGCAAAGGAGTAGCGGCGCTCGAGCTCGGCGCGCTCAGTCGTCCAGTCTGGTCGGCGTTGCAGCGTCAGCGAACGGTAATACTCGAGCTGCCTACCGAATTGCTTCTCGTTGGGATTGAAGCCCGCTCGGCGATTCGCCCGCCGCAACAAACCAGCATCGCGGTCCATTTGGCTCTTCTCGACCACCTGCCTCAGCAGAAGGTCTTCTTTGCCAATGAACAGAGTCACAACACTCCAAACGGTCCACGCTTCGAGCTCACCTGATGACTTGGCCGTGATGGCATAGCAGTCCACATCATCAACCATCGCGTGGTCGTCGAAGGCGAAGTCTCCGAGGCCCAGCAGTGGGTCGGCGAAGCCACCGCTACTGCCTGTCAAGAGGGCGACCGGCAACAGGGCGTAACGGTAATCTGGTAGCTTCTGCAGGACCACAGACACGTGGTCTACTCGCCGTCCGACTTCAGGTCGGCTTTCCCAAAGGCGGAGCAGATAATTCGCCGTCCACAGGACGAGATCGGGCAGCCCGCTCGCAACATCGATCTTGTCCACCCGGAGCCCAGCTGCCCGGTCGAAATCCACAGCGAAGGATGCATCGAAGACCATGGCTGGCGCCGACACGGCAGAGCCGCGACCGTGATAGCTGTCCAGCGCCGCATAGCGCTGCACCATTTGCTCCACGACTTGGGTCGCCGACAGCTCGTCTGCCCCATCGATTGGCGCAACGCATCCGGCCAGCAACAAACCGATGGCGATCGAGCTGTAGATTCTCCAGCACAGCATCAGTGGCCCCGAGCCGACTAGACGCATGAATCAAGTCGAAGTTCTAGACTACTCGGCGATAGGGCCCGATTGACATGCGGGAATCTCCGGAGTTTCTCAACCACAGAGACACAGACACAGAGAGAGGAGAGGCAAAGCCGAGCTTCACCCCTTCGTCATAAGGCGGGCTGAAACGTGAATCAGCCTTTCCTCCAACTTCGGGGCACCGCAGCGCGAGCGCAACGATTTGACGCTATGGAGAACATTTTGGGGCTGTGGCCG
>CAZRGL010000085.1:0-7821 GCA_964599485.1 uncultured Polyangiaceae bacterium
GGACTGCGATGTGGGTGGTTTGGATACGCCCAGTTGTGACAGTGACTGTACGACGGTCAGCTGCGGCGATTGCCACGTCAACGCTGCTGCTGGCGAGGACTGCGACCAAGGCGCGTTGGACACGGCTAGCTGTGACAGTGACTGCACAGCAGTCAGCTGCGGAGATGGCTACGTGAACGCGGCTGCTGGCGAAGACTGCGAAGAAGGCGCGGTGAACACGCCCAGTTGCGATAGTGACTGCACGGCGGTCAGCTGCGGTGACACGCACGTCAACCAAGCCGCCGGCGAGGATTGCGACTCGGGCGCATTGGACACAGCGAGCTGTGACAGTGACTGTACGACGGTCAGCTGCGGTGACAAATACGTCAACCAAGCCGCCAAAGAGGCGTGTGACGAGGGCGGCGTGGACACCGCTACTTGCGACAGTGATTGCACAGCCGTCGTATGCGGTGATAGCCACCTGAATGCCGCGGCCGGTGAGCTGTGCGAGCCCGGCAGCCCTTGGGGGAAGTACTGCACTGCCAGTTGTGTCGTCCGACCCAGCGTTTTCGCCAAAGGCGCAACGTGCTGCGGCGTGGACAATCAAGCCGAGCTGGCCTGCTGGGGCTCGAATTTCGAAAACCAGGCCTCGCCACCGAAGGGAAAGCACTTCGTTACGACACACGGATTTCGGCACGGGTGCGCGCTCGACCTACTCGGCGAGCCGGTGTGCTGGGGTGACAAGGCGCCCCAGCCCAACGGTGTTTGCGTAGCGAGCACATGCCAAGACGGCGCCCACGATGGGCAACCATGCACGAAGAACAGCGATTGCGCTGCCGGCCCGCTAGCTCGGATCTCCGGCAGCCTGGCCCATAGCTGCGGCATAAGTGCCAGCACGGGCGCGCTGTTGTGTTGGGGCCACAGAGACGAGTGCGCCGAGGACCCGAAATGCGATACGGCGGGCAGCTTCGTCGAAATCTCCACCGCCAATTACCACGGCTGCGGTATCCGACCGAATGGCACAGTGTCCTGCTGGGGCTTTGGCGCGACGAGCTCGAGCTGCAGCAAACATCCGTATCACTGCGGTCAGGCCAATCCGCCGTCGGGCACGTTCATCGATGTGTCTGCCGGCGACTACTTCTTCAGCTGCGGCGTACGCAGCAACAAGGCGCTCACCTGTTGGGGTGCTGGCGGTCCCAACTCGTCGGGGTTCCCCCATTACGGGCAGTCGACGCCGCCGTCGGGCACCTTCACGGCAGTCGCGGCTGGCGAATCTCACGCTTGCGCAATCCGCACCGACGGCACCATCGCTTGTTGGGGGAGCAACCATTGGGGCGAGACCTCGCCTCCCCCCGGCGTGTTTACGCAGATCACCGCCGCCGATGACCGCAACTGCGGACTGCGCAGTGACAACGTAGTCATTTGCTGGGGCTTCCAAGACGCGATGACCCAACCGCCCGCTACCTTCCCGTGACCGGACACTGCGTCGTCACCCCTGGCAACTGCTCGACAGCAGCTCGGCGATCTCCTGCAGCGACCGGCGCAGCGGATCGGCGTTGGGCGCCAACCCCCGCTGCTCGCTTCTGACGCTACCTCGAAGCGCGCTGAGGTGCTGGGCCGCCAGGGAGCAGTCGATGCGCCGCACCCCATTGGTGTCCACACCCGCCGGACCTCGGTGCTCGGGACTGGTTCCCACGGCCGCCAGCTCGAAAATGTTATCGCGATAGATGTGGCTGAGTACGCCCGGCTCGCCCACCAAGTCGAGATTTCGGACGTTGCCCTGCCAGGGTCCCTCGAGGGCTATTCGCGCTGACAGCAAACTCGTTTCCAGCGGATTGTGGGCGGCGCCACAAGCCTCGGACTGAAATGCTCGCGCCGCCGAGTTGACGGCGTCGAGGCCGAGCACGAAGTGGCGCTGGTACTTGATGAAGGCAGCTCGGTAGTCGTGGCTGACCGAGCCCGGGTCGTCCTGGAACAACCGGTTGTGCTCGACCCACCAGTTGATGAACGCGCCCAACATATCGACGCGCAGCGCCGACCGGCCACTCTTGCCGTCATGCTCGTCGAACAGCTTGCTCATCATCTCGACCACCGCGTCACAGCGATCTGGATCCTGATCGAAGTGCGGCTTTCCGCTGTGGATCTTGATGAGTGCAAAACCGTGGGCGATGGTCAGCCTCAGGCCTTTGTGGGCGGACAGGACTTGGTCCCAAACACCGCCGCTTTGCCAATACGGCTCGGCGTTGTTTTGCGAGTCGGGGCCGTGAACCGTTGCCGACATGCCCAGCTTCGCTGCTGTGGCGAAGATCCCGCCGTTACCGTTGAACATCTCGCCGGTCAGGGCCCACGGATCCTCCTCATCGGTCAGCGATTCGAGCCCTACCAGTGGCCGCGCCGCTCCCCATTTTCCGTTGCGACCGGCGGTCCATTCGTTGACGAGTTTGAGCCCGTCGAAACCGATGTCGCGCATTCGGTAGATTTGTGCAGACAGCCGGCTCTTGACGTCGGCCATGCTGCTGATGGTCTTGTCGAGGATGCCGCTCCGGATCTCGGCCCAGTCGAGCCCGGCGTGAGCGAACGAATGGTAGCTGTCAGTCGCAGGCTCGAAGGACGCCTGCTTGGTGTACAGCGCGGCAGCGCTCATCGTGTTGCCGGCGAAGGCCAAATAGTTGTCGTCGTCGGCGGTATCGCCAGCCACCGCTGGCGTGTAGGCCATGAGGTAGCTGTTGCCATCATACTGATAGCTGCTGGTCGGCTCGCCCAGCCCAGCCATGTTGGGCAGCGCCAGGTTGATGAACCCGCGCAAGCGCAAATGCTCGCCACCATAGAAACGGTGCAGCTGGTAGTGCTTGGCGATCGACATCGGGCGCGCGAGGAAACGGTATTTGTCCGGATCGCTCAAATCAGGCAGCCCCGACGTGCTCGGAATGGCGAACAGGTGAGTGTGGGCGTCGTAAATGTCGCCCTGATAGCCACTGTCCACCAGATAACGCAGCTGACCTGCGGGACTAGGACCGGCCTCGGCTGCGGGCACCAGTCGGTGAGCCGGCTCGGCGCAATCCAGCCATGCCGGCGAGGAGCAATGGGCGGTCTCGAAGTCACACACTCCGCAGCACTGCTCGTCGCGCTGACACGACTTGTTGTCGGCGAGACAGCTACCACCGGCATCAGGTGAGGCAGCGTCGCTACCCGCATCGGCGACGGTCCCGGGATCAGGCGCGGCCGAAGCGCCGCCGCACCCTATGACGGACAGAGTGGCAAACGCGATTGCTACGATCGACAGTTGTCTCATAGCCCATCAGAGCTGCACGAAGCATTCCATGGCTCGACAACAACATCCCGGCGTCGATCGAGCGTCGCTGTCAACGGAGGGTGACGACATGCTGAGAACGTTGGTTCACGTTTTCATCTGCCTTTGAAGTCGCCAAGGACGTTACTTCCCAGCCGTGACCGTGGCCGGCAGCGTGCGGGTGCGCATGCGGGTTCGGGTGCGCGTGGGGGTGCGCGTGGGGTGCGCGTCCGAACAGCCCCACCGACGGAGTCATCCCTCCGAAATGCAACGATAGGCGATACAGAATGGAGGGATGGGTGGGTCATCCCCGCTTTTTGTATCGCCTATCGCTGCAAAAGAGGGACATGGCTCACGCGAGCCTGCTTGGCGAGGGTACGGACGTCGATGTGAGGGCGAGTAGCCCGTCCGCCCCGTCCGCCTCATTTCGCGCAAGTTGCCTCGAACGAGGTCATGGTTCCGGCCGTCTTGCCGAGCTCGAGCCTCGCGCGCGACGGCTGACAGCAAACGCCCGTCACGTTGCAAGTCTGCGCCAGCGTCATTCGACACCGCGTCATTCGACACCGCGTCATCCGACAGCGCGTCATCCGACAGCGCGTCATTCGACACCGCGTCATTCGACACCGCGCACTACGGGCCTATGGGCCACATTTGTTCGAGGCGTTGCAGGTCGCGTTCACGCACTCCCCAGCACCGCCCGCCGAGCAATCCTCTCCGTCGAGGCAGTTGCCCGTACCGCAGGCAGCGGCATTGCAACAACCGGCAGCGCACTCCAGATCGGGATCGGTGTCCGCCTTGATGTTGCCGCAGGTGCCCATTGGCAAGCCGGTCTTGACGAAGGTGCAGCCCATGCACAGACCACTGCAGACAGCATCGCAGCAGACCCCATCACTAGCGGGGCAAGAAGCGCTCAGACAATCGCCAGCCCCGTTGCAAGCAGTGCCATTTTCGCCCTTGCAGGCACCAGCACCGTTGCAAGCGTAGCCTCCACCACACTCGCCATCTGGATCGGTGCCGGAGGTGATGTTGCTGCAAATCCCGTTGGCTTGGCCTGTCTTGGCATTGCTGCAAGCCATGCATGCGCCGCCGCAGGCGTTGTTGCAACAGACGCCGTCCTTGCACTGGTTGTTGGTGCATTCCTTTGCGGCGCCGCACGTCACACCGTCGGCTTTCTTCGGCTGGCAGACGTTACCGGCGTCGCAATAGTGGTTTGCGGCGCAGTCCGCGTCGCCGTTGGCCGTGCAGTCGGTGAAACAGGCGGTGGTGTCGCAGACGTATTTGCCGCAGGAGCTGGTTGTGCCGGCTACGCAGGTGCCGGAGCCGTCGCATAGTGAGGCTGTGGTTTGCTGGCCGGCGTTGCAGCTGGCGGCCAGGCACTCAGTGTTGGCTGCCCACACGTTGCAAGAGCCAGCGGTACCGCTGCAGCCCATACCGGTCGGGCCGCAGCTCGACTTGGGTTGCGCTGCGCACTCCATGTCCGGATCGGTGGCCGCTGTTACGGCCGCGCAGGTTCCGTCTGTTCCGCCGGTGTTGGCAGCCAGGCAGGACTCGCATGTCTGGCCGCAGGCCGTATCGCAGCATACCAAGTCTTGCGCTGGGCAATTTCCGCTCAGACACTCGTTTCCGGCGGTGCATGCATCGCCGGGATTGAGCTTGGGAACGCAGTTGGTGTTGGTATCGCAATAGTGATCGATTGCTGGATCGCAGTCGATGTCACCAGCGCAGGGCTCGCAGGTACCGGCGGTGGGAGGCATTCCGCCGCCCCCAGCGCCGCCGTTTCCACCGTTGCCTCCGGCCGCAACCATGCCGCCAGCTCCGCCGGCTCCGCCGGCTGCTCCGCCAGCTCCGGCCGTCCCGCCGGCTCCGCCCATTCCACCGCCCGAGGGCTTGCAGAATTTGCTCTTGCAGTCCTTTGGCTCGAAGCAGATCTTGCCGTTGTCACAAGCGTTGGGACAGCTGCCGCCGCAATCTACGTCGGTCTCGTCACCGTTCTTCTTCGAATCGCTGCAAGTCGGATCTTCGCACTTGTTGGCGACGCAGTTGTTGTTCGTGCAATCGGCGTCTTCGTTGCACTCGACGCAATCGCCAGCGCCGTTGCAGAACTTGCCGCCCATGTCGTCGCAGGCGGTTCCGACCGGGGCGTTCTTGACGCCGCAGTTGTTGTTCAGACAAGTGCGACTCTTGCAATCGCTGTCCATACCCGGACAGTCGTTGAAGGTCGTACACTCGCCCATCATGCCGCCGCTGCCACCGGCCGGGGTGGTAGAGGTGGTGCTGGACGTCACGACCTTATTGCCCCCTGCTCCACGGTAGGTGAACTGGTCAAAGTCGTTGGTGCAGCTGACGGCGACTACAGCCGAAGCAACACAGAACACCAAGAAGATATGCCAAGCACGCATTTTAGAACCTCCCGCTAACGATCACCGAGCCGGGACCAACCGACACCTTGGGTGCGGCCTCGTCGGACTTCTCGTCCGCCGCTGGGTCGAGCACTTCCCATACAAACATTCCACCACCAGCAGCCAAGCCGATCAAGCCAAAGGCGAGTCCAACGTTGGCCACCGTTTGAAAGGTCTTGCCGCTGTTGGCGGTGTCGACCAGGTCAGGATCACAAGCAGCCATGTCCGGACAGGCCGCCTCGAGGCGGTTGTATTTGCTGTTCGAAAGCAGCCCGAAGATGCCGAAAGTGAGGATGCCTACCCCACCGACGCCTCCTGCGATGTACGCCATCAAGCGCCGATCTGGGCCTTCGTAACCGGCCGACACCTCGGGCTCTGGCGGCGGTGGGGGCAGCAGGTTGGTGTCTGGCTTCGGCGGGCTGATGCTGATCTGCGCGGTAGCGCCTGCAGCGGCATCGACCTTCTTGGTCTCTTTGCCGTCTGCAGTGCTGAGCACCACCTCAATGCTCCCCGGATCGACCGCGATGCTCTTGCCCCAGCGCTGCTGCGGGACGGGGTTGCCGGCGATCGACAACGTCGCGCCCTCTAAGGCGCCGGTCACGTTCACGGTAAGAAAGGCGAGCGATTTCTTGAGCTCACCGAGCTCAGTTTCGGCGGCCTCGAGCGTCTTCTTGTACTTGGCGCTCTTGGCTGCAGCGGCCTTGGCTTCGCTCACGACGGCGAGCACCTCTTCATAGGCCTCGGGGCGGCGCTCCAGCGCGGCGAGCGCGCGGACCACCATGAGCCTCGAGTTGGGGCTCGCAACCACACCGTAGGAGCTTCGAAACGCGACCAAAGCCTTGTCGAAGGCTTTGCGATCCATGGCGGCCACGCCCTTCTTGTACGCCTTGGTGGCCGCCTGCTTCTGCTTCCAGTTCGCCTTGTCGATCGCTACGCCGGTAGTGGGCGTAGCCGGTTTGGGCGGGGCGGCAGCAGGCGGCGGCGCGGCTGGCGGAGGAGTCGCAGCAGGCGGTTTGGACGCCGGTTTGGACGCCGGTTTGGACCCAGCTTTGGGCGCAGCAGGCTTGCTAACCGGTGGACCGGCCTTCTTGCCTTGTGCCCACGCGTGCGAAGGCAGCACACCAACAGTCAGCATTGCACAAGAAACCAGACAGGCCGCAACGCGGCCGCCACGTGACGTGACGCGCGAACTGTCCTGGCTCTGATTAACAGCTTGCTTCTCGCTCATCATCTCGCTCTCAAATGCCTCCGGGAGTGAACTTCGGTTGCTTGGGCTTGGGCCAGGTCTTGGGTCTTGGCGGCTTCGTTGGGGTCTTGACTGTTTTCGGCGGCGCCGAAGCTGACGCAGTAGGTTCGGCTGACGCTGCTGCGGCTGCATCCTCGGCGCCCGCGTCGGCGTCTTCGTCGGCTGATGTCGAGGCGCTCGCGGTCTCGGTCGCGCTGGCTGCTGCGGTTGGAGCGGCCGTCGTGGCAGCCGCCGTCTGAGAAGCCGTGGGCGCCTTGGTCGTGGCCGCCGCAGACGCGGTTGGTTGCGACGGAGCCGTGGGCTTGTCGCCGCTCATGTTAAAAGAACCTATGAACACCGCTATCACCACCACCGCGCCGACACCGAGCAACATGGGCGTGTTGGACGGCTCGTCATCTTGCGCTTTGGACGCTGCCGCGAGGGCTTTCTTAGCAACGTCGGGCAGCTCTTCGTCGACGGACGGGTCGTCGGCGATGGAGAGCATGTCGTAGCCGCCAGCGACCGCGCCTGAGGCTGCCGCGAGATTGGCCCCCGATTCCTTGGCCGGGGGGGCCGGCTTGTCCGCTGGCGCTTCGCCCGCAGACGCGCCAGCTGCTTCCTTGGGCTGCGCAGCTGCAGCTTCGTCAGCGGCGGGCTCTGCGGGCTCATCCGCTTGTTCTGCTGGCTCGGCGGCAGGCTCTTCAGCCGCTTCGTCAGCGGGCTCTGAAGGCTTTTCTGCCGGTTTTTCTGCTGGCTCGGCGGCTGCATCCGCCGGCTCCGCGGCTGCATCCGGTGACGCTGTTGCATCGGACTCGTCTGATTGATCGTCGTCGCCAGCGGCTGGCGGCTCTGGCTTGTCCGGTGGCCCAGCGTCTGGCCCAGCGTCCGGTGGCCCAGCGTCCGGTGGCCCAGCGTCCGGTGGCCCAGCG
>CAZRGL010000085.1:7921-25748 GCA_964599485.1 uncultured Polyangiaceae bacterium
GCGTCCGGTGGCCCAGCGTCCGGTGGCCCAGCGTCCGGTGGCCCAGCGTCCGGTGGCCCAGCGTCCGGTGCGCTCTGCTTGCCACCTTCTGCGCCAGCGCCAGGAGCAGTGGGAGGCGCTAGGCCGCGCATCGTCGGCTTGTTGCTTTTTGGCGGGCCCTTGCTCGTCGGCGGCTCGCTCTTGGCAGGGGGCTTGGACGCTCTGGGCGCAGCCGAAGGCGGCGCTTTGGCGGAGCGGGCGAGCTTGACTTTGCCGCGCTGCTTGGAAAAAAGCTCCGTTGCCAGATCGACTACGTAGGCTGCTACTTCCTCGTGGGTCGCAACCGTTTCGCCCGAAATGGCCTCCAACATCTCGCCCGCGCTCTGGTAGCGCTCCGCTGGATCCCGCTGAAGCGCTTTTTCCACCACGTCGGCAACCGTCGAAGGAATCGCTTCACCGCCGGCAGGCTTGAGCGAATCGGCGCGACGAATGGCTGCGCTCTTGACCCGCTCAGCAACCGCTTCGTAGGTCGAGCCGCCGAACAGCGGCCGGTTGCGGAGCATTTCCCATAGCAGCACACCCATCGTAAACAGGTCCGAGCGGACATCGCCCGCCCCGCCTTCCTCGAGTAGCTCGGGCGCGTCGTAGCATGCCCGTTTCGGCTTGGTCTTCCAGGCTGGGGCTGTCGCCGCTGCGGCTGACGCAACCGGCTCGGCCAGCAACGTCTTGCCCTCCGGGCTGAGGAGCACGTTGTCAGGCGAGGGCGCCCCGAGCACGGACTGGCCGGCGAAGGTCTTTCCGTGCAGGTATTTCAGGCCCTCGAGTAGATCGGTGGCGATGCGAAATGCGATGGCCGCGGGTACTGGCTTGCGACCGATTCCGGCGGCGCGCAGCAGTCCCCGCAGCGGTTCGGTTTCCTGGTAGGTGCTCGCCAAGCCCAGCTCTTGGTCATCTCGAGCTGAACCAAGAACGCCGAGCAAGGACTCGTGATCCAGTGTGGCAGCGAATTCAGCAGCGTCTGCCACAGCGCTGAGCGAGGCGTCATCCACCTCTGCGCCGATGGTGATCCGACGCACGAACGCTACGCCATCGGCGTCATCCCCCTCGGTAATCCGTGCAATCCAGCACGGCCCTACGAGTGACTTGTGAAGCTCCGAAGCGAGCACGTAGCGCCCTAGCGCTTTTTTGTTGGAAGAAGAGCCCAAAGCCATTGCCTACCTCGTCACACCCTCAAAGCTGCGTCACCTGACGCAGGGTGCCCCATGGTCCCCGTCGAGCAGGACAAAAGCCCCACTGCGCGAACCCAAAGCGGCTCGACCATAACATAGACAGGGGGGCTTGGCGCTGCTGAGCTATGCTCGGCGCATGGCAGAACCAGCTGAGGGGCGTGCGCGCGGAAAATGCTTGTGTGGCGCGGTGCAGTTCGACGTCCTTGTGCCGGTCAAATGGTGCGCCCACTGCCACTGTTCCATCTGCCGGCGAGCCCACGGCGCGGCCCTGGTGACCTGGCTCGGAGTCGAGCGCGACGGCTTCCGTCTGCTGAAGGGAAAGGACGAGCTGGTCCGCTATCGTTCTTCGGACGCGGCAGAGCGCTCGTTCTGCCGAATCTGCGGTAGCTCGATGTTTTTCGAGGGACAGCGCTGGGCGGACGAAATCCACGTCGCGCGCGCCCTCTTCGATTCACCGCTGAGCCCCCCACCCTTGGCCCACGTGTTCTTCGACTCGGGCGCCGATTGGCTGTCGCTCGATCACCTCGCCTCGCTGCCGAAGATGGGAGGCCCGACCGGCACCGAGCCGCTACAGTGAGCCTCAGCGCACGAACACCATGATGTTGTTGTCGGTTACCACCCCAGTGGAATATTGCCCCCAAGTCTTCTCCAGGATGTTGGTGGAGTAGCCACGATCGCCCATCGCGCCGAGGTAGGCATTCATCACACAACAGCTGTTGTCGACATCGAGGCCGCCGATGCGCGCGTTTTCGGCGGAGCTGCTCTGTGTATACCAAGCCTCGTTGCCATCGCTGCAGTTCAAGCCCACCGGCACCGAGGTCGCCCCTTGGGGAAAGCGGTCTTCGCTGAAACTGGCGCAAGTGGCGGCGCATTGGCCATTTGACGGCCCCATGGCGAACACCTTGTCGAGCGTATCGACCACGCTCAGCCCCTGACACATGAAGTACTTGCCGTCGTTCTTGTAGACGATGCGCAAATCGGTCGCCGGCAGCGTGCTCCATGACAGATACTTGGTCGACACGGCCACGTCCTTGTTGAAGGTCGGGATCTCGCTCTCGTTGCGTGTGCTCGCTGTCTCCCAAGCGGTGGAATTGAAGCCGCCGAAATAGGGGTCGTTGATGTCGTCGACGTTGGCGACCAGGGTCCAGCCGCCGCCGTCGTTGCTCATGTCGCAAAATGCCATGAACGGGGCGGTCGGACCCACACCATCGGGATCAATCGGAAAGAGGCCATCTTGAGCGTTCGGATCCACGTTCAGGTGAGCAGCACAGCTCTCGCCCGCGGCGATGCAAGCACCGCCAACGCAGAATGGCGTGGGGCCCGCGCAGCTGTTGCCACATGCCCCACAATTGCTCACGTCGGTGTCCGGATCGATGCAGCTGCTGCTGCAGTAGAGCTGTCCGAAGGAGCAGCAGCCACCTGCGGCACAGATCTCGTCCGACTTGCACGCCACATCGCATGCTCCGCAGTGATTGGGATCATAATCGGTATCCACACAGTGCTGATCGCACTTGGTGGTGCCCCCGACGCAAACCAAAGCGCAGACGCCTTGCTGACACACTTCTTCTTTGGCGCAGGCCGTATCGCAGCTCCCGCAGTGATCGGGATCGATTGATGTGTCCGCGCAAGTGTTGCCGCACTTGGTGGTGCCCGCGGCGCACACGACCGAGCACACGCCTCCCTGACAAACCTCATCGTCTTTGCAAGCGAATCCGCAGCCGCCGCAATGCTTCGGATCCACGTCGGTATCGACGCAGCTGTCGCCGCACTTGGACGTACCTCCAACGCAGCTGACAGCACAGCTTCCCGCAGCGCAGACTTGCCCTGCCTCGCAGGAATTCGAGCAGCTACCACAATGGCCTGCATGCTGGTCGAGATCTACGCAGACGCCGTCGCAGAGCGTCTCGTCGCCCGTGCAACTGGTAGCTCCACCGTCTTTGGGCACAGTGGTTACGTCGCCGCTTCCACAAGCACCCAACATCCCCAGTCCGAGGCTGACTACCATCAGCAAACGTGCCGTCTTCATCGTGATCTCCTCTCGAGCAGTTCAACAGGATAACCCTGTCAAGTCGCAAGTGATAGGTCTTGGTCCGCAGACGGTCGCGTCGCCCGACGGGTCAGCGATTGCAGGTCGGCGATCGCAGGTCAGCAATCGCAGCGCGACCGCAACGCGAATTGGAGTAGCCTGCAAGCCATGAGCTGCAAGAGCCCCAGGGCCACGCTTTCATTGGGCCGGCTGGCGCTGACCAAAGCGCAGGTCGCGTTGCTCGGAGCCACGTTGATGCTGGCAGCGACGAGTTGTAACCGCGGCGACGAGTCTCAAGCCTCGCCCACGAAGGCCTCCACGCAGCATGCGACGTCGCGCCACGATCTGGTGCCGATGTTTGACGCCAAAAAGGTGTCGCCTCCGCCCACCAATCCCCGCGCCATCCAGATTGCAGTGGGCGGCGCGAGCTCCTGTGCGGTGCTCAGCGACGGCTCGGTGTGGTGCTGGGGAAGCGACCGGCAAGGCGAGCTGGGTTGGGACCAACCGCTGACCAACAACGTTCCCAGCAGGCCCGTGCCGACCCGAGTGCACGGCGTGACGGGCGCGACCCAGGTGGCCATCAGCAGTGGTCAAGGCTGCGCCATCTTGAAAGATCGCAAAGTGACCTGTTGGGGCAGCGGCAGCGGCAACCCTCGAACGGGTCTTGCAACCCAACGTCTACTGGCCAAGACGGTCGCCGGGCTCAGCGACGTCGACCAGCTAACCCTGGCAGGTCCATTGGGTTGCGCCCTGCACACTGACGGGGGCGTTTCCTGTTGGCTGGGCGCTGGCGGGCGAATGAAGGCTGCCACACGCGCAAGCACACTCACCAAGGTGGCCGAGATTCGTATCGATGCCCAGCGTCGCAGGGTGTGCGTGCGCCTTCAGGACGGCACCGTGCGGTGCGGATCGAGCAAATCAAAGCAGCTTGCGGCGGGGAAGGTCTTTGCGGATCTCACGCAAGTTCATTTGGACGACAAGGCGCGGAGCATCGCCGTGAGCTACCAACGCGAGTGCGCAGCGCTGGAGTCGGGCTCGCTGATGTGTTGGCAAGTAGCTACCGGCCCCAAACGCCCCGATGCGGGGCCCAGCGAGGCCAAAAAGGGCGCGGGCCTCGACCGCGTCGCCGAGGTCGCACTACAGGGCGGCTCCATTTGCGTGAGACGGACCGATGACACGCTGACGTGCCAAGGGAGCAGCGCCAGGAGCGGCACCAAGCGCCAATCGGTCGAGCTCAAACAAATCAAAGCTTTTGGCGCCTCGTGGCACGCTTGCGCGCTCAACCAAGAAGGCAAAATCTCGTGCTGGGGCGGCAACGGCGACGGCCAACTCGGCGACGGTAGTCGCTCCACACGACTGCAACCCGTCGCGCTGCGATGGTGAGCCCCCTCCAGCCGTCAGCGCCTCTGACTGATGCGAGGCTGAGTTACGTTTGTGTTTCTTGGGGGCGTGGGCGTGGGCGTGGGCGTGCGCGTGCGCGACTGTGTGCGCGTGGACGTGGTCGGGGGGGGTACCGGACAGGTACCGGACAGGACATCGGCGGGGGGTACACATCGCTGACAGGACGGGTGCCATGGGTGCTAGCAACGCTTGCCCGTGCTGCTGCGTAGTCTAGCGGTGCAGTAGCAGGACATCGTCGTGTCCGGGTCCGCGTCCGGGTCCGGGTCCGCGTCCGCGTCCGGGTCCGCGTCCGGGTCCGCGTCCGGGTCCGGGTCCGGGAAACCGAATGGCCGGTAGGGGCGGGGTTTGAGGCTGTCTCAAAACGCTGAGTCGCCGTAGGGCATCTCGGGCGGTTCTCCCCGAAGGTAGGGCGGGGTTTCTCGCCGAAGGTAGGGGCATCTCGGGCGGTTTATCCCCGCCCGCACCAACGCAAAATGCAACGCAGACCCGCGGTAGGGCATCTCGGGCGGTTTATCCCCGCCCGCAACTACGCAAAATGCGGCCGTTGCGGGAGGGCGGGTCGTCCCCACGTCGATTTCAGAGTCCACGGCAACGACCACGTTCCCATCCCGTTGCTCGCGCAAACCACTGAGCCAACCCCGATACCTCACTCACGTTGGCGGATCTGTTGCCCTACGAGCTTCTCGCCCGACACACCAGTCCAATTACCGTCGCCAGCAACAGCCAAATGAGCCCATGGCCGCCTTCACCAGCTCCCCGAGCACCCGGCAGCTCGCAGCTGCAGTTGCCGCTCGCCGGCTTCGTCTGCGCGGGAGCAGGCGGCGGGGGTGGCGGGGGTGGCGGGCGAGCCGGCACACATCGTTTGACTGTTTCGCATTCGGCAGGGCGAATGCAATCGCTGGCCTTGTTGCAAACATCACGCGCAACCGACCGCTTCTGATCCTTGCCCATCGACCAGCCGCTACACGACTCGTAGCTGTGTATCTCGACGCAGAGCCCCACAGAGCGGCAGGTCAGCGGCTGCGGCTTTTCCTTTCCTCGCCGTCTGGGTGTGCAGTCCGCATCGCTAGTGCACTGGGTCGGCGCGCACCATTGGCCGCAGTGATCGGCTGCCTGGCGGCTGCCTGGAGGACATTTGAGCGGGTTGCCGCCAACGACATCTGCCACCGCTGCCGGCGCCCAGATCACCATCGAGACGAAACAAGCCAAGGCGGCCACGAGGCTCCAGCGCATGACTGAGTGATCGCACGACCGCGGCTGCGCCACCAGCTACCCTGAAGAACTGTGCGAAATGGGCCTCGAACGACAGGGCACCTCCGCGAGCCTTGGCACCACGGTCAAACCCGCAGCACGCGTCCGGCGCGCACGCCCTCGACAAAGTGCCCATCGGCAACGAGATGAGCTCCATTGATGAACACCTGACTGATGCCGCGCGGCGGACCAGCCGGACGGGTGTCGCTACCGGGACGGTCGTCGACTCGCTCCGGATCGAACACCACGATGTCCGCGGCCAGACCTGGTTGCAGCCGGCCGCGATCGGTCAGACCGAAACGATCTGCGCTGGCTGCAGTCATGCGACGCACTGCCGAAGGCAAGCTGAACAGCTGCTTTCGGCGCACGTGGCGACCGAGGATGCGCGGGAAGGTGCCGGTCGCCGCCGGGTTGGGATGGCCGCTGCTGCGGATCACAGCATCGGTCTCGAACAAGCACGCCTCGTGGCTCAGCACCGTGTCGACAACATCCTCCTGGCCCGGCAGGCCGCTGTATCCCTGGCAGAGCATCAAAGCCGCTCCGCGGCTGAGCTCGCTCAGCTCGAGCATCGTATCGAATGGTGAGCGGCCGCGCTGACGGGCGATCTGGACCAAGCTCTGTCCCTCGTATTGCTGAAAGCCGTCGATATCGCATCGCATGAGACGAAAATCGCCATAACGGAAGCCGACCAAGCGAAAACCGAGCTCCACTTCGGCGCGGAGCCGCGTTCGCACCCAAGGGCTGCGATAGCGCTCTTGGCCCAACGCCAAGAACCAAGATGGCATCACCGCGTTGATGGTGGTGTTGCCGCAGGTGTAGGGAAAGGCATCGATCATCACATCCATGCCGCTGCGCCGGGCGCGATCGAGCAAATCGATGGCTGCTGCCGCGCTGCGCCAGCTGCGGCGGCCGGCAAAGAGAAAGTGAGACAACTGCAAGCGGACCCGCGTTCGTGAAGCGATGTCGAGGATCTCACGCAAGGCTCGCAGGTTGTGTGCGCCCAAGTAGGTCGGTGGGTAGCACGGGGAAATCCAGCTCAACGCCTTCAGATGAACCACTGCTGGCTTGTCCTGCGAGGCAGCCAAACTGCACAGCTCGGCGATCTCCTCGAGCGGCGAATACATGCCGGGGTCGTAACCCAAGCCGAAGCTCAGTCCGCAGGCGCCCTCTTTCAGGCTCTGCCGCGCGCTGCGAAGACAGGACCGATGCTCGGCTGGCTTCAACGGACGGCGACGCCGCTCGGTGGCCGAATAGCGAATCGCCGCATGACCCACGAGTTGGGCGACGTTGACGACGGGCTCGGCGGACTCGTAGTGATCGAGCAAACCCTCCATCGTGCACCACTCGTAAGAAAAAGGCCGATCGATGGCGATCGAAGCGAGCGCTTCGAGCCGCTTGATGCGCGCGCGGTGCACCGGCGCCGGAGAGATCCCACAGTTGCCGGCCACGACCGTGGTTATGCCTTGCTCAATCAGACAGCGGAGCAAGCCAGCATGATCATGGTTGGGCAGCAACCAGTCGGCATGGGAGTGCATGTCGATGAAGCCCGGAGCGACGACCATGCCGCTTACGTCGATGCTCACATCGGCCTGTGGCAGCGGCGCGCCCTCAACCCCAATCTCTTCATCGGCAATGATGGCGTTGATGCGTTCGCCCTCGACGAGCACGTGCCCGCGGTAGCCGTTCTGTCCGCTGCCGTCGACGATGGTCCCGTTTTTTATCAGCGTCGTTGTCATGGTTGCCCCGCACTGTCCAAGTGGGCAGACTATGACCCATGCGCGCGCTCGGGCCGATCGGAAAACTGCTTTGGCTAGGCGTTACCGCAGACTGCTCACCGGTCCAGGTCCAGCGACTGGTCATGTCCAACTCCGCCCTGCTGGCCAACGCGGTCTTTGCGTGCCCATCGACGGCCGCCGTCTGGTGGCTCGGCTACCATGAGTTGGCCGCGGCGATCGCGCTGGTACCGCTGACTTTGGGCGCCGGCTTGGTGATGAGCTGGCGAGGCTACACGATGGCTAGCCGCATCTGGAGCGCCGTCGTGCAGGTGGTCATTTGCTTGCTTGTCGCCTTATTGGGCTCGCGACAACTCGTCGTAGCCGTACCGGTCATGCTGGTGTTGTTGCCCTTCAGCGTCTTTTCCACTCGCCAGCGACTCGCGCTCGGGATTTGCGTGGTCGCGGCGCTGATGGCTGCCGTGATGATCTACGTTCCTGGCCTTCTTCCTGAACCCTTGATCCCATTGCCCGAGAGCACATTGGCCACCGCTCAACAAGTCATCAGCCTCGGCGTACTCGCCTCAGTGTTGCTCATGACCTACACGAATGCTGCGGCACGCGATCAAGCAGCCCGCGCCCTCAAACGCGCCCGCAAGCAAGCTGAGAAAGCGGACCAAATCAAATCCTCTGTTCTCGCTGACATCAGTCACGAGATCCGCACGCCGCTCGGCGCAATCGAAGGCTTCGTACGCATGCTGCGCGACCCACGCGCAACTGATGACCGCAAAGAGCAAGCCACAGACGCTATTTCCCGCAACAGTGCCCACATGCTCGAGCTGGTCAACTCTGTGCTCGATCTGTCGAAGATCGAAGCCGGCGAGCTCATCGTCAACCCAACGACCATGGAGCTGACCGAGCTCATCGAGCAAGTTGCCTCTCTGGTGCGTGCGAAAGCCCACGCCAAGAACCTCGCGTTCTCGATCGATTATCGCGGCAAGCTGCCGATGATGGTCACAACCGATCCCTTGCGTCTGCGCCAGGTGCTCGTGAACCTGATATCCAACGCCATCAAGTTCACCGAAGAGGGCAGCGTGACGCTGCGTCTCGAGCTCGGCAAGTCCGCACGAGAGCTACTCATCACCGTGATCGACACAGGCGTGGGCATCGCCCCTGAAATCACCGAATCCGTCTTCAAGCCCTACGTTCGAGCTGACACCACCACAGCGCGCTTGTCTGGCGGTAGCGGGCTCGGACTGGCTATTGCCCAACGACTCGCTCGCTTGCTCGGCGCACGCATCGAGCTGCGCAGCGAGCTCGGCAAGGGCAGCGCTTTCACGGTGCGCTTGCCGCTGGAAAGCACCGATTCGGATGATTTGGAGTTGGCGCCCGCCCCGGAGAAACGCCGGAGACGTCGAACCCCAGCAAAACCGCTTCCTCGCATCATGGGGCTGCGTGCATTGCTTGCCGAAGACTCTGCGGACAACGCTACCTTGCTCAAGTACCACCTGGAGCACGCCGGGATGCAGCTCGTTTGGGTCGAGGACGGCTTGCAAGCCGTCGAGGCTGTGGCCTCGAACGAAGACTTCGACGTCGTGATCATGGATATCCAAATGCCGCGCCTCGATGGTTGTGAGGTCACACGCCAGCTGCGCGACGCTGGCCACACCGTTCCCGTCATCGCTCTGACCGCCCACGCCATGGCAGGAGATCGCGAGCGCTGCATGGAGGCTGGATGCAACCACTATCTAACCAAGCCGGTCAATGTTGCGGAGCTCATCCAAGTCATTTCCGAGCTGACCCCAAGCTGCCAAGCGAAGCCCCAACCCGAGGCCGCCACCAGTCCATCGCCAGAAGACAAGCCAAGCGATGACCTAGCGACCAAGCTCGAGGCATTGACAGCGCGGTTCGTAGCTTCATTGCCCGGCAAAGTCGCAAGTTTGCGAGCCGCCATGGATTCTGACGACAGCGCGCTGCTCGCCCGTGAAGCACACAAGCTCGCCGGAAGCGGCGGCTCGTATGGTTGTAACGCCGTGGGCAGTGCGGCCGCCGCGCTCGAGCGCGCCGCCGCCGATGGCGCCGACGGCGAGCAGTTGGCTCAGTTGCTCGATCAGCTGGATCAAGAGGTCCAATCCGCCCCGACAAAAGTGTCACGATGACGTCGGCGGCGATCGCTAGAACGCGCACGCGCTCCCGCCCGACCAGGGAAAGAGCCCCTTCGCCGACGGCGGCTCATCGAGAGTATGATGGCGGCGGACACACGATGTCGAAGGGATCAGCATGAAACGGTGGCCCTGGTTAGTCGCAACGCTCGTGCTCGCCGCAGCTGCGGTCGCGGCCGTCATTCTGTTGCCGCTAGGCACGGCCAACGTAGGAGCGAACATCGTAGCGAGCGTGCCACCAAAGCGCGCAACAGGGCTCGGCATCGCCAAGCTGGTGCTGACCCACGAGGGCGAGCTCTACGTCCACCCTGCGAAAGGCAAACCGCTCGCAGGACCACTGCGTCATCACCTGAGCATCCGTGGTGGCAGCGCGGCAGCTTCGCTGCAAATGAGCATGCACATGCTGATGCAGGCGTCGAAGAGCTCCGCGCCCAAGCAGCCTATCGTCGCCGAGCTGCTGCTCGAAGGCGTGGGCGACGGACTGGCACATGCCACGCTGATCGTCGATGCCAACGGCCGCGGCAAAGGACACATCGCATCGGGCCAGCGCAATGTACCGGTCATCGTTCGCACGAGCGCTCCCGATCAACAGGTCGATATCGCTGGCTACGAAAAGAGCGCGCCAACTGGTCCCGATCGCAGCGCCTGCTTCGAGCCGCCAACCATCGAGCAACCTGAGGCGCACTGTCGCTGTTTGCTGAATCATGGCGCCGAAGAGCTGAGCAGCAAGGACCGCATGACCTTCTGCATCGACACGCGCAGGGCGGTCGAGCGCTGGCGCAACCTGCGCGCGCTGCGAGCAAAATGCCCCAAGCGCCCTGCCCTCCCAGTCAGCTGCAACCTCAAGAAGGGATGCGGGCGGGCGGGCTACAAGTGCTTCTTCGAAGCCGGCGGAGGCGGCTCGTGCCGACAGGACCGCTGCCCCGCCAACAGCAAGAAGGGCCGCTCGTACCACAACGATTGCCTATGCAAAGACGGCTTCGTTGCTGTGCATGACGAGCCCTGCGAGCCCGGCCGCGTCACCCGCTGCGAGCCGCTGTAACGGCGCCCCGATCCGCTCCCGGGCACGCCCCGATTCCGACCCCGCGCACCGCACCCTCACGCGCTCGTGGGCGAGGGCGTGGTCGGGGGCGGATGTGTGTGCGTGCGGGTGCGCGTCAAAAGGGCCACAGCAGCGCGGGATCTGGCCAGCTACCAAAGCGAACCCACCACGCGCACGCTGCCGCGCCGGCCACGACCAGCGTGGTCAAGATCAACCACGCGAACACGAAACCGAGACCAGTCCGCTGGGGCGCTTCGCCGTAATCATCACCGTAACCATCGTGCCCGTAGCTTGGTTGACCGTGCGAGGCCCGTTGGGCTGGGTGCTGGGCTGGGTGGTCGCGCTCGGCGGGACGGGCCTGATGGTACTGCTGCTTGTCGGCTTGCTGCGGTACTTCTGTGTATTGCGGTGGCGGTGTTGCTTCGGCGAGCACCGGCTCTTCAGGGACCGTCTTGGTAACCGGCTGCGGCGCGTCGAGCACCGTCTCAGCCACCCTGACCGCACCGCTGACCGGCAACAGATTGACCGACAAGTGGCTCGAGCCCACGCGGAACGAGTCGCCGTCACGCAGCGCGGCCCGCTCGACGCGGCGGTCGCCAAGCCAAATGCCGTTACGCCCCTCGAGCACCCGTACTTCGAACCCCGACTTGGTGCGCAACACCACCGCATGACGCCGCGAGACCTTCGGATCGTCGAGCATCACGTCGACCCCAGCGACGCGTCCCAAGACCGTCTCGTGTCGGTCGATCGAAAACTCCTCGAGCACCTTGCCGCCAGGCGCGCTGAGCAGAAGTAGCTTCGGAGGCTTCATACAACCCGGCCCCGTGTAGGCGGCAATCCGACTGCGCTCGCCGGCAGCTGACGAACAGGATCGAGCACCGAGCGAACGAAGCAGGCCGTCGAGAACTCGCCTTGGCTATGCTGACCCATGCCATCGTCGGGTCCGAATACGGCCTCGGCGATCGACCAGTAGTCGCTGCTGGCTAGCTGCTCGGCAACGCTCCTCACGCGATCGGCGCTACGGGCGACGTGGTCGGCGAGCGCATCGAGGCGGCGCGCTCCATCCATCCGCACTCTGCCGTGGGTGGGAAGCATGCGTAGCCGCTGCCCGAATTGGGTCAGGCCGCGGCAAGAGGCGATGATGTCGTCAGCCGCCGATTCCCACCACGCGTTGGTGGGCCGGGCCCCGGTGTAGAGATCGCCACTGAGCGCAAACACCGCGTCATCGTGCTCGACGAGCAACGCCATGTGACCAGGCGTATGCCCCGGCGTCAGAACCGCCTGCAGCCGATGGCCCTCAACCTCGAAGATCTGACCCGCCCCGTATGCCAGCGCGTCAGCGATAGGCTCTGGCTGCCCCCAGTATTCCGCCCGGTAGGGTGGAACCGGACCGAGCTCACATAACAGCGCCACGTGCTGCTCGGGCGCGTACACCGGCAGATGGCCAAACGCGGCGCGCAAGGCGCCCACCCCACCAACGTGGTCCTCGTGCTGGTGGGTGCAGACGATGCGTTTCGGGGGATGCGCGCTCAAAGCCTCGACCAGATGGCCAGCGACCGGGGCGCTCCCTGCATCGATGAGCGTGTCACCAAGACGATAGACCGACAGCTGCGCGGGAACCTGACCGCGAGCTGGCCGCGTCAGCACGATGCGCTCGAACGGCCCATGCTGGGCGCGCTCGACCAACACCTCGGCTGCTTGCTCGCTCATCATCAGTCGACCGGCTCTATGCTGATCCAATTGAGCATGGTGTACGCGTCGTGTTGACCGATCTCGACCGTGAGATTGCCGTCACCAACCGTCACCTCGGTCGAGGCTACACGGTAGGGTGTTTGCGGCGTCGTCGCGACCGAGTCGAACAACAATTGTGCTTCGACCACCACGCGATGACTGTCGTAGCTTCGGTCATGCCAGCCGATCGATACGGCCACCTCGTAGCGGCCGTTTTCGATGTCCCAATTGAACGTGTCAGTACGACCATAATCGTTGTAGATGATGCTCCGCTGCAGCTCGTTGACGGGCGCGTCGCTCAAGTACTCGTGCAGCATGATGTTGTCGTCGCCAATATAGGGCCCGGACCAACCGTAACCTTTGTCGGCAACATAGGCCGACCAACCGAGCTTGATCCACTCATGACCGTCGGCGACGAGGGGCTCCTCAGCAGGCTGCCCTGCTGGATCCTGGAAGTTCAGGTAGTAGGCTCCGCGGGCGTGTGCGCCCGGTGGTGTCGAATCGAGCACAGGGCACCCGTCGACGCCTCCTTCGATGAAGGTTCCGAGCTGGTTGCGCAAGTGCTGCAGCGCAGAAGCGTCGCGCGTGAACGAGGTCGGTGAAGACACGGCGCTCTGTGCTGAGCTGTCGCAGGTCGCCGACTGCATCGGCGTGGCGGGCACCGTCGAGCCGTTGGCCAGGCGCAAGTACTCGTAGTCCTCCGCGCCTTCCCGCAGCAGCTCGAAGCGAATGCTGCTCACGAGCGCGCCATCGGCCGGCGGATAGAGCAAGAAGCCGTCACCGTTTTGCTTGGTGCCCTGCGGACGTGGGTCGTTGTACGGATCGCTACCCCACGCAGTCACGGAATAGTAGGCGAGCCCCTTGACCCGATAAAGAAAGGCCGCCCAATGGCCAATGCGCGACTCGATACCCGGATGATCGATGGTAATGGGATTGAAGAAAGGCGGCTGATCGCCATATAGGAAGTACCACCATAGCTGCTCGCCGGCGGCTTGCCGGGTTGCCGCATAGCCGGGCGCGAAGTGTGACAAGTTCGCCCACCACAGATCGTAGCTATGACCCTGCGCCGAGGCGTGCTCGGCAATCTCGGCCTTGGGCTCCTCACTGATCGCAATGCGCAAGCTCGGCGCGGCGCTCTTGCTCAGGTTCGCCAGAAACGCAGCCAGGGCATAGTCTTGTTCATTTTGCGGCTCGTTTTGTACGTAATAGTGCGCCAGATCTTCCCAGCCCCGAGCGACCAAGTAGTCATTGAGCGCTTTGAGCAGTTTCTTCCATTCTGTGTTGTAAGCATCTGTGCCGTAATGGTCGGGGCCACGATCGACTCCGCAGAACTGCGCTGGTCGCGGCGTGGTATTGTCTACGAAACGCATCACTTGAAGTGAGCCAAAGCCAGCGCCATTCCAGCCCTGCCCCTCTACGTATTTGGGCCCGAGTTGCGAGAAGTCATACGGATTGTCCTGAGCGAGGAAACTGCCGCTGGCGCAATCATAATCAACACCGCCGTTGTAATTGAGCCCTGCTGGCCACGCGACCCCAGCCGGCACCAGCCGGTGTTCGAAGAAGAACGTCTTGAGCCCCTCGACCGCCTCTAGGCTCGCACCGCCACCGAGCGCTTGAAAACTGGTGTTCCAGCTGCCGTCGACACTAGGTCGTGCGGGCAACGTGAAGTCGAACACGTGCAGCGAGACGGCGACGTCCTGTTGTGCGCCGCCGACGGTGACGCTGAGCGTTGCTTGGTAGTCTCCGGCAGTGGCGCTGGGCGGCACGTATACGGTCACCCAAAACGGTTGGTTGGCCCCGGCTGGCAGGGACTCAGAAGCCCCGAAGCTGCTTGGCTCGAGCGGATCGGGCAACTGGCCGCTTGGAATCGACGAGGCGTCCGACGGCTCCGAGATCTTCACGTAGCCGACCCGGCGAAGCTCGATGCGATCGATGATGCTACCCGAGGGGCCGGAAAAAGCGCTCATCTGCAGCGTCGCGCTAGCCGCGCTGTCTGCCCGTACGACGATCTGAAAGGGCTCGAATTCGTTCTTGGCTGCGAAAAGGGCAATACCGTCACCAACTGCGGTGGGCGGGGCAGCCTCGCGCAGCACCTTGTCCATGTTCGTGGCGGTCCACAGTATTGCGCCAGGCGGCGAAGGCAGCGCGTAGGTCATCTGCCCCGTGGGCGTGCAGTTGCCGCAGATGGGGCCAGGCTCGTTGCTCGATGCCGGCGCCTTCGCTTCCCCGCAGCCAGCCATCAGCATCGCCGCGAATCCAAAGACGCACCACGCCAGCAGCGGGCGGGCTCGGTCTCTGGGTTTCCTCGGCAGCATGATTGGACATGACGCCGCGATTGGTAGCAGCGTTTGCAGTGGCTCGTTGCGTCCGATCATACGCCAATCCAGCGACCAGGGCGGAGCCAGCGGATGGTCATGGACATGGCCCCTCAGTAGCGAACGGTCGCCGCAGCACCCCAATAGCCTGGCCAGAGCCCCAGCGAGCCCACGACCTCCACCACCGGAGGCGTCTCGTCCTTGGAAGGCTCAGCGTCGGTTGGCGGTCGCAACATCTCGGGTCGGACGCTGGTGATGGTTGGATTGTCGATGGCAAACAGCAACAGACCCCCGAGCGCGACCGCGCCTGCCCCTACCCCGCTAGCGGTAGTAGCCACCACGAGGTCATCGCGCCGCGCGATGGCGCTGTTGTGATCGCTGCGCTGCTGCTCGGTGATGGTCCCACTCGCTTGGACGGCGCGGATGGCGTCGGCGTCCTGCTCAGCTCGGGCAGCGAGCGCCGCCAGCACGCCGGTAGCCACCGCGCCCGCAGCAGCCGTACCGAACAGCACGTAAGCGGTGGTGCGCTGAGCGGTTTGAGGCAAGTCGACCGTCAACACACGCGATTCACCCCTCTCGAGCTCCAGCACTTGCTCGTGAGGCCGATGTCCGCTGCGACTCACCGCGACCAGATAGCGTCCTGCCACGAGCGGGAGCGGACGGGCCAAAGGCGCCTCCCCACGGCGCTGGCCGTCGATGAAGATCCCAGCGCCATCTTCGCCTGCCACGTCGAGCAATGCGGGCTTTGGGCGCAGCTGCACGTCGAGGGCCACCAAACCGCTCTTGGGAACGACCACCTGCCGCTTCTCGGAGAAGAACCCTGCCGCGCGCACCTGCACGTTGTGGCGACCGGCAGCGAGTTGCAAGCTCAGTGGAGCTGGTTGGGCAGCGGCACCGTCCACAGCCACGGTGGCATTGGGCGCCGATGTGGACACCATCAAGCGCGTCTCGGCGCCGACTGTGTCGACCTCGTTGCTATCGTCGAGCTTGGCAACGAAAGGCGCCAGCTCACTGAGCGCTCGGGCGGCTTCTAAACGCCGGCCTCCCTCTTTGACCTCGTCGAGGTAACGCCGATAGTACTTGTCCGCCAGGCGTAGATGGGCCGACTTGTGCTCGACGTGAAACTGCCGCCGATAGGCCTGGGCAATCGAGAACAGCAGTTGCGGTTTGCTGAGCAACTTGTGCGCTTCCACAAAAGCGCGCGCAGCAGCCAAGAACTGTCCCGCCTTGTAGGCCCGAACGCCCGCGTTGAAGAAGTTGCGCGCTTGTTCTTTGCTACCAGCAGAATGCCCCGTCGTTGCCCCACTGGTCAGTGCGAGCGCCAACGAAAAAGCGATGAGCCAGGACCGCAGCTGGTTCATGGGCGCACCGCCATTCCCCGCAAGACGGTGTAGCCATCGAAGCCGGCGATGACCAAGTCGTCGATGCCGTCGCCGTCGAGGTCACCGCCAACGATCAACTCACCGCCGAGCTTCTGGACGCTGTCCAAGGTGGTCAGTAGCGGCGCATTGGCCAGCTCCTGAACGCTTCGCGCGGCAACGTCGATCTGGAGCAGCTTGACTCCATCGCTCTGGTTGAGCACCGCGAGCTCAGGCTCGGGATCTGTGTCGGCCTGCAGCAGAGCAAAGTCGAGGGTCACCGCTCCCTTGTTCGTGGCGCTCGCGACGACCGTCAGCCCAGTCGGGTCGGTGGACAAGCTGCCTGAGCCATCGTTCCAGAACAGCAATACGTCACCGTCGGCGTTGCGCAGCAGCACCTCCGCGAGCCCGTCGCCATCGAGATCCCGCACAACGGGCCGCCTCAAATGGCTCTGGGTCAGCGGATCGACGAAACGGTGCTCCGTGGGGATCGCCGCCGCAAAACGAATCTCGCCATCAACCACCGCATAGGTGCTGATCTTGTCGGTCTGGAAGCTGACGACTTCGTCGATGTCGTCGCCATCGAGGTCGACTACGGCGAGCCAGCAACCCGCACAATCGAGGCTGGTTTCGCCCTCAGACTCGCTCGCCCGCGTCGCGCTCAGCTGCGCTTCGCCCACCGAATGCACACGCCAGAAACGATAACTGCCGCCCATCGCCGGATCGTCGCGCGTCACAGCGACCAAACCCCGCTCGGCTGGATCGGCGCCAAAGCGCCCAATGGCAACCCAATCCATCGACGTGACGACTGGATCGTCATCCTTGGTTACCGGGAACAAGAATGGAGCGCGCAGCTCACGGTCACCATCCCCAGGCACCACCGAAAGACCAAAACCAAAAAATGGATCGACCGTCAGTATGAGAATGTCGCTGGTCGAATCGCCCCCTTCGTGACGGCCGACCAACACTTGCTTGACGCCCGAGATTTCGCCGATCTCGACGGGCAATTCGGGTGTTGCAAAAGGACGACCGAATGAGACGAAGATGCGATCGGGGCCTTGTACGGCACCTTCGGCACGCTCCGCCTCAGTAGGTCGGCTAGCAAGCTGCACGTACATGAAATCGGTGAGCTGGTCGCCATCGAAATCGCCGCTGGTCAACTCGGTTCCCGGCTCTTTGCTGGCAATCACCGAACGAGAGAACGTGCCGTCACCCGCGCCCGCAAAGAAGTCGAGCGCATTGTCGTTGCTGCGCGCAGCGACGACGTCGAGCGTGCTGTTGCCATCAAAGTCCGCCACCACCGCGCGACGCCAGGGCCCGCCGCAGCCGACGACTTGGTAGTCGTGGTCCGTGTAGAAGGTGCGCCGCAGTATCAAGTTCTGACCGACGACATCCGACCAACCATCGCCGTCGAAATCTGCGAACACCAGCGGGATCCCCAACGGCTGGGCGCAGAGCGTCGTATCATAGTCGAGCTTCAGCACCGTCGCTTGGTCGTCCCCGACGAAAGGTGGCGGACTCGGTGAGGAATGAAAGCTGCCATCGCCCTGCCCATAAGCGACATGCAGCCCCGCTGTACTGGGCAAAGAGCTCGCCGCGCTGACCATCACCAAATCGAGGT
>CAZRGL010000086.1:0-25389 GCA_964599485.1 uncultured Polyangiaceae bacterium
TGGCGTCGAACCAGAAGGAGCCGTCTTTCTTTAGTACTTCTTGCAGCTTGGATTGGCCTGCGAGCGTCAGCTCACCGGCTTTGACGGTGGCGGGTTCGGTCTCGACGCGTATGCGCATGATGGTCCCGGCCAGCGAGCGGGAGAGCGCGATCTGCTTGCTCTTGCAGCTGACGGTGGTGACGGAGTCGTCTGGCTCTTCGTAGACCGCCAAGGAAGTTTCTTTGGCGGACGGATAGAGCAGCAAGGTCAAGGCGCCGTCCGAGTCCTTCGAGCCCAGTCCTGTCACGTCGTTGTCGACGTCTAAGGGGATGATCGCGCCCTCACGCACGAACAATGGGATGCGTAGTCGGTCGGTGGCGTCATAGTCGGTCAGGGTGGTGCCGCCCGCGAGGGGATCGGCGCCCGGGGCCCACCAGTCGTACCACTGTGCGTCTGCCGGGAGCTTCACCGTGCGTTTGCCCCCCGCTTCGAGCAGCGGTGCGACGAGAAGTGCCTCGCCGAGCATGTAGCGATAGTCGCCAGCCCAATCGTCCAGCTCGCCAACGGGGCGCATGATGGGCGCCGCGCCGTCGTAGGCGTGCCGTGCCAAGCTATAGAAGAAGGGCACCATCTGTTGGTGCAGCCATGACCAGAAACGGTAGATGGTGACGGTTTGCTCGGGGGTGTCCGGCACGGTCCACGGCGTGATGTTGGCGCGGCCGTGCAGCTGCATGAAGGGGTTGAGCGCGCCCAAGGCGGTCCAGCGATCGAACACCTCGGTGTCGAAGGGGATTTTTTCACTGAGGCGCTCGTCGTTGGAATCGAGGTAGCCGCCGATGTCGGAGCCGACCACCACGTAGCCCGCTGCTGCAGAGCGGAACATGTGGTCGAGCGCATCGGCGAGACCAAACCAGTCGCGGCGGTTGTCGCCCACCCAGCCCACTGGGGCATGCTCGGGTCGTGCGAAGAAGCGGCCTTCGAAGTCGTAGGACTTGTCGTAGGGGCGCACCATCGTAACGTGGTCATTGGCCCCTCGTTTGGCCGCTCCGTAGGCGTAGAAGTCGCGGTAGTAGGCTTCGGAATAGTCCTGATGCGGCTTGGGTCCGGCAGCGGTTTGGATCGTCGGATTGCGAACGTAGGAGTCGCCGAAGTCGAGCTTGAAGCCGTGCACGCCGATTCCATAGGCCTGGCCGTCGAGCACGTGATCCATCTGCCGATGCCACCACGCGCGTGCTTCGGGGTTGAAGAAATCGAGTGCCGAGCCGACCCCTTTCCACCAACCGTAGCCCTGCCCCTCGTCGACGAAGAAGCCGCAGTCGAGGCCCTCCTGATGGTTTGGCGACGGCCCGGTGTAGGCGTCGCCGCCGTCCTCGAAGTCGAGCCCGGTGGTGTTGACCATCTGGGTGATCCACAGCACTACCCGAATGCCGTCGTCGTCCAAGTCAGCCAGCAGCTTGCCGAAGTCGTGGTAGCGCTTGGGGTTGGGAACGAAGGTGTTGTAGTGGGTCTCCCAAGGGCTATCGAGCACCACCACGCCCACCGGAATGTCGCGCGCCTTGAAGCCTTCCACGAAGTCGTAGGTATCGTCGGTGCTCGAGATGTCTTTGCTGATCCATGGCGCAAAGGCCCAGCGGGGCGTGTAGATGGCCGGGACCTCGTAGGCGTCTATGGGCTCGCTGAAAACACAGGCCTCGTTCAGTGGAGCCGACGCTTCGCTGCCGCAACCTACTGACAATAGGGATGCAATGAGCACGATTGGGAGCGACAAACGCATGGTTCGCGGAGCGTGACATGAGATGCGGAGAGGGAAAAGCCCGGAGCCAAAGCAACTTCTCCACGCCCTAGCCTACGTGGCTACGCTCAGCGATTCTGCTAGGCTCGCACCCGCCATGCTGCAACTTCGCTGTATCAGCATTTGTGCTCTTGCCCTGGTGCTTTGCGCATGCTCGGCCGCTTCGCCACTGGCCGACGCGCCGGAGTATGACCCCGAAGGCCAAGCCAAGTGCGCTGCCATGAAGAGCCAATCTGAGCCGCTGATCATCGAGTGGCCGGCCACCCAGCGCGCCAAGCTCGAGGCTATTGCTTCGCGGCACGCCATCGCTGTGCGCTACGACGGCTGCGAGATGGAGGTCATCGGAGCCTGCAAGATCCCGCGGGCTTATGAGTACACTCCAACTACCCGACAGCGCGAGCACGTGTCCATCAAAGACGAGGACGAGCTTTATGCGCGGCTACCCCTCGGGGCGGCAAAGCTGCAGGCCAACCTCGAGAAGGCCGGCGAGCTCAACGTGTCGATGACCATCGTGGGGACGTTCGAGACTGATCGCAGCCAGATCCACCGTGACGAGCTCAAGGGCGCTTGCGGGCGCGCCACCCACATCGTCGACGCGCTCATCGTGGGCGCTTTCGAGTTCTACGCAGGAGCCGAGCGGAGATCGGCGCAGGCGCCGAGGTCGGCAACGTGGGTGGTGGAGCCAAGAGCTCGACCAAGCGCGCCATGTTGCGGGCTGCTGGTGAGGAGAAGGCCTGCAAGAAGTCCAGGGACCGCGACAAGAGCCCGCCCGAGGGTTGCGGTGCGCTGCTGCGCGTGGAGGTTACCCGCATCGCTAGAGCGCGGCCGCGCTCGTACGTGGCGCCACCCGAGCCAACGACGACCGTCCGTCGCCCCCACGAGCGGCCGCCACGTCCGCGACCGACAGCAACAGCGCCGCGCCCCACCGCAACTGCGGCCAGGCCACCCGCGCCGGCAAGCACGCGACCAAAATCCGCACATGCTCCCAAGTTCACGCCTTACACCGCGGGTAGCGGCTGGGCTTTCGAGGCCAAGAAACAGACGTGGATCTGGTGGGCCATCGGTGGCGTAGGCGGCGCGGCAGTCATCGCCACCGTAGTGGGCGTCAGCGTGAAGGCGGCGGACTCGACTGAACCCTCGACGGACACGGAAGGCTTTGGCTCCAAGACCGTTGGCTTGCCCCCCGTCGCCTCTCCCGTGACGCCATCCATCGTCGTCCAGATGCCGGTGCTGCAGTGGTAAGTCGCGCCAACAGCCTCTGGGGCTTGTTGTTCTTGCTGTTGCTCGGTGGCTGTGGCGAATCGACGATCCGCGTGCTGATCTACCGCGAATTCAAGACCAGTGACAACACGCACAGCACGCGTATTCAGGTTCACCGCGGTTCGAGCGCCAAGCACGACGAGACCAAGCCCACGTCCACAGTGTCGCTACCGAACACCTTGTTGCTCGAGAACGGCGAGCCCGACAGCACCGAGAAGATCCTGGTCACGGTGGACTTGCTCATCAACGGTACCGTGGAGGTCACGCGCAAAGCGCGACTCGACTTCGATCCCGATCGCGACGTGATTCTACCCATGCCGGTGTGCGCTTCATGCAAAGGTATTGTCTGCGAGGAAAAGCAGACCTGCATCAAAGGCAGCTGTCAGAGTTACGTCGTCAAAGAAGAGAACCTGCCCGAGGACGAAGGTAGAGACAACTGGGACACGGGCGAGTGCACTGGCGGGGGCGGCGGCGGTGGTCCGACGATTTGCACGGGCAAGTGTGATGACGCGAATTGCGGAGAATGTCTCACCGATACTTGGATCGTTCTCGATTACCTCGAGGTCGAAAAACAAGGTATCACCTTCCGAATCGCTGCCGGTGAAGTGACCCAGAAGCAGTTCGCCTACTGGCAGGACACCAATCCCCAGCCTGCTGACGTTCACGCCGATTGCGTTGGGGCGCCGGTCGCTCCCGACGACGGTTGCCTGAGCGGCCCTTCCGTGTGCAAGGGTGCTGGTTGCGAAAACCACCCGCAGGTATGCGTCAGCTGGTGCGCGGCGGAAGCCTACTGTCGCTGGGCTGGCAAGCGGCTTTGCGGAGACTACCAGCAGCTCGGCGTCAACGAGTGGGAGGTCGCCTGTTGGGGCGCTGCCATGAGCGAGCTGCCCTATGGCGATCATTACCCCTACGGCCAGGGCTACCAAACTGGCATCTGCAACGGCAAGGACAATGCCCTAGGGACCACGGTCGCAACACGAAGTCTGACGCAGTGCAGTGGCGGTCTTACTTCCGATCTGCGCGACATGAGCGGCAATGTCTCCGAGTGGACAGCCGACAAGAGCTATCGCGGTGGGCACTTCGACAGCCCGGGCAACCAGATGCACTGCTCGTCGAGGTTCAGCGACTCGCAAGGCACAGCGTCGCCGACCATCGGCTTCCGTTGCTGTAGCGATCTCTGATTCGACCTCCCTCACACGTTCATGTCTTTCCATTGCTTGGCCATGTGGTTGAAGATCAGCAAAGCAATGATCGACACGACACCAATGGCGGCGAAGTAGAACCAGATGGTGTAGGGGTGGTAGAGATCCCAGAGCATCTTGGTTACCTCTTGCCCGCTCTTGCCGGTGTATTCGATGAGCGTCTTGTAGGCGTCTTTGCGTTCGAGCCCGACCGTGCTGGCGAGGGTGTCGAACTCGCCGTCCCAGGCGGGCCGGCCCTTCTCGGTGAGGTAGTCGGTTTTCTCGGCTAGGTAGCGCATCGCGAGGGAAGCCTTCTCGCGGCTTTGGTAGAGGTAGCCCGCGATCTTGGCGCCGAAGCCGCCGCCGATGCCGACGGGCACGTTGACGTAGCCTAGATACAGGCCTTTCTTGCCAGGCGGTGCGATGAGCGCGAGGTACTCGTTCTTCTTGGGGCCGGTGAGCATCTCACCCAGCGAGAAGAAGAGGATACCGAGCAGCAACACGTAAACGCTCTGGTTGATACCGCCGACCACGATGCCGCCGGTGGCGACAATCATGCCGATCAGCATCACCCCCAGCGTTCGCATCTTCGCCACGATGATTGAGATGGGTACGATCAACAGTACGATCAGCGCTGCGTTGAGGTTGAGCAGGTTCTCCTGCTTCACCTGCAGACCCCGCAGCGTCTTTTCGGGTTGAGCAAGCCAAGAGTCGGGAAGCACGTTGGCTGTAGCGATCTTAGAGCTGTCGACCCAGTCGGCGATGAAGTTCGGGTGCAGATCCCACAGCTGATACATCATCAGCCAGAAGCCGCTCATGATCGCCAGGAACGCCAGCAGGCGCTTGTCCATCAGGTTCTTGACCGTTACCGCCATCACCTGCCAGGGGTTGTCCTTGCCGTCGTAGCCGGAGGCCGGATCCTTGTAGGTGAACAACATCCCGTAGTTGAGTGACACGATCGCAGCACAACCGAAGAACACCCACGACCAGCTCAGACCGTGCAGGTAGCCGGCGAGCGGTGGGCCGAGCATGGCGCCCACGTTGACCAGCCAGTAGAAGGTTCCCCAGCCCTTCGAGGATTGCGATTCTTTGAGCTGGTGGGCCAGCGTGCCCTGAATGCCCGGCTTGAAGATCGCTGTGCCGGTCGCGAGGATCATCGTTCCGATGAAGAAGCCCCAAAAGCTTCGTTGGGTTCCCATCAGCACGTAGCCGATGATCTTCAGGTTGATCGCCCAGAAGATGGTCTTCTTGTAGCCGTAGCGGTCAGCGTAACCGCCCGTAAAGGTGGGCAGGATCGACTGGAACACGAACCACCACAGGTAAATCGTGCCCTTGTCTGCCTGGCTGAAGTGCAGTCCGCCTACCTCGTCGGCTTGGGCGATGTAGATGGGTACGACCACTCGCATGCCGTAGTAGGCAAGTCGTTCCCACATCTCCATGCTGCACAGCAGCCAGAAGGTGCGGTTGAGGCGAGTGTCTTCTTTTGGCCCGGGAGCCTCTTTTTCCTCGGCGGTCGTATCGCTGCCCATGGCTCGGCCTTATACCCTCCACGACGCCCAATGGGGACATGATTGGCGTAAGCAGTGACGCTACCAGGCAGCGGCGAGTTGTTCGAGGCTGACGGCGCGGGCCCAATGCCCCGTCTCGTCGGCTGTGATCTGGCCGATGGCGCAAGGTAGCGCGCAGCGCACGATGGCCGCTTCGGTCTTCTTGTCGTGGACGAACCGACTGCTGGCCGCCTCGAAGCTGCATGGCGGGCTGGTCGGCAAACCGAGCCGCTCGAGCAGCGCGACCAGGCGAATGATCTCTCGCCGCGGGAAGGCTAGGTCCGGTACTTTGTTGGCCAGCTGGGTCTCGACGACCATGCCGATGGCGACGGCGTGGCCGTGGGGGGTTGCGTGCGCGGTGGCGTGCTCGACGGCATGCGCGACCGTGTGGCCGAAATTGAGAATGTGCCGCATACCCTGGTCGCGATCGTCCTCGGCGACGACCTCGGCTTTGATCTCCACGCAGCGGGCAATCAGCGGGTCGGGCAACGGGGCGAGTGAGCCCTCCGGCAGCGCTGCGGCCCACTGCTCGATGTCGGCGAATAGCTCTGCGTCGCGCAAGACGGCGTGTTTGATGGCTTCGGCCAAGCCGTTGCGTAGCTCTACGTCAGACAAGCTGGCCAGCGCAGCCGTGTCGAGCAGAACGGCTTTTGGCTGATGAAAAGCGCCGACCAGGTTTTTGCCCTTGTCGGTGTTGACGCCCGTCTTGCCGCCAACGGCTGCGTCGACCTGGGCGAGCAGGGTGGTGGCGATGTTCACGTGAGCGATGCCGCGCATGTAGGTCGCAGCGACGAAGCCCGCCACGTCGAGGGGGATGCCGCCCCCTAGAGCCACGACGCAGGCCGAGCGATCGATGCCAGCGGCGAGCATCGCGTTTTCGAGCCGCTCTTTGGTGGAGCGTGTCTTGTTGGCTTCGCCTGGAGCAAATTTGAGCCGGAGGACCTCGCAGCCGAGCGCTTTGAGCGCCTCCTCAGTGCTGTTACCGAATAGACCGTCGGTGGTGTCGTCACCAATCAGCACGGCTTGCCGCCAACCTGGCTGCCAGACTTGGCTCAGCGCTGCGGCTGGCACTGGCCCGCACAGCACGGGATAGGGCGCTGCACTTTTCGGGACTACCTCGACGATGGTCTTCATCACGCTCGAGTCCCGTCTTAGCAGCTCCGGCCGTCGTTGTGCTTTGAGGAAAGGCGCAGCGGGGGTATCCATGGCCCGATGCCTTCCGATCTCGCTGCCGCGACCGCCGTACAAAAGCTCAGCCGAGCGCCGGGCTGGTACATCGCCGATCTTCCCAATGACTGGAGCTTCATCACGCCCTCCGGCGGTGTCTTGATGGCTGTGGCCATGCGCGCCATGGCTGCCGAGCTAGCCGACCCAGAATTGCAGCCCATCAGTGCCAATGCGCTGTTTTGCAGCCAAGTGCCTGCCGGTCCGCTCGAGATCCGCGTGGAGGTGATTCGCCGCGGCAACGCTGCCTGCCAACTGCGCGCGGCCCTCTCCTCGACCAGCGCGCCTGGCCCCGGTCTGGAAGTGAGCGCCACCTTTGCGCGACAGCGCAGCGGCCCTGACGTGCTCGGGATCGACGTGCCCGAGGTGCCGAAGCCCGAGGATTGCATGGAAGCGGGCGATCGCACCATCAGCTCCGAATCAGGCAAAGTGCGGCCATTCTTTCAGAACCTCGACATCTCGCTAGCCATCGGCCCGCCCTTTTGGCGGAAAGGCTGGCAAGCGGGCGAAGCACGCATGGCGTTTTGGTATCGCTACCGCGTGCCCCAGATCGACGGGCGGGGCCTGTTCGATCCACTGGCCATCCCGCCCATCGCCGACACCATGCCCTCGTCGATGGTGCGCAAGCTCGGCCCCGAGCACGAGCGCTTCTACGCGCCTAGTCTCGATCTCACGGTGCATTTCCTCGATTCGAGTCAGAGCGAGTGGTTCTTGGTCGACGCGCGCTGTCAGCGGGCCCTGTCAGGCTTCGCCACCGCGTCGGCGGACATCTGGGATCTGCACGGCAAGCTCGTCGCCCGGGCCACCCAGACGATGATCCTACGTCGCCGCCCAGCTCGCTAGCCGCTATCCTCGTTCAATCGGGTATGAACGCTGCACGTGGGAGACCAAGGATGAGTCTCGAGCTGTCTCTCGATTGGCTCATGGCCGCACTATTTGTTGGGCTGTTGGTCGGCTGCGAATCTCCCTACGGTGCTGATTATCCAGGCGCTCCCGCCGGCGGCCAGGAAACGAGCTCCGATGTGGCGTCACTGACGATTGAGCCACAGCCAACGACCGAGTCGCTCGACAGCCAGCCTGCGCCCGACGATGGCGGAATGCGAGCGGTGCCGTTTCGCATCGAGCGTTACGTTTCCTTCGACAAGCTTTGCGTGACCGTCGAGGGGGCCGCTCTGTGGGATCCGGCCAAGCGTCCTCGAGGAAGCTACACGCTTTCGGATTTGGATGATCTCGTGCGCGAAGGGGCGAATATCGCTCTGTTCCGGCAATTGACAAAGGCCAATCGGGCGAAGTCAATCGCGATGGGTACGCGTCTTGGCGCCGGCCTACTCAGCGTCGCGCGCGAGGCGGTTGAAGGCTACGGAATCACAGTGACCAAGGTGCGTGTCACCCGCGTGATGAAATGCGATTTCGCAATCCGTGTGGTGACGATTCCGAAAGCGCAGTATCTCTCCCGGAACAAGCGCTGCATCGAGCTCGCGGCCAAAGTTTGGTGGGACCCAGCGATCAGGCCTCCTACATACCTCGACAAGGATCTGCCGAAGTTGGACCAGATGGTGATTGATCACGCTCTCGGCGAGCTGCGCCTTGCAGCAGCGATGTCTTCACGCGCCGAGATGCTTGCCAACGCGACGACCAGCTTCCAGACAAACGTTGCTCGGCGGGTGCGGAATACCACCAAGAGCTATCCGCTTGGCGTGACCAAGTTGCGCATCCATGGCGCGGCCAAGTGCCACCGTCCCCGGCCGTGAGCCACTGCAGCGAACCGCTCGACAGAAACCACGGGCCGGCTGTGGCAAGGGAGACTGACGTTCAGTTGGGAGGGCCGGACGTCGATGCGAAGCCGAGGGTGAGCCGCAGCCGCTCATTGCTGCCGACGGTGTTGCCCATGGTGGTGTGGGTCTGCAGATCGCCGTCGATGCACTTGTCCACCGATGACTCTGCGCTGTTGTCGCCCAAGACCACGTAGCTGGCCACGTAGTTGCCGTACTCGGTCGCAGCGTCACTGAAGTTGAGGCCGATCTCGGCCAAGTTCAGTCCGCCTCCCGCTGGCAGGGCGTGTTGGAACACACCGGAGATGGTCAGGTAGCTGCCGTCGAGCTGAAAGCCGCCGTCTTTGTCCGAGTAGTAGACGTCGTAATACTCGGTGTCCGCGCCAGGAATGTCGTGGCTTGCTTGGCTGAGTGGATCGTCGAGCCGTACGGTGAGCTCCGGGCCGTCGACGGTGAAGGTATAGGCCGTGGGCTCGCTTCCACCGGTGCGCTCGTGAAAGGAGATGCTGGTCAGCGATGGCAGGTCTTTGACCGGCGTGCCTGCGAAACTGCCCCCGGGGCCGAAGTTGCCGCCGATGCCCGTCGTCGTCGTGCCGGTGCTGCTCGTGCCGCCCTGGCCACCTTGCGCGCCGCTCGTGGTGCTTCCCGAAGATGAGTTGGTGGTGGCCGTCGTGGACGGTACAGTCTCCGTGGTCGCGCCGCAGGCGACCGTGAGCGATAGCAGTAACAAGCAATGATGGGGTTTCATGACGCTCATTGTACGCTGCCTGCTTGGCGGATTGAGCGGCTCCCCTGTAGAAATTCGCCAGATGCCTGTGTAGATAGTCGGGCGATGGCAGTGGAGCCGATCAGAATCAGCGACGTCGACGATCCGCGGGTGGCGGACTATCGCAACGTGCGCGATTCGGATTTGTTGCGCCGCGAAGCGTTCATGGCTGAGAGCGAGGTGGTGCTTCGCGTCCTGATCGAACGAAGCCCCATGGTGATGCGCTCGGTCCTCGTCACGGAATCGAAGCTCGACAAGCTGCGGCCTCTGCTCTGCCAGCTGCCTGCCGGCGTGCCGCTCTACATGGCTGAGCAAGCCTTGATGGACGGAGTCATCGGCTTTCATATCCATCGCGGCGTGTTGGCTGCGGGGCTGCGCGGGCCCGTACCGACGGCCGAAGCATGGCTGGCGAACCAAGCTGAGGACGAGATGCCCCGCACGCTGGTCGTGCTCGAGGCGCTGACCAATCATGACAACGTCGGTGGCGTCTTTCGCAACGCTGCGGCCTTCGGTGCCCACGGGGTGCTCATCGATCCTGCGACTTGCGATCCACTCTATCGCAAGGCGATCCGTGTGTCGGTCGGGGCGTCGCTGTTCTTGCCTTATGCACGCTACGATTCAGTGGCCACGGTGGTGGCGGCGCTCCAAGCTGATGGCTTCACTTGCATGGCGCTCACACCCAATGCGCCAGCGCGTGACATACGCAGCTATCGGGGCTCCGGGCGGCCTCACCGCGTAGCCTTGCTCCTCGGCACGGAAGGAGCGGGGTTGAGTGACAGCGCGCTGCAGGCGGCCGATCAGCGGGTGCGTATCGACATTGACAGCGGCTTCGACTCGCTCAACGTCGCGGCCACTGCTGCTGTGGCGCTGCACGAGCTGCGCACCGAGACTGGGACCTGAGACTATGATACGGCCAGCACATGCGCTTGGAGCTCGATGGTTCAGTTGCTCTCGTAACTGGTGCTTCGTCCGGCATCGGTGACGCGCTCGCTCGGCAGCTTGCTGGACGTGTTCGCGCTATCGCGCTCGTTGCGCGCCGTGAGCAACGTCTGGAGAAGCTGGCCGAGGAGCTTCGCGAAGCGCACCCCGATTTGTTCGTCACTGTGCACGTCTGCGACTTGACCGATAGGCAAGCGGTCGACGCAATGCTCGAAGAGGTCGAACGGCAGCATGGCGTCGTGGACATCCTCATCAACAATGCCGGGTTTGGCGACATGGGCATGTTCGATTTGGCGCCGTGGGACAAGACCGAGCGGATGATAGCGCTCAACATCACTGCGCTGACCTACCTGACCCATCGTCTTGCCGGGCCAATGGTCGAGCAGGGGCGAGGGGGCATCCTGATGGTCAGCTCCGGTTTCGGTTTGACCTTCATGCCAGGTTTTTCGGTCTATGTTGGCAGCAAGCACTTCGTAACGGGTTTCACAGAGTCTTTGCGTCTTGACTTGGCCTCGATGGGCGTCGTCGTCAGCCAAGTGTGCCCGGGTCCCGTGGCGACCGAGTTCGAAGATGGCGTCGACAATTTCACTGGCCGCCGGCCGCAACGCTTCATCGAGATATCGGCTGCCCGATGTGCACGGTCCGCGCTGCGTGGCTTCGAGCGTGGGCGGGCAATCATCATCCCCGGCTTTGCCTTTCGCATCATCGCGTTCTTTGGAGTCATCAGTCCGAGGTGGTTGCTTCGCCTGTCCTACGGTGGCGCTGCACGTTGGTTGCGCCGACAGCAGGATGCTTCACAGCGTCAGTTGACCGCGCCTGACGATGGTTGACGGCAGCTGAGGGGTCACTGAGCGCGCGCGGCCCAGTCGGTCATCCAGCCAGCCAGCTCTCCGTGAGCGCCTCTCCGCAGTCGGCGCAGGACATTGCCGACCTGATAGGTGCTCATGTCGAGCAGCTGGCCGATGTCGCGATGACGTAGCCCGAGCGTGGTGCTCAGTGCCCAAACTGCGAAACGTCGAGCTGAGTTGGCGCCAGGGCCTGCTTGTGAGCGCAACAGCTCGAACGGCGATACGCTGGCGTGCTCGGCGATCTCTCGCAGCAGTGCGTCGGGATCCATTGTTGGTGCCGGATGGCTCGTTGGCGGCATTCCGCGAATCCAACCACTGTCCCGATCGATGGTATCGGGCCACGGCTCGGCACCTTGCTGGCGCTTCTCGATGGCGCGGACGAGGCCTTTGCGGCTGCCAAAGCGCCGTAGCAGCTCGGAGGTTGTCAACCAATCAGGCTTCGGCTCCTCGCCGATGTAAGCGCAATGACTCGACCACCACGGGTCGTCGGGACGTTTGACCAAGTGCGCGCGCACCGGATTGAGATGGATGTAGAGCAGCACTTCCCGCAGGTACTGCTCATCCGAGATGAGTTGGCTCTTGAAACGGCCTCGTAACAGCGGCCCGTCCCAGCCGCGCTCGCGATTGATCGCGCGGGAGTAGCTCTGGTTGAGGTGTCGCATTGCGCGCGACAGGTTGCCTCGAGCCGATCGAGCGAGCAGGTGGTAGTGGTTCGGCAGCAGCGCGAACGCATGCACCTCGAGGCCGCGGGTCTCGACCGTGTCTTGGAGCAAGTCGCACCAGAGCTGGCAATGGCGCTCGACGAAGAAGATGGGTTCTCGCCGCGCGCCGCGATGGGTCACATGGTGCCAAGCACCAGGAAAATCGATGCGGGGTTTCCGTGCCACGGGCGCAGCATGCCCTCAAATCCCAAACGCCACAAGTGACAAGTGACTGGTACCGGTACCAAGTTCCTGCCTCAAAAAAGGCAATGATTAGAACTGGTTGGTTCCGAAATGTGGATTTCGCTAAGTGACAGGTGACTGGTACCGGTACCCTGTTTGGTACCGTGTTTCTGCCGCAGGGGTGCCGTGTATCTGTGGCAGTTCGGGTGGGGCGGTTTTGGGCTGCGTTTTGTGTTCAGGCTAGGTCGGTGTCGCCGCGGGTTTTTAGGGCGTCTACCACTTGGCGGACGTGTTGGGCGGCGTCGCGGTGGACGACCAGCAGGGCGTCGGGGGTTTCGACTACGACCAGGTTGCTTACGCCGACCAGGGCGATGACGCGCTTGTGGTCGGTGGCTGGGCGCATGTCGACGACGTGGTTGCCTGGGGCGTCGACGAAGATGGTCCCGTCCGGGGCGCTGTTGTTCTGGGCGTCCTTGACGGCGAGGTCACTGACGCTCAGCCAGCTGCCCAGATCGGACCAGCCGAAGTCGCCGGGAACGACCGCCAGATCGTCCATGTGCTCCATGACGCCGGTGTCGATGCTCACGGCAGGCAAGCTGCCGAATAGCTCGCTCAGCCGTTCTTGTTCGCGCCCCTCGGCCGCCGCTTGGTCGAGGGCGTCGAGTCCCTCGGCGAGCGCAGGCAGATGGGTGCGAATCGCCGCCACCATGTCGCAAGCACGAAAGAAGAACATGCCGGCGTTCCACAAGAAGCTTCCAGCCGCCACGAACTGTTCGGCGCGGGCCAAGCTCGGCTTTTCCACAAAGCGTTTCACCCGCCAAATAGCCCCGTCGCCGGGCTCGGCTTCGATGTATCCATAGCCCGTCTCAGGGTGGGTCGGCTTGATGCCCACCGTTGCGATGGTGCCGGCGCGCGCCGCGTCGACCGCGTGTTGTAAGGTCTGCAAAAAGCCATCGACGTCCTCGATGTGCGGATCGCTGGGCAGCGCCATGACGACCGCTTCCGGATCGTTGCGCGCAATCGTGGCAGCAGCCCAGCCGATACACGGCGCAGTGTTGCGCCCCACCGGCTCGACCAACAAACGCTCGGCTCGAAGCTCTGGTACGGCTGCCAGCGTCGGCTCAACCAAGTGCGCGCCGGTGGCCACATAGATGTTGTCTGCTCCACATAGTGGTGTCACGCGCTGCACCGCCTCGCGGATCAGCGGAAGCTCGCTGCCGAGGGGCAACAGCTGCTTCGGCCTGAGCCGCCGAGAGGCTGGCCAGAAGCGTGTGCCGGAGCCACCTGCCATGATCACTGCGTATGTCGACTTGTCATCGGTCATGTTGGCTCCATGCTCGGCGGGCTGTGAACAAGATTCAAGACCTGCCGCCAAGCTTTGACGCGTCGTGCCAATCGGTTCGCTTGGCCCAGTCGCGACCCCGACGCTCACGAGGCGCTGCCCCTCCCCGTCATGTGCGCGAAATGAAAAAGGAAATCTCTTTCAAGTGGGTTGTGATACCGCGTTATTGGAGGGAGCTACAGATTGCCACCTGCGGCTGCGGGCAAGTACCTACAGTTGTCTCTTGCCTGCCCAGTTGAGATCCACTACGAATCCCGCCTAGTTAACACTTCATAAGGGGCAGAACCGCTCGCGCGGTGCCCAGCCCTCCGAGCCAGGCTCGGAGAGCGCAAAAGCTCGAACGTAACCAGCGGCGCCATTGGTTGACACCGGGGGGGCGGATCGGGCGAGGGGTTGCAGTAGCACCCCGGAAAAGGACAGGAGAGGACGCGATGAGCAAGAGTTGGACCCCCTACGTTGGGTTGTGTCTGTTGGCGATGGGCTGCAATGGCCTTCCAATTCCCGGCATGGGCGACTGCAAGTTCAAGACGGGCGAGCTGGCGGCCGAGCTGAAGGGCAACGCCAAGGCGTTTGTCGAGGCGACCATGGAGGCTCAGAAGCTCCAAGCTGACTGGAACGCCGAGATGAAGGCAATGGCCGGTGCGCTCAAGGTCGAAGGCGGCGAGGAAGCCGTTCTGGCCAAGCTGACCGCGAACTTCGAGAGCTTCAAAGCCACGGGCAAGTGCACCTTCGATTTCAAGGCTGACGTCGACCTCAAGGCTTCTTTGGAAGCTGCGATCGGTGGCAGTGCTGGTTCGGATGGCGCAAGTGGTGATGCTTCGGGCGGCGCTGATGCAGCCGTTTCGGTCAATGTCACCATCGAGCCGAAGTGCGAGGCCGAGGCTGATGTCAAAGCTGATCTCGACCTGACCGTCGAGGCGATCAAAGTGCATCTGCCCAAGCTGCTCGGTATTGCCAAGGGTCAGATCATGTTCTTCGGCAAGGTGCCGAAGCTGATTGAAACTGGCAAAGGTCTCGTGACCGAGCTTGCTACCGATCTCACGGCTCTGCCTGAGGTCACCTGCGCCGTTGAAGAGCTGACCGGATTCAAAGCGAATCTCGAAGCCAAGGTCGACTTCTCCGTGAAGCTCGAAGCTTCAGCTTCTGCTGAGGCCAAGGCCGAAGGCTGAGTCTCTGAGTCAAAAGCTAGCTGCTCTTTGAGCAGCGGCTGAGCGCGGCGGTTGGGTTACCCCGACCGCCGTGTTGCATTTTGTGGCTGGGTGATCGGAGCGGTCGCATGGGGCTCGGGAAGCGCTTTACCGTAGGCGATCAGGGCCAATCCCAAAGGGATTAGCCAGAGCGCTAGCAAGGCAGTGCGGCGCTGCTCGCACAAGCTCTGCCAAGCGCTGGCGGCGAGCCGCGCCGTCAGAAAACCTACCACCAGAACTGCAACGAGCTCGGTGACAGTCAGCGCGGTCAGCGATCCGACGCTGTCACTGCGGCGCAATGCAAAGAAACGTACCGTCTGCCAACCCATCACCGGTACGGCGATCATCATCGCCAGCTCGGCCGCCCGCCAGCGACTGACCCCGAGCCAACAGAGTATGACAAACGCAGCACCAATGCGCGACGCGCCTGGGAAGGAAGCCAGCCCGTAGGCCAGGCCGACCAACGCTGCGCCCGCCAGCCCCGGACACATGTGGTGTGGTGCAGGTGCCAGCAGGGTGCTCGCCAGCGCGAGAGCGGCAAGCATCAGTCCGCATCCAACCACCACCGGCACCTCGTTCAACGGCGAGGACAGATGCCGAGTCACCGCCTCGCTCAACACTGCGCTCAGCGCAGCGACGACGATCGCGGTCGCATCACGCCCACCCACGGTGCTTTGCAGTTTGGCGGGTCGCGCGATGCCCCGGATCCCTTCGCCGAACGCTGCTGCCAACCGCTCACGCACCACCACGACAAAAGCCAGCAGACAACCGAGCTGCGCGACGGCCATTAGCGCGGGCAGCTTTCCATCGCCACCGAGCCAGATGCGCGCCGCCAGCTCATGTCCGCTGTCGGAGAGGGGCAGAGCGGTGGTTGTGCCTTTGAGGGCCGCGTAGACGATTGCAGAGCCGAGGTCCATGCGAGCCTCGATGGTCAGCTCTGCTCGGGCTCGGGTTTCTCGAAGGAGCGTACCAATCCGGCGTAATGCCGTTCGACGGTAAAACCGTAACGATAGAAGAACTGCGGGCGGAAAAAGCCGGTCGTCAGCGCGCGATAACCTGCGTTCTCGAGGCGGTTGCACAGCTCTTCGAGCAGCGCGTGGGCGATGCCCTGACCACGTATGCGCTCGACCACGGCAATCTTCTCCATGTGCGCGGTTCGTGCTTCGGCGTTCTCTTCGTAGAACAAGCCACCGATGATGTGTCCACGTACACCGATGGCCACCAAGAAGCGGTGCTCGGGTCGGAAGTGCACCGGTAGCTTGGCGGTGAGAAACAGGCGGTGGAGCTTAGCGATCTCTTTGGGGCTGAGCGCATGTCGGATGTGGAAGGGGCGACCCTCCTTGTCCTGCACTGTTACCACCATCTCGCTGAGTTGCGTGCCGCCCGCGCCTGCTGCGACGTAACTGGCCTCGTCTTCTGGCTTGAGGTGTGGATAGGACAAGCGTGCGAGGAAGTAGTCCTCGGCCGTATCGAGTTTCAAGTGCGCTCGCAGATCTGCGATGCCCACGCTCAGCTCGTCGGGCGCGAGCTCGTGGCGACGCAGCTTGGCGACGACGTCCTCGAGTCCTTCAGCTAGAGGGGTCGAAGCGTCGCGGAAGACCGTCTCACGGAAGAAGCGTGTGCGTGCTTCCGGATAGCTGTCTTGCAAGCCAGCGAGGCCGTAGCTCTTGTAGAGCTGATGCACTGTGCTCGCGCGGGCTGCGTGGGTGGCGCTTGGATTGAGCTGCTCCCAGCGTCGGTAGCGCTCTGCGGCAAAGAACAGTCGCAGTGGCAAGAAACCCAGCTCGCGAACTGAGCGCAAGAACCTCTCGAGGGCCGTGGCCATTTCAGTGTTGGTCGCCACCAGCTCTTCGGACTGCGCCTCTTCGAGCAGAGCTTTGCCTTCGCTCTCGCCCACTGCCTCGAGCACCGCCGAGAAGATGATCGACCACTCCACCAACTTGCGCAGGCGAGGATGCTCGGTCTCGACACGAGCGACGAACTGATCTCGCAGGGTCTGGAGCAAGGCGCCGAGCGATTGGAAAGGTTCGCGCTCCGAGATGCTCACCAGTCTGGAGCCGACGTGGTAATCGTGCATCGGAACGATGACCCTGGCTGGTGTCGGCATGGACACCACGAAACGCCGGCCCGTACGGTTCCAGAAGTCTACGTAGGTGCTCAGCGCGCTCCACGCTGCGAACGGCCATACGCCCGTGAACCAGGTTTCGTCGCTGGGTTTGTGCGAGAGGCGCTTGAGGGCGCGGTCCAGTGTCTGGCCCGGAATGAACTCCTCAGTCCAGAGTCCATAGTCGTCCCAGTAGCCACCAAAATCCTCGACCAAGGGTCTGCGCTCGCCAGCTTCGGCGCAGATGATGAGCCAGTTGATCTCCTCGGCAACCTCCGCTGCTGAGAGGCTGCGGTTGAGATTCACCGCGAGATCGAGCTGCTCGCGCAAGCGTGTCTTGATCGCTACCCGATAAACCGACTTGCCGCGGGAGCTGCCGAGCAAGCGGATCCACACACCGCTCGGCAGAATGTCTTCCAAGCGAATCGTTGCGCCGCCGGCAAACAGAAAAGCTCCCTCGGCCAGCATTGCCGTGTTGCGAATCGCGCCCAGGATGCGCTGTTGAGCCTCGCGGTCCACATCGTCAGAGAATGCGACCACGTCTTCCCAGCGGTACTCGAGCGTTGTTTCTGGATCGACCGCGACCCGGCGCGGCGTGCCCAACCAACTGCGAAATCCGTCCTCCATCCGCTGGCGGGCGTCGCTGGCGGCGCTGCGGACCTGCGGCGAATCAGCCAACATGCTGACCCGTGTGAAGAAGGCACGCAGGGGTCGGTAGCGGGTGGGATGAGCGGCACCGTATTCGGCCAGAAAATCGAGCAGCGTCACTGCCGACGGCAGCTGCTCGGGACTGTCGATTGCTGCTGCGCAGCGCTGTTCGGTTACCGCAATGAAGGCATCGATTTGCTCAATCGACAGGTTGCGTTGTACCAACACAGCGATGGTGTCTGCGTCGAGGGCGCTGCTTGGCCCGCTGAGAAACGCGGCCAAGGTCTGCCGATAGCGCGCTGTTGTCTCGCTGGCGACGAGCACTTGGAAAGCGCGGCCCCGAACTTCCTGCTCCGGGCAAAAGCTGGCCCGTCGCAACACGTGCCGGGCGGCCTCCGCGACGCCGCCCGTGTCGACGTCGAGCGCATGCTCGAGCACGCGAATGGCGACAATAGCATCTTGAACACGCTCGGCTTGCAGCAGCATGGCGGCCAGGTGCAAGTCGAGCAGCTCGATGTCGGCCTTCGAGAGCAACGCTTGCGCCGTGCTGCGCTCAGCCTCGGAGGTCTGATGTGGCGTGACCGGCCCCAGCCATTCGACCTGAAGCGTGCGTTTGCGACGACGGTTGCGGATGGTCATGTCCAATGGCGCAAACGCTACGAGTTGCTCGTTGCCGAGCCACAAGCGCGGATCCGATAGCAAGAAGCCGAGGCTCACAGCTTTCCGGGGGTGCTGGTATCGCGTGGAGCCAACCAAGACGGTTTCATCTGTGGTCCGTTTGATCAGCAGCTTGGTGCCGAGCTCGGTCAGCAGCAGGTGGTCGCCGTCGATCTGCAATCCTGTGGTGGTGATGCCCAGGGCTTGGACCAGCCAATTGGGAACCGTTACGTCTGCATGAGCGGTCTGGATTGTGGCGCGGCGATAGAGCTCACGCACCACCTCGATGAAGTTGCGCTCGATGTTCTTGCGTCGGTAGGTGTTCTTCGGCGTGAGCTCGCCCTGCTCGGCGTCGAAGTCACGGTCGATGACTGCGAAGTCCACGATGCGTTCGTAAGGGGCCAAAAAAGCATTGGCGCTCACTACCGCAGAGCGCAGATGGTCTTTGAGCTCACCTGGTGAGAGCTTGCCGACATCCACCTCTTCGCAGTGTGGATTGGGGTAGATCAACGCCGTGTTGTAGGCGCGGTGATCGCCCACCAAGAACACGCGGCCGATCAGCGGAAAGTCGCGAAACAGGTTCTCGATTTTCTGAGGCGCGATCGTCTGACCTTTGACGTTCTTGTAGATCTCCTTCTTGCGGTCGACGAGACGGATGAAGCCGTCCTCGTCGCTCTCCATGATGTCACCGCTGTGGAACCAGCCCTGCTCGTCGAACGCTGCGGGCTGCTCGGCGGCAGGCGCGTGATAGCCCATCATGACGTAGGGGCCCCGAATCATCAGCTCGCCATCTTCTGCCAGACGCAGCTCGATGCCAGGCAAGGCGCCGCCGAGCGAATCATCCTGGTACCTGCCGGGGGGCTTCTTGGGGATGCCACGGGTCGCTTCGGTCATGCCGAACCCACTCATGAGCTCGACGTCGTTGCGCTGGAAGAAGCGGAAGATCTCTGGATCGAGGTAGCCTGCGGCCGACAGACCCCAACGTAGCTTGTTGCCACAAACCAGCTCGAAGGCGCTTCGAATCTCCTCTTGGCTCGCCCCCTCGACATCCACCTTCTGCTTGACCAGCTCGTACAGCTCGATCCACTTCATCGGGATGCTGATGAACACAGTGGCTTCGAGCTCGCGCATTTGACGAGAGAGCGTCTCGATGGCTGGGCTCTCGGCAAAACAATAGGTTGCGCCCCAGAACACGCAGCCCATCATCTCGAGGAAGCGCCCAAAAGTGTGAAAGAGCGGCAAGTAAGCCAGAAACCGGTCCTCTTCACCAATCTCCGGCAGTGCCAGGGCGCGAGCAAATCGTTTGAAGACGATGTTTCGCTGCGAAAAGCAGATCCCCTTCGGCGTGCCCGTCGTACCTGAGGTGTACATGATGGTCGCCAACGCATCGATGCGAACCGCCTCACGCTGCGCGAGCAACTCCTCTTGAGGCAGCCCCGTGGCAAGCTCGAAGAGCTGATCGAGCTTGAGCACGCCTCGCGCTGTTGCGGCGTCGGCATCAATAGCGAAAATGGTCTTCAGCGTAGGCAAATGCTCACGTGCTTTGAGCACCTTGGACAGCTGCTTGCGGTTGGATACAACCGCCGTGTCGACTTCGGCGTGCTCCAGAATGTAGGCCACGTCGTGTTCTGTAGCGGTTGCTGGAATGACGACGTTGACGATGCCACTGGACAAGCAAGCAAGGTCTAGCAACGCGACCTCTAAGCGGTTGTGCGACAAGACAGCCAGTCGTCGCACTGGCTGCGGTCCGACGCCGGCGAGCAAGCCACGGGCATACAGATCGATTTGGCTGGCAGCGCGGCGCCAGCTGACCGCTTGGGGGCCCCGCTGTCGCGGTACCTGAAACAAAGGTCGGGCCCCTAAGCTTTCGCAGCGCTGCGAAAAGAGCTGGCCGACCGTGAAGTGTGACAGCTCGACCAGTGACAATATCGTCTGAGCCCATTGCTCTGTGGTGCCGGCCTCGGCGATTCGACATAGCAGCGTGCTACGTCGCAGGACATCGAGCAGCTTGTGGGTGCTGCGGCGGGTGTCGAGGGCTGGATCTGCGTCGGCGCGCAAACGGGCGATACACCGCTGAGCCAATTCCTCGAGGGTCGACAGTGAAATCAACCTGAGCAGCGCCTCGCCCATGAGACGCTCGGCCAGCATCTCGATGACGGCAACGTCCCGCTCGGCACCGTCCTCATGCTCGTCTTGTGGAAAAGCGAGCACCTCATCGAGCAGGCCCGGCGCTTGCTCGGGGGCGTCGTGTGCGAGCTCTCGCACGCGAAGAATGAGTTGTTGAAACGGAGACTCCATATTGCTTGATACCTGGCTCTGTGACGAGCTTCGAAACCTCTCGACCAACCCGCTAGGTCGTTGGGGGAGAAGCTTGACAGTTTCGCGACCAAGTGAGGCCCAAAAAAACGAACGGCTCCGCCTTTTGTAGGACGGAGCCGCTTGTTTTCAGTCGGCTTGCTTGGAAGAGCGTTGCTACTAGACGTTCTCAGCGAGCCACTTCATGCTGACGGACTTGGGTCGGGTGATGGCGCTACCGACCGCACGGTTCCAGATGAGCTGCGAGAGCATGCCCATGGCGCGCGAGACGCTGAAGAGCACCGTGTAATACGGGAACTCGGTCAGGCCGAAGTGGTAGAGCAATGCGCCCGAGCCAGCGTCGACGTTGGGCCACACGTTGGCGATGGGGTTCTTGCCAGCCTTGACCCGCTCCTCGGAGAACTCGGTCAGGACCTTGGGCACGACCTCGAACACTCGGTCGACCGTTTGGAAGACGGGGTCGTGGGACAGGTACTTCTTGCCAAAGCGGTTGAAGCCGGCGAAGCGCGGATCGGTTACCCGCAGCACGGCGTGGCCATAGCCGGGGATGACTTGGCCGGAGCGCAGGGTCGCGAAAGCATCGTCGCGGATTTGCTCCTCGGTGGGCACCCCGCCGAACTTCTCCATCGTCTTGAGAATCCACCCAAGGCACTCTTGGTTGGCCAAGCCGTGCAGCGGTCCAGCCAGCCCGTTGAGGCCTGCCGAGACTGCGTAATACGGATCGGACAGAGCCGAGCCCACCGTGTGGCAGGTGTTGGCGCTGACGTTGCCGCCTTCGTGGTCACAATGGAAGTGCAGGTACAAGCGCATGAGCTTGGCGAAGTTGCCCGTCGGGTCGTTGATCCCGAGCATGTTGGCGTAGTTCGCCCCCCAGTCCAGACCCGGGGTCCATGGGATCGCGCTGCCTTTGCCGTAGCGCATACGGTAGACGGCGGCGGCGAGCCCAGGCAGCTTGGCCAGCAGATCGAGCGCGTCGTCCAAGATGGGAATCCAATAATCCTGCTTTTTGGTGCCCTTGTCGTACCACTGCCGGAACGTGGACTCGCGCTCCATCACCAAAATGCCCGTGTTGAACATGCACATCGGGTGGCTGTCCTTGGGCATCGCAGCCAGCACGTCCAGAACGTACTGGGGCAGCGGCGCGCGCCGATCCATCTCGAGCTGGTAGGCTTTGACCATCTCGCTGTCGAGCTCTTCGATTTCGCCGGTGAGCAGCAGGATGAAGGTCTGCTCCGGCCAGAGGTGCTCGATGTCGGAAAGATGGTTTCCTCGGATGAACAGGCCCTTGTCGGCCTCCACCACCGAGGTGTCGCAGACCATCCCCTTGACACCGCGCATGCCGCCGAAGGCTTGCGCAACTGTGCAGGTAGATAAATCCGTTGCGCCCTTTTCCTTGAGCAACCGCGCCCGTTCGGCGCGCCATTGGGGGATGAGCTCTTTCAGTTTTTCTTGCAATGTCGCCATGATGATCTCCTCTTGTCGCGAGGCGGCAGAAGCGCGTCGCAGCCGATCTCGCCCGACGCAACCATCGTGTTGCGTTGATGCGTGGATCGACCCCCGAGCCATATGCTAATCCGACGGCTGGAGGCGCTTGTCAAGTCCAACCAACACGAGGCGCACGAAACAAAGCGATGTTGCGAAAAACGCCGCAAACCGTGCGCGCCGAGAGGGGCACAACGACACTTCTGCGTTTCCGGTTGCCTGCTCGCAGCGTCGGCGGGCCAGGTCAGACCAGAAGCCACCAAATGACAGCGCCGAACAGGGCCACCGAGGCGATGGCCAACCAAAGCGCCCGGCTCTGCTGGGCGCGGTGCTCCTGACCGAAGGCCACGGCTGCGCCGGCGCCGCGCTTCAGGCTTTGGTCGGGGCGCCAGTTGTCGTGGTGCTCGACGTGGTGCAGGGTGATGGCGGGCAGCCGCAACGTAGCTTGTTGGTCACCTCCTATTCGATAGGAGATTCCGTGCTGCTCGCAGTCGATGTCGAGCGAGGGCAAGTCTGAGCGGACCACCGCGCCGTAGACCGGGACGGTGATGCGCAACGTGTCCTGGGGCGCATTGCCGAATTTGCGTAAGAACGCCGACATCATATCCATGTGTTCGTCGGCTCGTTCGTAGACCTGCTTCCAATAGCCTTCCTGGCGACATGCTGCCGCGCTGCTGTCTTTGACACTCAGCATTTTGCGGGTGGCCGCGTCGGGCCAGAGAAAGTCAGGCTGAACCAGCTCGCGGGCGTCGAGCGTGCCATCGACCGAGCTCTCGGTGAGAACGCCCCCGCTGAGCCCGCGCAGGAGGCGTCCGATGACCGTCGCGCCGAGCGATTCCTCGATTCGGATGGCTTCATCGGGCGGCTCGTGGCCCTGCAGTACCCAGCGCGCCGGATGGCGTCCGTTGAGATTGAAGCTCGGTCCCGCGCCTCGAGCCGAAAAGGTCAATCGTTCACTGCCGCGGTCGTAGCCGATTTGGTACACGCGCACACCCGCTTTGACGAGTGAGCCGGTCAGCTCTCGCTCGACGCAGATCAGCGGTTGACCTCGGAGCCAACGAGCCGTGTGGGGGGCGAGGCTGTTGTCCACGACCCGATTGGGGACGACCACGCCCAGTCGTTTGATGGTCTCTTCGTCGAGTTGCTCACGTTGAACCACGCTGATGGAACAGGCCCAACGTTCAATCTTGCCGCCATCGCTCCAGCCTGCTTGCTCGCCCAGCTCGATCTCTCGGTCTCGCCGCACCAGCAGCCTTCCGGGCAGCCACAGCCGCGGCGGCAAGCCTTCTTCATCTTCGTCGTTGCGGTACGGATCGCTGGTCACGGCACGGGCATTACTTCGATGGTTGCAGTTGCGCCGCCGGTCGGGCGCGCTTTGCCCTTCAGCAGGCGGCTCTGAGCCAGACCGAAACGGTCGACGGCTCGTTCGATGATGCTGGTCGTCAGTTTGTCGTCCACCCTGTGGCGCGGGTGCACGCTTATCCGCAACGGGGAGCGTCGGAAGACCCCAGCGATGAAGCCAATCTCGTTGACGACCTTGTCTTCGTCGAGCTTGCCTTTGGGCGCGCGGTGGACGACGAGCGGCTTGTCCTTGCTGCGTACACCGTCTTTGGTGCCGCTCGATTCGGGCGCCGCGAGCTCGGTGTTGGCACGCACGAGGGTGGCGATGATGCTGCCATCGACCGGGGCCTTCTCTGGCGGAATGGTGAGCACTTTGGCGTCGCGCCAGATTCGCCAGGAACGCTGAAAGAGCGCTTCGAGCGTAACCGCCCCACGTCCGGACAGCCCGGCGGCGTGTGCGTTTTCGGCGAGCGAAGCCGGCGCGATTTCGCTGAGTCGACTGAGCACTTGCAGGGGCTCGGGTGCGCCCTTGACCGCGGCGATCTTGCGTGCCGCCACGCTGGCTTCACCTGCCACCAGCTTGTTTCCTTGAAGCCACAGCTTGGCCCAGGTGGTCAGCGGGCCGCGTTGCTTGTCAACCAGCGATGCTTGGGCAATCGCCACCAGCGGCACCAAGCGCGAGGCCTCGCCGGTGGTCAGCAGGATGTTGCCGCTCGCCTGCTCGCTTTTGCGCTTGGCTTCGCGGCGCGTGATGGCCGAGATGTCCCCCTTCTTTTCGACGATCTTGACGCGATCAACCGAGACGCCGGCGAGATCGAGCGCAAACAAACCCACGAAGCTGGCCGCTGCCCCAGCGACGCCGCGCAATCTGACGTCGCCTCGCTTGGGCAGCTTCTGGAATGACTCTAGCTTCGACAACACGACGTCGCGGCCGTCCGACCAGCTCACCACGAAGAAGATGACCGGGTTGAGCGCCTTGAGTCGCTCGTACGAAGCCACGAAGCGCTGCAGGGGTAACAAGGCGATGTCGGCGCCTTTTTCGTCGGCCCCGCCGCGTGCCAGCGCATTTTCGAGCTTGGCGACCTCGTTGACGGCGTTGAGCTTGAGCTCGAGGCCGGCTTTCTTGAAGAGGCTCTTCTTGCCTGGGTCGGCCCCGTCGTTGGCCATGATCCCCGGTGCCAACAGCTCCCAGCCGAGGCTGATCACGCGCAGCGGCCGTCCCAACGCGGGTTTGCTGGTCGCGGCGCTGTTGCTGGCACTGCCGCTTGCGCTTGCGGCAGCTGTTCCCCCGCTTACGGCGGGGTTGGCCGAAGTGCTCGCGCTCGCCGTCGCGAGCACTGGCGTGGTGTGCGGACTGCGGCTGCGCAGCACCAGACCGGCGACGAAGCCGCCGAGCATGATGATCAGGATGACGAAGACGATGTTCGATCGCACGCTGTTGCTCCTACTACCAAGAAGAAGACGGGCCGCCTGAGCCCAGCTTGCGGCGGTTGGGGTAATCCGGCTTGAGCTTGCTCTTGAGCTCGTTGATGGGCACAGCCAGGTTGAGGTTCTGTGCGCCGCCGCCGAACATGCCACCTCGGATTTGCGCTGTGGTCACGCCCATGACCAGGCCTTTGCCGGTAAACACCGGTCCGCCCGAGTTGCCGGGGGAGATGGGGGTCGACATCTGGATCCACTTGCGGCCCTTGTACGTGCGCCGCGATGAGACCACGCCGGTGGTGAGGGTGTGCTCGAGGCCGAGCGGGTTGCCGATGGAGATGGCTCGTTCGCCAACGACGACGTCACCGGAGTCGCCCAGGGTTACGGGTTCGACATCGGGCGGGTCGCCCTCCTTGGGGTCGGTCAGATCGACCTGCAGCAGCGCCAAGTCGGCGGCTGAATCTGCCTCGAGAACCCAGATTTCGTCGTAGCGCGCTCCGTTCTTGAAGCCGATCTCCGCGCCACCCTTGGCCGACTCGATGACGTGGAAGTTGGTGGCGATGCGGCCTTTGGTGTCGATCAAGAAGCCCGTGCCCCCTCCGATGAAGGAACCGCCCCTCTTGATCTTGATGGACACCACAGCGGGCGCGTACTTCTTGAACAACTCGGCATCACTCAGCTCATCGCCGCTCGGCGGC
>CAZRGL010000087.1:0-377 GCA_964599485.1 uncultured Polyangiaceae bacterium
GGCTGCCTCAACCCCATCAACGAGCCCACCCGCAAGATCCTCACGGCCGAAGATCCGGTGGAATACGAGCTCGGGGGGATCCGCCAATTGCAGGTCAAGCCTGGCATCGGACTGACCTTTGCCGGCGCCATGCGTGCGTTCTTGCGGCAAGACCCCGAGCTCATCATGGTCGGTGAGATCCGCGACAAGGAGACGGCCGAGATTGCCATCCAGGCGTCTTTGACAGGCCACTTGGTGCTATCCACGATCCACACGAACGACGCCGCCGGAGCGGTCACGCGCCTGGTAGACATGGGCGTAGAGCCGTTCTTGGTCCGTTCCAGCCTGCTCGGGATCTTGGCCCAACGCTTGGTCAGATTGCTCTGCCCGAATTGCAA
>CAZRGL010000087.1:387-25051 GCA_964599485.1 uncultured Polyangiaceae bacterium
CGAACCCAGCGCTTATGAGCTGCAGCAGCTCGCCCTGGACGACCGTTCGCTGCAATGGAAGGCAGAGCGGCGGCTGTCCTCTCGCTACCAGCCCCAAGGTGTCGACTACCGTTATCCTGGCCAGCAGATGAGTGCCTCGCCCATCTTCTACAAACCGGGCGGCTGCGAGGAATGCTCGGGCCATGGTTTCAGTGGCCGGCTCGGCATATACGAGCTGCTCGTGATCGACGACGCTGTGGGCACGCTCATTTTGCAGAACGCTGACGCCCAAGCAATCAAGCGGGCGGCGCAGCTCGCTGGCCTCGACACCCTTCGCGACGACGGCGCCCGCAAGGTTTTGGCAGGTCTCACTACCGTCGGCGAGGTGCTCAAAGCAAAACAAGAGGACATCATCGAAGAGCATCCTCCTTCGAGCAGGCCTGCCGCGGTTTCGGTGGCGACGACTTCAATCGTGGACTAAGCGCATGGCCGTCTTCGAGTACAGCGGCATCTTGGTGAGCACCGGCAAGGGCGTGGACGGGCTGCGCGATGCCGAGAACATCAAAGCCCTGCGCGCACAGCTGCGCAAAGACGGCATTCTGCTCACCACCGCGAAAGAAGAGAAGAAGGCCCAAGAAGACAAGCGCGGAACGCTCGACTTTCAGCGCTACTTCGGTCGACCGAACGTCAGCGACGTCGCCATCATGACCCGCCAGCTGGCCACCTTGGTGCGTGCCAAGATCCCGCTGTTCGAAGCGTTGACAGCGCTCATCGATCAGGTGGAAAAAGACGGCCTCAGGCGGGCCCTGACCAACATTCGCGATCAAGTCCGCGAAGGTGTGGCCTTCGCCGACGCCTTGCAAGAACACCCCAAGATCTTCCCGCACATGTACGTCAACATGGTGCGTGCCGGCGAAGCCTCAGGCACCCTCGAGGAGGTCCTGAGCCGCTTGACTGGCTTCATGGAAGGACAGGCCAAGCTCAAGAGCAAGGTAACCAGTGCGCTGGCCTATCCCGTGCTGATGCTCATCATCGCCGTGCTGATGATCAGCGTGCTGATGGCGAGCGTCGTGCCCAAAGTCGTCGGCATCTTCAAGAGCATGGACAAGGCCCTGCCTTGGTACACCGATCTGCTGATCATGGTGTCCACCTTCACCAGCAAGTACTGGTGGCTCATCCTGGCCGGTTTTGTGGTTGGCTATCTATCGTTCAGCCGCTGGAAGAGAACGCCCGAGGGCCGGCTGCGGGTCGATAGTTTCTTGCTCAACATGCCCATCTTCGGGCGCTTGGTCATGATGGTGGCCATCGCCCGGTTCTCTCGGACCCTTTCGACCTTACTTGCCGCCGGTGTGGCGCTCCTGCCGGCCATGGGCATCGTGCGCAACGTGCTTGGCAATGCCGTGCTCGAGAAGGTGGTCGAAGAGGCGACGAGCTCCATCCGTGAGGGGCAGAGCATCGCCGAGCCGCTCAAAGCGAGTGGGCGCTTTCCCCCCATGGTCACGCACATGATTGCCATCGGCGAGCGAAGCGGTGAGCTCGAGGAGATGCTCGAAAACGTCGCCATCGCCTACGACTCCGAGGTCGACAACCGGGTGCAGATGCTCACCAGTTTGCTCGAGCCCATCATCATCGTGATCATGGGCGGAGCGGTGGCTTTCATTGCGTTCGCGATCCTGATGCCCATGGTCCAAATGAGTGAGTTCGTGGATTGAGCCATGTCGCGGCGACGCAAAGAACGGACGATATTCTTCCCCTGGGAGCGCCGGGGCGAGCTGTTGCGCATGCCTTGGATGCGTTCACGCCCGTTGCTCGCTGGCGTCGCGATGATGGTGCTGCTGCTGATCTTCGGAGCGAGGGAACGCACCCGAACGGGCAAACGCGCCACCCGCGCTACCTTGTTGGTGGTGCGCGATGCGGTCGACGCGTACCGGGCAGATCACAACAGCAAGTGTCCCCCTTCGCTCAAAGCGCTCCAAGACGAGCGCTACTTGAAAGTGAAACCCTACGACGCCTGGGGCCGAGCACTGCAGCTCACTTGCCCTGGGCGGCGAAACCCCGAGAGCTACGACCTGGTGAGCTTCGGCCCGAGCGGCGACATGCGCGGACTCGACCGGGTGCAATGAGAGAGGACGTCATGAGCATGATGAGGATTGACCTGACCCGACTCGACGACAAGCGCGACCAGCTGGCCCTTCAAGGGCCACCGCCTGAGGAGCGCATCAAGAGACTACTGCGATCCGCCTCGCGTGCCGGCAAACGCGGCGTAACCCTGGTCGAGGTCTTGATCGTGGTCGCCATCATGGCGCTCATCGCCGGCGGGGTGAGCTTCTTGGTAATCCCCCGTTACAACGAGGCGAAGGTCAAGACCGCCACGACGACGGCGCGCAACATTCGCCAAGTCGCAACGCAATACGTCGCGCTCAACAACGCCGAGTGTCCAACCGTGCAGGTGTTGATCGCCGAGCGACAGCTCGATTCGGCCGGTGACACCGAGGATCCTTGGGGCCAGCCCTACACGATCTCCTGCGGCGAAGACGACATCACCGTAACCTCACCTGGCCCTGACAAGCAGGAGGGCACAGAGGACGACATCTACGCAGGCTCGGCGGCCGGGGCTGGCGAGGGCTAGCCGGATGGGTGCGGGCCGGAGCTCGAAGGACAAGGCGCCCGTGGCTGGATCGCTCACGATGGTGCAGCCAGTTGTCGCTCAGCCGTCCCCTAGCTCCGCGCCGCAGAAACGCCGCCACAACAAGGGGCACAGCCGGGCGGGAAGCAGAGCTGTAACCCTCATCGAAACCTTGGTGGCGATCGCCTTGGTCGCCGTACTAGCAGGCATGGCCTTCTTGGGCATGGGCTTGCTGCGCTCAGCGCGCTTACGCCAGTCCACCACACTGATCGCCGGCGCGGTCCGTGCAGCGTACAATCACGCCAACGCAACTTCGCGCCCCACCCGTTTGGTGTTCGATTTTGCGTCACGGACGATTGCCATCGAAGAGTCTGCCGGCCGGATGCTGCTGCAGCATGGCGAGCGCACCGGCGGGGCTGCGGGGGCTGATGAGATCGAGCAGGAAGCGGTCGCCGCTGCCGAGGAGATCCTCGAGGGCCCGCGGGCCCCGCGGGCCAGCTTCCAGCACGTCAAGACCCTGGGTTTCCAGACCGAAAAAGGCACCGCACGCGAGCTGCCCCAGTCGGTGTACTTCCGCCAAATAGAGGTGGCCCACGAGGAAGAGCCTGTCACCGAAGAACGTGTCTACCTCTACTTCTGGCCCGGCGGGCAGACCGAGCGCGCCGCCATCCAGGTCATGTTGGGCAATGACAACAACGCCGAAGACAACAAGGTGATGACCGTCCAGGTGCTCTCACCACTGACCGGCAAAATCGCCATCGATCGCGGGCCGATCGAGATGCCGCGGCCACGCACCGACGAAGAGGAGTCGGAGCGGGACGACACGGGGTTCTGATGATGCTGAGGGCAGGCAAGAAGCGAGCAGTCCCTGCCTCACGAGGGTTCACCGTCCTCGAGGTGATGGTCGCCGTGGCCATCCTCGGCTTGGGTCTCACGGCCATCCTTTCGGCCCAATTCAGCGCCGTGGCCGGCGTCGCTCACGCCCGCAACCTCAGCTTGGCGGTGGGCCTGGCGCGCTGCAAGATGAGCGAGATCGAGGAGCAGTTGCAGCGCGACGGCTTCACCGAGCTCGACGAGACAGCCAGCGGCGCTTGCTGCGAGAACGACGACTCGAACATCTCCTGCGAGTGGACCATCAGCAAGCCGGTCTTTCCCGATCCTGAGCTCGGCAAGCTCGATCTGGACACCGACATGGACCTGGGCGCCATGGGCAGCCTATTGAAAGGACCGGCGGACGGCAGCGAAGGGGGGCCAACAGCTCCGCCCGCGACCGGTGACTTGAGCCAAATCACGAGCGCGCTCAGCGGCGGCGGCGGCGACCTGGCGGGAATGGCAGCGGGCGGCATGAGCGGACTCGCAGCCATGGTGATGGGCATGGTGTACCCGGATCTGAAGGCCCTTTTCGAAGCGAGCACGCGGCGCGCCAGCGTCATCGTCAGCTGGCAGGAGGGCAGCCGGGTTTACGACTTCGAGATCGTCCAGTGGATCACCCAGCCGCAGCCGCCACCACCTGACATCGACGAGGATGATGAGAGCTCGGGCGCCTCGACCTCCGGCTCCAGCTCAACAGGAGCAAGCCGATGACGAGACGCCGGCAGCGTGGCTTCAGCCTCATCGAGGTGCTCGTCTCCATTGGCGTGATCGCGCTGGTGTGCATGCTGATCTACTCGTCGTTTCGGGGCATGTCGAACGCGCGCGCGAGCATGATTCACGTCGGCGATCGCTACCTCGAAGGACGAACCGCCTTGTCGCGTATGAGCCGCGAGCTGAGCAGCGCATTCATCTCGGCGCACCGCAACTTCTTGCAACAACAGGGCGGCCGCGAAACCGCTTTCGTCGGTGCCAACGGCAGGCCCGACCGAGTGGATTTCACCTCCTTTGCCAACCGGCGCTTACGCCGAGATTCGCACGAGTCTGACCAGGCCGAGCTGTCCTACTTCTTGTCTCGCAACCCCGATGGCAACGGCTACGACCTCGTCCGCCGCATCTCCAAGCAAATCGACGAAGAGCCCGACCGCGGCGGCATCATCCAGGTGATGGCGTCAAACGTAGAAGAGCTCGATTTCCAATACCTCGATCCACTGACCGGTGAGTGGATCGAGACCTGGGACAGCACCCAACCCGCCGCCCAACCCGGCCGCCTCCCATCACAAGTGTGGATACGGTTGGTGCTCGCTGACGGCCCCGGCGGCAGGGCCATCACCTTCCAAACCAAAGCGGTGGTTGCCATGCAGCTACCCATCCAGTTTGCCACGGGGAACTGACTCGACATGCGCGCCTGTGTTGTCCTTGCTCGAAAGAAACGCTCCCGCCGCCGGCGGGAGCGGGGCTTGGCGTTGGTCACGGTGCTGCTCGCGCTGGTCCTGCTCACGGTGTATTTGACCGAGGTTCAGCAAGAGAGCGCGACTTCATTCTCGGCCGCAATCGCGGAGCGCGACCGGCTCAAGGCGGAATACCACGCGCGCAGCGCCATCAACCTAGCACGCATGCTGATCGCCACCGAGCCAACGGTTCGCAAGGCCATTGCGCCCATGTTCATGCTGCTCATGAAGGGCGGCAAGCCGCCCCAGATCCCCATCTGGGAATTCTCCGACCAGGTCCTCGGTTTGTTCAATAACGCCGCTGGTGCCGAGGGTTTCCAGGCGCTGGCTGGAGTGGACGTCGGCTCCGGCGAGAACCTGGGCTTGGGCGATAACGGTAGCTTCGAAGTGGTGGTCATCGACGAAGACAGCAAGCTCAACGTCAACACCGCTGCCCGAGGTGACATCATCTCGCGCACTCGGCTGTCGCAACAGATCCTCGGCCTGCTCGCGCCCCCTCAGTACAACCCTTTGTTCGAGCAGCCCGACGCGGATGACCAGCACAGCGATCGGCAAGCCATTTGCGGCGCCATCATCGATTGGGCCGACTCTGACGAGGACCTCGAGCCCTGCGATCCTACTGCCCAAGGGCCTGTCTCGGGTGGTGTGGAGGACAACTACTATCAAGGGCTGGGCCTGCCCTACTTCCGCAAGAACGCCGCCTACGACTCACTCGAAGAGCTACGGTTGGTTCGCGGCATGGGCGATGACTTCTGGGCGACCTTCGTCGATCCCGATCCACGCGACCCGAAAAAGCGCATCATGACCGTTTGGGGTCAAGGCAAGATCAACGTCAACACGGCCAACGCCCAAACCCTGTTGGCCCTGGTGTGCGCTGGCGCCCCCACCGCTGAGATGTGTTTGGACCCGATACAAGCGGCCAGCTTCCTGTCTTTCGTTGGCCTGGTGAAGGGCTTCACCGCCGGCGCACCACTGTTCGGCTCTTCCAAAGACTTCGTCAACACCATGAAGGGCGCCGGTATGGTGGGACCATGGCTCACGCAGCTCGGCGTCAAACCGGTGCAGTTCAAGAGCGACTCCGAGATGCGCAAGATGGTCACCACCAAGAGCAAGATGTTCAGCATCTATGCCGAAGGCGTGGTGCCGGGACGCCACCGTGAGACCCGTGTATCCATCCATGCCGTGCTCGATTTCCGCAAAGCCAAGTCCTTGAGCCAGCTCGCTGCCGCAGGCGGCCTCGGTCCTGGACTGCCCGGCTACACGGGAAGCATGGCGGCGGCGACCTCGGGCGGCACGGACAGCTCGAGCTCCGGCGAATCGAGCACGGAAGAAGACATGCTAGCGGCGCTCAACTCAAATCCAGGAGGAGCGATCGTCTATTGGCAGGTACAGTAATGAACAGGCAATTGACCCTAATCCGACAATCCTCGCCCGGCATAAACCGCTGCGCTCGCGCCAGTGCAGCTGATTTGTGGCGCGCGGTCGGTGTTCGAATCTCGGAGGCTGCCCGTGGCTAAGTGGCTCGGCATCGACATCACGGCGAGCTGTGTGCGTGTAGCGCTCCTGAAAACAGGCTACCGACGCACCAGTTTGGTCGCTCTTCGCGAGGAGCGCCTCAGCGACCACGACACCACCAGCGCGGCGCTGCGTGCTGCGAGCGTCGGCCTCAAGGCTGATGCCTGCGCCACGGCGGTCGACGGAGCCCGCTCCTTCCTGCGGCGACTCGCCCTGCCCGCGGCGGCCCAGAAGGAGCTGGCCAACGTACTGTCCTACGAGGTGGAAGCGACCCTACCCTTCGAGCTCGATGATGCAGTCATGGACCACCGGCGGCTGCGTCACGTCGAGGGCCTGGACGAGCCCAAAACGCTGCCCATCCTGGCAGGTGTGGCCTACACCGAGGAGGTACGAGATCGCATCGGTCTGGCTCGCAGAGGAGTCGGTCAGGAGCCTCTACGCGTCGGCCTCGGCGCCTTACCGCTGGCGAACCTGGCACAGCTCGCTCCCGAGCTGAGGCAGCCGAGCGCTGTGGCCTTGCTCGACATCGGCGAGCAGCATGCCGACGTGGTCGTCCTCCACGGTGGAGAGCCGCGCTTCGGCCGCTCGCTATCCCGCGGCGTGGCGGGCTTGCCAACACACGCCAGCATGCTCGCTCGCGAGCTGCGTCAAACCTTGGCTGCTTGGCGCAGCGAGGGGGGAGCCAAACTACAGGAGCTAATCGTCGTCGGCAGCGGCCGCAGCACTCCAGGCATCGAGTCCTTTTTGCGCGACGAGCTGGACATCAGAGTCAGGGACCTGCCCAAGCTGGCCCTCGATGAGCTGAACGCAGGTCAAGAGGTGCAGCTTGCCCGCTACGCCAAAGCCATCGGGCTGGCGCTCGGTCTTTCACGGAGCGGCGCCGATCTCAACCTGCGCCAAGGACCGCTCGAGACGCAGCAGAGCTATCAGTTCCTTCGCGACAAGACGCCATTGCTTGCGGGTTTGTTCGCCGCCATCTTGGTCAGTTTCGGCTTTTCGGTGTTTGCCGAAATGCGTGCTTTGCGTTCCGAGCGAGCCTCCCTAGAAGAGCAGCTCGCAGTGAGCACCAAGGCACATTTCGGAAAAGAGACGCGCAACCCCAAGCTCGTAGACGAGTGGCTCGACGCGGCGGTGGCCGGAAAAACCGGCGACCCCATGCCCAAAGTCGACGCCTGGGATGTCTTGTTGCAGACCGGAAAGATCCCCAACACGATTGTTCACGACATTGCTGATCTCGACTTCAACCGAGGTGATCTGACCATCAAAGGAGTCGTGCCGAGCATCGATGACGCCCATGCGGTGGCCAAGATCTTCAAGGAGCACAAATGCTTCAAAGAAGTGAACATCAGCCGCACCACCAAGCTCAAGCGTGACAACCGGCAGAAGTACACGCTCGATCTCAAAGCACGCTGCTCGGCCGCCAAGAAGAAGACGAAGAAGGGCGCCAAGAAGAAGAGCCCAAAGAAGGGCGCCAAGAGCACGAAAGGAAAGAGCCGATGAGCCTCCGCGATCAGCTCGAGAAGATGTCACCTCGTGAGCAGAAGTTGTTGCTCCTTCTCGGTGTGCTCTTCGGCGCCGCAGTGCTCATCGGCGGTCCTGCCTACGTCTACCTCGATTTGGCCGAAGCGCGGGAGCACAGCGACAACATCAGAGCTGTGCTCAAGCGCATGGAGGTCAGCGGCAAGCTGCTCGCCTTGCGACGTCAGCAGAAGGACGCGCTGGCCCTTCGCTACGCTCAGCCCGCCCCTCCTCTTGCTTCATTCATAGAGGAGCGCGCCCGAAAGCAAGGCCTCGAAGTACCCGAGAGCACAGATCAGCCAGATATCCAGACCCCAACCAAGGGCTATGTGGAGCGCCACACCCTGGTCAAGCTGCGCAAGATCAACCTCAAGCCTCTGACCCTGATGCTCGAGGACATCAAGAACTCGGGTCACCCGGTCAGCATCAGCCGCCTGAGAATCACCAAGCGCGCCACGGCTCCCGATCTGTGGGACGTCACCTTGGCAGTTTCGGCCTTCGACAAGAAATCGAAGCCAACAGAACGTGGCAAGGGCAAGGGTAAGGGCAAATCGAAGAGCAAGAGCAAAGCACGGAGCAAAGCGAAAGGGCAGCCGCTATGAAAGCCAAGCTGTTGCGATTCGCCAAGCTGGCGCTCTATCCGCTGTTCTACCTGTTTTGCCTGGCGCTCTTCGGCTACTTGACCTTCCCGGTCGATCAGCTCAAAGGCCGCATCGTCGCCGAGTTCGATCGGATCCAGCGTGAGGGAAAGCGACTACGGCCGAACGAGCAACCGATGCGACTACAGATCGGTGAGCTCGATACATACTGGCTGAGTGGCGTCGAGGTGAAGAACGCCAAGCTAACCATCTTCCCTCAGCCTGAGCGCAAGAAGAAGCGCGCCGCGCTCTCTTCGCTAGCGTCGATGGGCGCAGGGAAGAAGAAGCCCAGCAAGCCGAGCGTGATCACCATCAACCGGGTCACGGCGCGGGTACGCATACTGCCGCTGCTCGTCGGCGACGTGATGATCGACTTCGGAGCTGAGGCGTTCGGCGGCGAGCTCAGTGGCTCGGTGCCGTACGGCGACAGTGGCGATGTGAGCGTCGAGATCGCAGGAGCCCAGCTCGGCGACATCGAACCACTTACGAGCATGCTTCAGGGCATACCCATCCGCGGCAGCGCGAGCGGTTCAGTCACTCTGGCGCCCAAGGCCGGAAGGTTCTCCAAAGCCGATGGCAAACTAGCGCTGCAAATCGACAACGTGGTGCTCGGTGACGGCAAGGCCGAGCTGCAGGGCGTAGCGCTGCCGGCCGCCCAGGTAGGACAAATCGTTCTGGAGGCGAAGGTCTCCAAAGGCCTGATGCGAATCGACAATTTCAGCGCCAGCGGCCGCGACTTCGAGCTCGATGCAAACGGTTCGGTAAAGCTGCACGAGACCTGGAAACGCGCGAGCGCCGACGTCTACTTCAAGTTCAAGTTCACGGACAGCTACCGCGACAAGAACGACGCCACTCGTGGGCTACTGGGAAAGCCAGGCGCGAAGTACAAGCCCGCAATCGAGATCGCTCCAGGGAGCCCTTTCCGCAAAGCAAAAACCACCGATGGCTTCTATCGTTTTCATGCGAGCGGCCGGCTCGATCGACTGGACTTCGAAGCTTCGGGTGCGGGCAAGAGCAAGCCGCGGCGGCGCGGCAAGTTCAACCGCTCGACGGGCCGCGGACGGCGAGCGTTGCCCTCGCTCAACCGCCGCCTCGGCGCTACAAAGAAACCGTCGCCTGCAGCAGTCAAAGACAGGAGCACCGAGAAGAAAGCTGACAATGACGCAGCAAAGCGTCCGCCCAAACGGGGAGCCGAGCCTGACCGTTCCGGTGAGGACGAGGCTGCTGAATGAGCTCTTCGGGGGTGCGTGAGGGCCTACCCCGCCTCATCGGCGTGATTCACCTGCCGCCCCTGATCGGTAGCCCGCGGCCCTGGTCAGCAGTCGCCGCGGCCGCCAAGGGCGCCGCGCAGGAAGCGTGTTGGTTGCAAGATGCCGGCTTCGACGGCGTGATTGTCGAGAACTTCGGTGACGCTCCGTTCTTTCCTGAACGGGCGCCGGCTGAGACCGTTGCGGCGATGACCCGCTGCGTATCCGCGGTGGCCGAGGCAGCTTCGGGCTTGGCGCTCGGCGTCAATGTGCTGCGCAACGACGCAGACGCCGCCCTGGCGATCGCTGCCGCAACTGGGGCCACGATGATTCGGGTCAACGTCCATATGGGAGCACGCGTTACCGATCAGGGCATCGTCCAGGGCCAAGCTCACCACACGCTTCGCAAACGCGCCCGGCTGCAACTCGACACGCAAGTAGCGCTGTTGTGCGACGTCGCTGTGAAACATTCGGCTGCGCTGTCACCGCGGCCGCTAGGTGAACAAGGCCGGGAGCTCGCTGAGCGCGGCCTTGCCGACGCCGTGCTCGTGACCGGCAACGCCACTGGCTCTGCGGCTTCACCGGCCGACCTCGACGAGGTGCTCAAAGCGGTGTCAGTGCCCGTCATCGTTGCCAGCGGAGTGACGCCCGACAATCTTTCCGCTTGCCGAGGAGCACATGGGGTCATCATCGGCTCATGGCTGCGAGCAGACGGTCGACCGGGCGGACGCATCGATCCGCAGCGTGCCGCGGCATTTTCAGCAGCCTTCTGAACGCGACTCGTGTCCAGCGCCAGGGCGTGCGGGCCTACTCGCTTTTCATCTCGTGGGTGTCGGCGTTGTACTTGGAAGAGCACTTGGCCATGATCAGATTGGCTTCGAAGTGCACCTCCTCGTGTAGTGCTCCCTCGGCCGTCACCATGACGCCCCCCTGCGGCATATCGCGAAACGTGTCCGGAACGACACATTGCGGGTACCGAATCTCGACTGGCTCGACACCAGGACGATTGGGCTCACGCAAGGTGAAGCGGTACTCACAGGGCCGATCGCGCTTGGTCAGCGTACCTGGCACCAGCTCGCCATCAATTCGCACCCGGCGGCCCACCACATCCTCACCCTTCGCCCGAAGCTTCTCGACGGTGAGCGAGTAGATGGCGGCGTCCTGAAAGCCAAACATAAACAGGCAAACCAGGCCCCCCACCATCACCAGAAGGACGGCCAGTAGCCCGATATTGTTGCCACGCAGCGGCCTGCGAGGCTCCGGAACGCCTGGGGCGGATGCCGCCACCGCGGTTGAAGGCTCGGCGGCCGGATCCTCGTCGAGTCCGGCTGCCTCCGCTAGCTCTGCATCAAGGTTCTTGCCCATGGTGCTACCTTTACTACAGCTTGTTTATAGCTCTTTGCCGCGGTGCCGCAATTGCCCGTTGCAACCAGCCCTCATCCGCCCATGCGTCGCCCGCTCAAACCCGCTTTCTTCGGCCTCGTGGTCCTGGCTGTGGGGTTGTCGTCTTGCGCGGCAGTCGGGCCCGCAGAGCCACAACGCGACCAGAGCCGCGTTGGACCGCCCGCGGGTAGCACGTCGAGCCAACCTACCGCCCGCAAGGGACCAGCGCGGCCTCAACAGCGTCCAATCAGCACTGCGCTAGCGCGCAAGCTGCCGTTCCGGATCCTGCCCCTGGCCAACAGCGCCGAGACGCTTCTGATCGCCAACGACAGCGGGCACAGCTTCGTGCGCAGCATCGACGACAGCGGAAAGCTGTCCTCGATTCACACCTTGGTTGGCCGCAATGTGGCGGCTGCTTTTGGACCGAAGCTGTCGAGGCTCATCAGCTCGGACGGCGAGCGGCTCTGTTTCGACCGCTTGGACAATGCCGCCTCCCCTCCGCCCGAGCCGCCTTGCCTCCGCCTCTCGCCAGATCTGGCCGTCGCGCTATCCAACAAAACGCTGGCCCTGCTCAACCAGCGTCTGGTCAAAAAACCGGACGACGACAAGGGCGGGCCCAAAAGCACCAAGGCGCGCAAGAAGCGGCAAGCCAAGCGCAACAAGTCCAAACCGCGAGCACGCTCCAAAGCGGAAAAGCCCAAATCAGCAGCAAGAAAACGAACAGCAGCAAGAAAACGAGCAGCAGCAAGAAAACGAGCAGCAGCAAGAAAACGAGCAGCAGCAAGAAGACGAGCGGCAGCACGAAAGCAAGCGGCACGAAAACAGACGCCGGCCCAACGAAGAGCCGCCAAGCGAAAGGCCGCCAAGCAAAGAGCAGCCCAACGAAAAGCGGCACGGCGAAAGGCCGCACGGCGAAGAGCGGCAGCGAAGAAGAAGCGGGCGGCGCGCCGAAGCCCCTTCCGCAAGCCGCCCTTGGCCCCCAAATTCCAAGTCTGGCTGCAACGCGTCGGGCTGGATGGCCGCCTCGATGGCCCGCCCATCGATACAGAGTTGAGCTTTCGGCGCCCATTGCCGGGCATGGGACTGGTAGCCGCCAGCCCAACGAACAGCGGTGCCCACTTGCTCTGGTACGAGAGCGCCAAACCACGCAAGCAAGGCCGGCGCTGGATCACCCGTGCCCGACTGCGTGCGGCAGCGCTCGACGGACAAGCCAAGCTCCGTCCGGCCAGCCCAACGACTCTGTTCGAAGGCGTCCAGCGTTTTGGCTACGTCGAAGGGCACCTGCAACCTCGCTTGTTCTCCAAGGGCGGCAAAGCGCTCTATGTGGGCCGCGCGCTGACCAAGGTGGGCACGAGCATGACGAGCGCCTTCGAGGGCCGGCTGCTGTCCGCACGACGCCCCCTGCAAGCACACCAAACCATCTACGGTGTTCATCCGCTGCGCCTGCTCGATTCAGCTGCCGTGGGTCCGGCAGAGACGGCCCGGCTGGAGGCCATCGGCCAGCACGCGCCCCGACTCGTCGATGGCCAAGCCCTCACTGAGGCTGGCCGCGTCGCTTGGACTGGCCAACGCGGCTACTTTGTGAACGCCGGCGAGCTCTATGCCGCCCAGCGCTCCAGTGGCAATGTCGCTGTCCTGCCCCATCCCTTCACGGCGCGCCGCGCCACACTACATTGGGGGTTCGTTCATCCGAGTGGTGCCGGCCTCGCATGCACCAACACTGGTCTCGTCGAGCTCGCTGCGGATGGCTCGACGAGCAGCCACAAGCTGACCGTGAGCAGCGCGCTCGCACAACCGCCCCGCCGCGCAGTGCGTATTGGCAAGAGCTGGTGGATTTCGCTGGCAGGCCCGGCGGCCGCCAAGGGCGCCGGCCGCAAGCTGGTCCGGCTGCTGCCCAGCCGGGCCGAGGCCGACGCGCAGCTGCATGCCCTGAGCTATGCCGACAGCTCGGTGTTGGTCGGAGGCGCAAGCCAGGGGCTGCTGCTGGCGCGCCAAGGTGAGCGCTTCGAGGTATGGCGACTCAACCCCGACACCAGCGCAGCACGGCTCGCCAGCTACCGCTCCCTCGTCGACGTTGGTTTCGACGCTGTGCGAAGGGCTGCTGGCGGGGCCATCGTCGTAGGCAGATCGGTCGGCTCCGCTCAGCTGTTGAGCTTCGTGGTGGACGAACGGGGCCAACTGTCGGCCCCGCGAACGATAGCGTTGAAGCTCCCGGCTGGGAGCCTGCGGCTGAGCGCACTGCCAAACGGGGGCGCCTTGCTCACGGCCGGACGTGTCCTGTCCGCAGCACGACAGGTCGGCTGGCTCGACGATGACGCCCGCGAACAGGGCCGGGCCGACTGGCCTGCCGGAGACAGCGGGGCGGCCTGTCTAGACGGCGCGCCCATGCCGAGCTTCGTGCCTGGATTGGTTGCAGGCAGCTTCCGCCAGATCGAAACGACCCCCGGCAGTTGCTCCTTCGGCCCGCCACGTTGGAGCCGAGATGGCAGCTTGCGTTGGTTTGGTAGCAGCGTGCGGGCGCTCGACAGCTTTGCCGAAGTCGGCATCTTGCAGCTACCGGCTGCCCCAGTAGGCGGCAAAACCAATCAGACGGCACCAAAGGGCGAGGCGAACAGCGCGGCTCCTTCTGCAGGTCCGGCGGCGACAGCGACGGCAGCGCCTCGGTGCCCCGCTGACATGGTCGCGGTGCGCGGCTACTGCGTCGACCGTTTCGAGAGTCAGCTGCTGGACAAGAGCACCGGGGTCGCCCTGTCGCCCGATTACCCGTCGACCCCCCGACTGGTCGCTCACGTACTGTCCAAGTGGTCCTCGGGCCGCTTCAGCGTCGGAAACTTACACGCTCGGGCCATGCCTTTGCCCCCACTCTTGAGGGCCGCCAGCGCCGCACCAAAGGTCCGCGCCAGCAACCAAATCGGCGTCATTCCGAGTGGATACACAAACAGCCACGTTGCCAAAGCGGCTTGCGAAGCAGCGGGCAAACGCCTCTGCACGCACGATGAGTGGCGCACCGCTTGTCGCGGGGAGAAAGACCGCAAATTCCCCTACGGGGACAGCTACTCCCGCGGCAGCTGCAACGTCTTCCGCTACCAGCATCCTGCTGCGCTGCTTCATGGCAACGCCGCGCTAGGCCACCTCGATCCACGCCTCAATCGCACCCGCCACCAAGGCAAGCCGCTGCTCAAGGCAAGCGGCACGACGCCGCGCTGTGCGAGCCGCTGGGGTAACGACGCCATCTACGACATGGTCGGCAACCTGGACGAATGGGTCGACAAGAAGGGGGGCGCTTTCGCGGGTGGCTTCTACGCCCGATCGACGCGAAAAGGCTGCAATGCTCTGATCACCGTTCACCCCCGTCGCTACTTGGATTATTCCCTTGGGACGCGATGCTGCCTCACGCAGCAGCCGTTGAAGTGATCTCCACGGCGTGCGTGCCACTGTCGAGCGCGCACGGCTCTATGATCGGTATCGGCGTGATGAAACAGTCAGCGCTATTCACCCTTCTCAATCCCACTGAAGAGCACCACCTGCTGCGCCAAATGGTCAGCAGCTTCGTCAAAGACGTGGTCGAGCCCCAAGCGGAGGAGTTCAACCGCAAAGGTGCCCTCAACCTAGAATTGATGCGCAACTGCGGCGAGCTCGGCCTATTGGGCATCACCGTGCCAGCGGATCACGGCGGTGCTGGAATGGACGTGCTCGGCGCCGTAACGGTGCACCACGAGCTGGCCAAGAGCGACCCCGGTTTCACCCTGGCGTACCTGGCCCACGCGATTTTGTTCGTGAACAACTTCTTTCATGCCGCCAACGACGAGCAGCGAGCCCGCTTTTTGCCCAAGGTGCTCAGCGGTGAACACATCGGCTGTATGGGAATGACCGAGCCGGGCGCTGGAACCGACGTGCTCGGGATGAGCACGACCGCACGTCAAGAAGACGACTGCTACATCCTCAACGGCGCCAAGGCGTTGATTACCAACGCTCCCGAGGCACACCTCTTTCTCATCTACGCCAAGCTCGATGGACGCATCACTTCGTTCGTCGTCGAACGGGGCAGTCCGGGGCTGTCTACCGCCGTCAAGACCCCCAAGCTCGGTATGTGTGCCAGCAGCATGAGCGAGGTGATGTTCGACGATTGCGTGGTGCCGGCCAGCAACCTTCTCGGACATGCTGGTGGCGGCATCACCCACATGATGCGCAACCTCGAGGCCGAGCGGCTCACCCTAGCGGCCATCAGCTTGGGAATCGCCGACCGCTGTCTCGAGATCATGATGCAACACGCCACCGAACGGCACGCGTTCGGCAAACCCATTTCGCGCTTTGGCCAGGTGCAACGCTACATTGCCGAGAGCTTTGCCAAGACCGAAGCCGCGCGCGCCCTGATCTACACGGTGGCCCGTGATTGCGGCCCCGACGAGCGCAACCGTATCGGCACCGACGCAGCCAAGTTGTTCGCTGCACCGGTTGCCAAGGAGGTGGCAGACAACGCCATGCAGGTGCTGGGCGGCTGGGGCTATTGCAACGAGTACAAAGTCGAGCGCTTCTGGCGGGACGCCAAGCTCATAGAGATTGGCGGTGGAACCATCGAGGCCCACCAGAAGAACCTGACCAACGATCTACTGCGCGAACGATTGGGCTGACGTCTGCCTGGACGTCGCTCGTCGTCAGTTGATTGCGGCGGCAATGATGATGGACAGACCGATGATCACGGCCCCCATCAATATGCCCAGCGAGGTATTCTGGTCTTCTTCGATCTCTTTTCGAATCGAAAACGGAGCGACTTTCGTCATCAAGAAGAACGCAACGGCGAAAACCACAATGCCGATGACGACGTAGATGCCGGACTCGACCGCGCCCGTGATGATCTTGTTGATGTTCAGCCCACCACCACCGCTTGCAGCCTTGCCGTCTGCAGCCTGGGCGAGAAGCAACTTCACGCTATCGAGTCCCATATTCGTCCTCCGGTGGCGTTAGGCCTACACGCCACAGGCGAAGGCAGCAACGCCATTCAGGACGACAGGCCATTCAGGACGATAGGGCCTCAGCGGCGACCGTAGAGCTCGAACTTCGCCATCCGGCCGCGCTTGCCAGCACTCTTGCCGAACACGACGACTTTGCGAATGAAGCGCTTGCCGCCGGGCAGATCGATGTCACGGGACCAGGCTCCGGCTGGGAAGTGGGGGCGCAACTGCGGCGACCACTTCTCGCCGTTGCCAAAGTGAACCACGAGCCGATGGATGTTCAGGACACGCTTTTTCACGGCAAAACGCAGACTTGAAAACTGTCCGTGCTGCTTGCCAACACTCATGGAACCCTTGTCTTTTCGGTGCGATATCAAGGTCCAGCCGAGATAAACGCTGCCGTCATCAGCAACAGATCCTACGGGCGTGTTGGTGACCGTCACCTCGCAGCCGCTCACACCGACGATCAACGCAAGGACCATCAACAGAAATGACAACCGACGCATGCTTCCTCCAGCAAATAAGACCAGTCGTAACGACGAAAAGACCAGATGCGAGGATGTTAGCATGCTCATCTCGAAGTCAAGGCGATGAGCACAGCTTCGTCTCTTCGACTGCAAGCGCTTATCTTGCGCGCCCACGCCAAGCCCGGACGGCCCCTCGCCAGCTGTCTCGCCCCCGCTAGGGAGAGAGCAACGACGGGTCCTCGATCGCCGTGGAGGTGCAGCTGGCTGGTGCCGTGACCGGATTACAGCGCGAAGGAGTGCCGCCTGGAATCTCCAGCCAGTAGTTGTGCTCATCCACTTTGGCTGGATAGTCGGTGCTGACCAGGTGGGCGCCGCTGGCCAAGGCGGCTTCGAGACGCGTGGTGTCTTCAGCCAAAGCCTCGACGCTGCCGTTGTCCGCTCGAGTGCGGATCAGCATGTTGGCCGCTAGCGCCGCCTCGATGCTCGCCGCCCCGTCGGTGGGCTCGTCCACTCGCGTTACGGCAGCAAAAGGATCTGAAGGCGCACCTTCAGCGAACAACAATCGACCTTCGAGATCCTCACCGTCATGGGTATAGGCGTCGCGCCAAGCACCGCGGTCGAGCATCGTGAGCAGAATCTTACCCCGCAGCGCTCCCAAGGTGGGCCAGCCGCTCTCACTGATCGCCTCGGCCAAGCTATCGTACGCGCCTCGAACCTGGGCCGGAGTGACGATGCAGCTGGGATGCCACACGCTGGTGATCTCGGCATGGAGGCGAGCCACGTAGTCCTCGAAGTCGACCGGCATGGGATCTTTGGGCTCGATGTGAACCATGATCGGATGATGGGCGCGATGCGCTAGTGACCATGTCTTGAGCGTCGACAAGCAGCCGACCAGCGTCAGGCAGTTGGTCTCCTCATCGATGAACGGCAGATGAAAGACCTCGATCCGCCCGAGCTCAGCGTTGTAACGAATGTCGAGCTCGAAGTGGCGCACGCCGTGCTGGTCGAGCTGCTCATCCAGAGGCGGCATCGTAAAAGCGACCGCAGCTATGTCGTTGCCATCCTTCTCGACGTGATAGCTGTTGTGCGTCGACTTGGCCTGCAGATGGTTGAGCCTGAGCGCATCATCCTGAGGATGGTTGGCCACGAGCTCACAAGGCTGCCCCTCGGCAAGCGGTTGCGGCGATGGCTCCTGGCCGCCGCAACCGATGAGCAGCATCAAGGACGCCGGAAGGGCGAGACGTTGCATACCCGAACGTTATCCTCGCTGCCCCTCGAAGGTCCAGCCGTGGCGCGCTCGTTTCACTCCACCAGGTTCCGCAACGCCCAGCGAGCGCGCCCCATTTTCTGCCCAACCGCTCGGGCCGCGCCAATCGCCATCGCCACAGTTGGCGTACGTACCAAGCCCTGCTGCGGGGCAAAGCAACGGCGATCCTCTCCAAAAACGTCACCGTCGAGGAAAGGGTAAACTCTGCATCCTCCGCAGTTGTGCGCGATCTCACAGCGACCACATCGTCCGCCGAATTCGCGCGCCCGAATTCGTTCCATGACAGGTGAGCTCCAAGCTGCGTCGAGGTCGTCAACCGTGCCAACTACCAACGGCAAGGGCCGGCAGGGCTGCACCGAGCCGTCCACCTCGACGCAAAAGTGCATGCGGCCCGCGACACAACCGCGCCGTTTTTCGGCGTAGTGACGGTCGACCGAGCAATGGGCTGGATCCTCCAACCCGACGGTCGAGTTGCCCGACCACTTCACTGCCCATTCGTAGAGCGCTCGGCGCTGCTCGGCGTCGAGCCCCATCAAGGCGCTGCCCGCGCCAAGCGGAAACACCTCCCGCAGGTGAAAATGCAATGGCCCGAGCTGTGCATCGAGTTGCTCGACGAACCCGAACAAGGGGTCGAAGTTGCGAGCGGTCAAGGTGATGCTCACCGTGCAGCGAAACCCCATCTGTCCGAGCATGCCCAGCGTCTGCATCGCTTGGCCAAAGACACCCGGGCCTCGAACCTCGTTGGTCAACGGTTCAGGTCCTTCGAGGCTCACCTGCACGTAGCGAAGCCCTGCGCCATAGAGTGATTGAGCGAGCTGCTCGGTCCAGCACGTCCCGTTGGTGAACAACAAGCCGTCGCCTTCGCTAGAAATGACGTGCTCGACGATCTCGACCAAGTCCTTGCGCAACGTGGGCTCGCCGCCCGACAAGTGAATATCGGGCTCGAAGCCATTTCGCCGCGCGAAAGCAAAGATGGCGTCTAGCCTACTCTTGACCTCGGCTGTCGACGGCCCCAGCGACGCGGCAGCATCTGCGTTGTAGCAGTGACTACACTTCAGATTGCAGGCATCGAGCAGCTGTAGCTGCACAACCATGTAATCCGGCAAGGCCACTGCCGCTTCTCATCACGAGCCGCAAGAGCCAGCGCCGCAGGAGCCAGCACCGCCACCAGCCTTCTTGCTTGGTCGCGGCTTTCGGATGGGTGGCCTCTTCTTCGGTGCTGGTTTCTTGGGCGCCACCTTTTTGGGCTTCGGCTTCTTGTCGGGCATGTCGCCCGGCCCGCCGGCCATCGCACCGCAAGAGCCGCTCTTGTCCGGGTGACTACCGCCCGAGCTGTCCACCCCTGGCACGCCCTCGCCTTCACCGGTCAGCCCTCCAGCCTTCGCACCACAGCCGCCGCTCTTGGGCTCGGCGGTCGTTTTTGCGCCGCACCCGCCGCTCTTGGGCTCGGCCATCTTCTTGGCGCCGCAGCCGCCCATCTTGTCATGCGCGCCTGGCTCCGGCGAGGCCGCCTCGTTGGCCGCTCCGCCGCAGGCAGCGAGCAGACCTGCGGAGAACATCAGTCCGGCGAGTTTCCTCAGCTGTGCGATCTTCAGCTGTGCGATCTTCATTTTGGCGATCCTCATCAATGACGCTATCGAGCTTGGCTCATCATACGCCGTCTCGACCCTCGAGGTTTCGCCCTATGGCAATATTTTCAAGTAGTTGACATATATCATTTATGTAGGTTTCGCATCCGCCAGATGATACAAATGTCGGGTAGTCCTTCTCGTTTTTGCCATGCCGCCGGAAACTGCCTCGACAAGTGACGCACGCCGAAGCTGCCCCATGTGCAAGCTCGGGGTGGCTTCGCAACCGGACCCGTGCCCCTTTCGGGAGCAAATCGTCGGGCCTGGCGAGTGCTTGTCAATGCCGGACGCCGACGGTGGGTGGGTCTGGTACGTGCGGCAGGGATGGGTAGCGGTGAGCTCAACCGAAGCCTCCGGGGCGGAGCTTTCATGCTCGGTGCGGGGTCCAGGCAGTATGCTCGGCCTCGAAGCGCTCGTTGGCGCCACATTTCCCTTCGAGCTGTGGACGCTGAGCCGCGTCGTGCTGTGCAAGCTTCCAGCCGAGGGCTTTCAAACTTGGCTGGGATGGCGCAATTTGCGCGCCGATACGGTGCTTGGCTGTGCAGTCGAAGAGCTGGCGCAGCGCTCGACTGACCGACAGGAAATCTGCGGCACCGCCACCACACGGGTCGCTCGATTTCTCATGCGAATGTCCGCTGGGCAGCAGACCGCGCCGACCCGTTTGCCGATCCCCGCTCGGGTAATTGCCCGTGTGCTGTCGATGCGCGCTGAGACATTGTCACGGTCACTCACCCAATTGAGAAAGGCCGGAGCACTCGTTTCCGGCCGGGCGATCATCATCGCTGATCGTGAGCGACTGGCGCGCTTCGCCGCGAACAACTAGACTCAGTCTGTCGAAACAGGCAACCGACCAAACACACTTCGCTTTTTTTTTGTCATTTTCGGTTCAGTGAACTGCGCATACTCTCGACCAGTGCCTCTGCTTGCTCTTATCCTGCTCGTAGCCCTCGCAGGCTGCACCGACGCGCCAAGCGGTCCAACACAGACTGCTGGTAGCGGTGGCAGCGGTGGGGCGGGCGGCACGACCACGAGCTCGACGACCAGCACGAGCAGCGCCATGGGCGGCGCGGGCGGACAAGGCGGAGCCGGCGGAAAAGCCCCCTTCGTCTGCCCAAAGGACGGCGTACGGGGCAGCGGAACGCACCGCGTTTTCGTGCAAGGACATGACGCCGAGCCGCTCGAGGGTGGTGTCTATCCCTTCTTGCACGAGTGGAAAGAGGACGGATCGGACGCGGTGTTGTGCGACGACTCGGTCTTCGTCGACGACACCAACATGGACGGCGTGTGGCAGCCCGGCGAGAAACCACATCCTCTTGGGCCATCCGCGTTGGTTCATGGGGAGCACTTTCTGGTGGGCCCGAGCGCTTATGCCGAGTTCAAAATCGTCCTCTGCGATGACATCACCGGTGACATTGCGCTCTATATCCCCAATTTCGACGTTGCGGGCAGCGAGGCCCTGCATCAGGTTTTCGTGGTGCACGATGGCGAAGAGACGCTCATCGCGGAGACCATCGATGATGAAGCAGGCCAGAACGGCTACAACCCCTTCGTGCGCGTTCTGAGCGGCGAAGACCCGGATGTCACCCCTGGTGACATCTTGCTCTTGCGCTCGACCAACCTGAACGGGTATCAGTTCTCGGTCATGGTTTGGCAGCCGCCGAGCGAATATGAATCATGGGTATTGGTGACGGTGCCATGAGACTCGCAGGAGCCCCTCCAACGAGAGCCAGCTTGCTGCTGACCGTGGCGGGCTTGCTTTGGTCATCATCGGGCTGTAGCAGCGATCCCCAATGGAATGGCACCGCGACGACTGAAAGCAGCTCGTCGGACACGACCAGCAGCAGCCAGAGCACCACGGCTGAAGGCACCTTCACCCCGCCGCTTCCAGCAGACTGCGAAACCAAACCTACGGCAATATTCGGACGCTGCGAGCTGCCCGACGGTGGCGACTGCACGGGAATTCCGGATGAGACGCGCACCTTCGTAGAGCTCAAGGACGGCGACCCGGTACGCATCGTGATTGGTCCGCAAAGCGCCTCGATGTTCGTGCTGGGGCTACGCACCAGCGGAATGTACCCCGGCGATCCAGACAATCCCGCCAGCAAGGAAAACCCCGACGTCTCCATCGAGCTGCATGACGACCACGGCGAGCTCGTTGCGATTTATACCGGACGGCCTGCGTTCGAGAAGAGCGATGATCCCCCGGGCTTTTTGCAAACTCCCGGCTTGTTCGTAGTAGTCGAGGGCAGCGGCGCCGAGCTCGTGGAAAAGAAGCTCTCGGCCGTAGCTGAAGTGGTCGACCGAGACGGTGTGTCAAAGTGCGGCCACATCATGTTCCAGCCGGCCATGCCCGGCAAATGAGAGGGCGTATGTCGGCAGCAAGTCGCGACGATGGCGCGAGCAAGCTCCTCTCGCTCGGGCTGCTGGCGGCGCTACTTTGCGGCTGCCCCGGTTCCGATCCTGAACCAGAGCCGGAGCCGGAGCCGGAGAAGGCTTGGCAAATTGCCCTCGACCACGAAGATCTCGACCGCGCAGTGCTCTCCGTCTGGGGCACGGCAGCCAACAAGGTGTTCGCCGTCGGCGGGCCGCTGGGCAACTCGGGCTTCGAGAGCTTGGCCCTCTATTTCGACGGCAGCAGCTGGAGAGATTTGGCACCTGGTGGCGAGGCGAGCTTCTGGTGGGTGGCAGGCACCAGCGGCACTGATGTGTGGATGGTCGGAGAGAAGGGGCGCATCACCCATTTCGACGGCAGCGAGCTGACCGAACATGACTCTGGCGTCGAAGCGACCATCTGGGGTGTTTGGCCTTTCTCTGCCAAGGATGTGTGGGCAGTCGGGGGCACGCCGCTCGGCGGCACCGCTGAGCCCAACGACATCGTGCTGCATTACGACGGCGACAGCTGGAAGCCCGTCACGCTACCCGGCGAGCCGCTGGGCGTAGCCCACTACAAGGTGTGGGGAACATCGTCTGACAACCTCTACGTCGTAGGCGAGCAGGGCACCATTTGGCACCGCAGCGGGAGCGGTTGGGTGCTCCAATCCGACCCGCCTATCGTCAGCAGCACCTTGTTCACCGTTCACGGCTGCAGCGCGGAGCAAGTCTACGCAGTGGGCGGGCTGAGCGCGCTACGATCGGGCGGCGACGGCACGTGGACAAAAGAGTCGCTCAAGCCGAGCAATGCGATCAATGGCGTGTCCTGCGCGGATCCCGATCAGGTCATCGTCGTCGGCGGTGGTGGCCAAAAGCAGCGCCTGATCGACGGGGTTTGGACCAACGAATACGACATTCCTCCTTTTGTCGATCTGCACGCTGCGTGGGCGGCTGCCGACGGCACCTTCTGGGTGGTTGGCGGCGACTTCCTCAGTGGAGTCAGCCCCAACCAACCTCGCGACGGGATGGTCGCACGCTACGGAAGTGGCGCACTGCCCGACGTCATCACCCCCTAGCAACGTGCGGCGCTAACCCGAAGAGCGCACCACTCAGTCGCACTTCGGCGCTTGGCCGGGCTGCTCGTTGACGATGTCGTAGCGTGAGAATGCCCAAGAAGCGGTGCCGCTCTGATCGGTGTCCCAAGCGCCCACGAGGATGGCACTGGCGCGCTTTGGATCGTGGGGCAACTCATAGCGAAAGCGCACCTCCTTGTCGCCGTAGCTGCCGCTGGTCAAGTGCTCGCTGCCGACGATCTTGCGAATGAAGAAACCTGTTCGTTCGAGGTCGTTGCTCATGGGCAGCTCCTCAGGCGGGAAGGCGTACAAGTACACCACCTCGTCGTGGTCATCGCCCCAGGGATCGGCAATGACGGAGGCTGACTTGTTGACCGGTTTTTGTGAGCTCGGGGTGGTGGCCACATAGGTCCACGAAAAGCCGCCGTAGTTGCTGCCTTCTGGTCCGCGTGGGCCTTTGCTCATTTGGCCTTCGTTGCCCAGGCGACTGAAGGGGAACTCCTTGGACCAATCAGGTAGCTCGATACCTCGAGCCAAGCTGAAGTTTCGATCCAGCGACTGGGCCACGAACAAGCGGATCCCGCCGACCGCATCCGCCGAGCTGGCCACGCCGCTGACGACGATGGTGTCGTCGATCAGCTCGGGCGCATCGATGCGTACCTGCACAGGCTCACGCTGATCGAAAATGCGCGTGAGCATCAAGTCCCAACCGTCGAGCTCCATCCACGCTCCTTCTTCGGCAGCTGGCTCGTAGGCCCCACCGTGATCGTGATTGATGGCAACCAGCTGGCGATGGTTGAGCTGATCGAAGCCGGGCGAGTCCCACCAAAAACGGAGGGTCGAGCCGAGCGGGTAGTGCAGATCGTGGGTGCTGTAACGATAGACCATGAACAGGTCGCGCAAGCCCTCGGGTCCGTTGTCGAATGAGGTGTCGTATTCGGGAATGATGTTGAACAGATCCCAGGTGTCCAAAAAACGCGCGCCTGCTTCAGTGAGGCGATACCAGGGCAAGACCGCTTGGCTGGGGCCTGGGATGTAGACCCAATCGGTCTCGCCACCGCAGCGTCCCCAGTCGGTGCCGAAGCGTTCGACGAAGCCGCCTGCTCCAGCGATGTCGAGGATGTCGAAGCCACCCGGCTGGGCGGCAACGATTCTGTCGTCGACGTCGGTAGCGTAGAGCACGGCGCCACCGTCTTTTGAGCCGCCAGCGGTCACGATGTTGTCGGCCAAATCGGCTGGCGGATCCCCTTTGCCGAGGTGCGTGTAGACGCGCTCCAACATGCGCTTCAGGAAGGTATTCGAGCCGATGTAGGCCCGCGCGTAGGCGTACATTGCGAAGGTGGCCTGCAGATAGTCGTAGTCCTTGGTGGTGGTCGGGACGCCCGCCAGATCGGCCACTGGGAACATCACTGAGGTCATCCGAATCAGATTGTTGCCGCTAAAATAGCCGAGCGGATCGATCTTCGAGTCAGGGTTGGCCGGGCAATCGGGGAAGGTCTTGCGATCCGTGCAGGTCAGTCGTTTGAAGGAGATGAGATCGAGTACGTGCAAGACCGGCAGACGGTACTTCACGGCGATTTGGCGCGATTTCGTCTGCATCGCCATGATCGTCTCGGGATTGGGCGCTTTATGCTGCGTAACAGCGACCGCGCCATAGTTTGCCCGCGACCAATCGATGTT
>CAZRGL010000088.1:0-10445 GCA_964599485.1 uncultured Polyangiaceae bacterium
TGCGGGTCGTCGAGGTACTTCAAGGCGCACCTAGCGCCATGGATGCGTCCGCCGAAGCCAAGCGCCCAGAGCGTGGCTTCGGCAGTGTTTGGGCTCTCGAGCGCGGCCGCGAGCGCAGCCTCGTCCAGCTCGTCGCCGCCAATGGCGAGGCACAAGAGGGCTATCGCTGCGTCATCTTTGCGATCACGTACCAGCTCGCGACACAATTTCCAAGCGGGCTTCAAGTCGAGTGCCACGCCCGTGAGCAGCCCTTCGTCGCGCAAGCGGCTGTCGCTCGCTGCGAGCGCTCGGATGACCAGAGGTTCGTGGCTTTCCGGCAGGTCCAAGCGCATCGCGCGCAGCGCCGCAACCGCCAGCTCCGCTGGCATGTCCGCTTCGATGGACCACAGCGGGGAGCGACTTCGCAGGCCATGGTAACTCAGCGCCTCGATTGCTGCGGCGCGGATCAAGGGGTCGTCTTCGCAGCTCTTGTTCTGCAACGGATCGCGGAGCTCATCGCCTTGGTAGAGTTGGAGCGCACGGGTGATGGCGTGGCGGGTGGTTTGCTCAGCGCCGCTCAAGCTGTCGAGCACAGCGCAGCGACTAGCCTCCTCAGCGCCGTGCAACAGAGCCAAAGCCGCCGGAGCGATCAAGCTGGCGTCGCCGCTCGCCAGCGCCGGAAGGAGCAGCTTGTCTCGGGCGGAAGCACCCGCCACCAGAAGCCCATCGATGTTGGCGAGCAGCCGCGGCTCGTCGCGCCGCGCGAGATCATCGAGCGTGTAGTCGGGGGCCCGCAAAGCCCGCTCCCACTGCCCAAAAAGAAACACCAAGTCATCGAAGTGCTCCTCGACTAGGTCCCACATCGGCGTCGTCATGGCAGCTCAGTTGATCCTCACCGCACCGCCCTTGATGCGATTGGTGCCGGTGGCGTGGCTTTCCACGTAGACACCGCGCACCACGACTCTGCCATTGCTGCGTAGCGTGATGGAAGCTTCGCCGCAGCGCAGGACGACTTCCTCTTGGCCCTCGAGGACCAGCCGTTGCCTATCGAGGGTGGCCTGCAGCTGTGGGCTCGAATCGTCGCTGGGCGCTTCTGAGTCTTCGTCCTCGGAACGTTGCAGTACCAAGTCGAGATGCGGCGTTGCGATGGTTGGTTGTAGCAGCCCCACGATTATCGGTTGGGCAGGATCGCCGCGATTGAAACACAACAAGGCTTCGCGTCGCTCCGCTGCCGCCTCGCTCGATTGCGCTGCCGACAGGGGCAGGACCGAACGCGCCAGCTGTGGCCCCAGAGGGTTCCCTTCGAAATCGACGACGAGGCCTTCACTGGCGCGGTGCCCGGCAATCCAGCCAATGACCGGCTCGCTGAGCGAAGCACTCGAGCCGTGTGGCAATTGCTCCTGGGCTAGCGAGGCCGCCGTGTTGCTCTTGGCGCCGCTGGAGTTGTTCATATCACGATGACCGGGGGCTGAAGGATGGGACCGGGCGGCGTGTTCTTGTCGTTTTGGAGCAGCGTGTCCATGGCGCGGGGTACGTTGCTGCCTTCGATCTGCACGTCGAAGGCGTAGGTGAGAAACTCCGCCTTACCTTGGATCTTGCCAGAGACCAGGCCGCCGCTAGCGCCCGCTTCGTCGCCGTTGCTCTTGCTCAGGTTCGAATCGCTCAAACAAATCGGATTGCCGTCACATTCGACGCGCTTGCTGGTCGCGTCTGCATCCGCCGATTGGGCGATGTTCGGGTAGGGGATGGGCACCGTACCGACGGGCGTGGGTGTGTTGCATGCGTCGGGAAAAGCGGTGCTGATCCCGCCGCTGTCCTTGTGGATGACCGAGCGTTGGCTGATTCCGACGGTGACGGGCATGTCTACAGTTCTCCATTCTTGGCAACGCGTTGTAACAAGACGGCGGCCTTGTCGGCTCCGTAGCTGCTGGCCGTGACGAGGGCGGCGTCGCAGGGGGCATAGCCTTTGTGTAGAGCGCGGGCAGCGGCCACGATGGCCACTGCGGCAGAGGCAACACCCGTGGCGCCGATGCAATTGGCAGGGTGCCACAGCTGCCAATCGCCGCCCAGCACGCGGGTGCAAGCGTAGCCCAGCTCCTCGGCGCGGCATGGCTCACCGTTGAGATCGGCGACCACCAGGCTTGGCTTCGACCCAGACGCTGCCAGCGTCTGCCGCATTGCTGCGCTCAGCCCGTGACCGTCCCAGACTTGCTCGGCGAGCGCCTGCGAAGTGGACTGAGGTTGCTCGGCCGTTGCGGCTCCGTGCAGGGTTACAAGCACTTGGGCGCCGCGCTCTCGGGCTTCTTCGAGCGGCTCGACGGCGAGCACGCAAGCTGCTTCTGAGGGAATGAGACCGTCGCTTCGGTCTTGGGTCTTGAGTCGGCCCGCCTGGTGCAGCTCGCGTAGGTGCAGTGGCTCGATGAGTGAGTCGACCGCGACCACCAAGCCGCGACGGCAGCGGGTTGCAGCCATCCGATCGGCGACGTGGGCGAGGGCCAGGACCACGGCAGTCTCGTTGCCGGCGAAGGACTTGGTCTCCTGAAAGACGGCTTCGCGCCCAGAGTTTTTTGCGAGAATCTCGCAGAAGCGCGCCCCGGTCAGCATCGAGGCATGCCGCGTGGGCACCGCCAGCGCAGCAATGGCCTCATGGCCATCGAAGGCTTCGGGGCTGGCGGCTGCCGCATCCTGCGTGGCGCCCTCGAGCAGCGCTAGCAAGCGCGCTTGTCCTTCGAGCTCGTCGGTCATTCCGCGCACCCAGCTTCCCACCACGGTTGCCGGCTGGCCGTCGCTCTTGCATAGCGGCTCTTCCAGTGCGGCGAGCGGAGGCCGATCCTGAAGCTCGAAAAAACGCACCAAGCCAGCGCGCAGCGCAGCGCAGCTCGCCTCGGCGCTCATGCCCAATGGTGAGACCATACCCGTCGCTGTCAAGGCCAGCGCGTTGTGACTAGAGCTCATCTCATGCCCCCGGACTCGACCAGCTCGTACATCTGCAAATCGTCTAAGCGGCCGTGCACACGCTGGCTGGCACGCCACACCAGCTCCACGACGAGATTGTTGGCATCCAGCAGTATCGTGTCCAGCACCAAGGAGCGCTCCTCGAGGGGCTGGCCGCGCAGCTGACTGCGCGCAAGCAACTCGACCAATGGGAGCCGAAAGCGGATCGGACCGTCTGCATGGGCGCCCGTTAGCGACACTGCCTCGCCACCTTGCAGCGCGCCCTCGAGCTGCAGCGGCGCTACGGCCGCGTTGAAGTAGCGTCGGTCGAAGTCCTCTGGCAGCAAAGGGCAGCGCAGCTTTCGCCATGGCTCATCGAAGGTCCCAGCGAGTCCTGCACGTGGCTGCCAGTGGGGCGCAACCGCCCCGAATCCGGCTGGCTCCGGTTGGTCGTCAGCTCTTTCGATCAACGACTCGGGGTTTTCGATGTTCGGCAGTGGGGTGTCAGTCCGCACGGCCAGCACGCGCTCGCGGGCGGCTGCTGCAAGCTCAGGGCTCGACGGCTCGACGCTGGGCTGCCAGAAGCCGACGCCCACCGGGTTGCGGGGGTCGCCCTGTGGCCCGCCATCTTGCGTTGAGTCGCTGGCGCTGAGATCGGACCCGCCAAAAGCTCGCTCGAAGCAAATGGGCATGTGCTCGAAAGGCTCAGGATCGCTGATGACGAGCGCTTCGCCGGCGCGCACCCAGCGACGATTGCCAAACACGCGCAGCCTGTGGCGCAACTTGTCGACGCACAGCTCCACGTCGCAGCTCGGGGCCGGCGGCTGCGCCGGCACAGCGCTCGCCAGCACAATCACATCGGTCGCGTCCTTGAGCACAACCGCATCGCTGGGATAGAGCAGGCTCGAGCTCGCTGGGTCATCCCGGTACACGTCGGCAAGGCGGATCGGAGATTGCTCAGCCGCGACCTCGAGGACGCCAGAGGCGATGCTGATGCTGTAGCTCTGCTTGGCGATCCAGGTCAGGCTGACCGCGCCGTGCTCATCGTGGAGCAACAGCGCGTTCGCGATGAGCTCCGTGTGGTTTGTGAAGCCGTCGTTGGCCATGGCCTCGAGCTCGCTACCCTATTCGCAACCAAGCCACGCACGAAGCATCTTCGCACAGGACGGATCACGCCCCGCACCGCCCATGCTATCGAACGGTGGTGACGGCTCCCTCGCCGCAGATAGAGACCTTCCCAGTTGGGGAGCTCGGTTGCAATTGCTCGATCGTCGTCGATCCGGATAGCGGTGCTGCGCTCGTCATCGATCCGGGTGGCGACGTCGCGCTCATTCGCGAGCGACTAGAGCAGCTCGGCGCCAAGCCAACCGCCATCGTTGCCACACACATGCACATCGACAATGTTGCGGGCGCAGCTGCTCTGCAAGGGTCGTGCGATCTCCCCCTCCGTATTCACCAGGCCGACCTCTTTCTCTACGACAAGTTGCCGGCACAAGCGGCCATGTTGGGGGCTGAGGTGCCAGCGAGCTTCGCACTAGCAGCCGATTTGTCGGCCGACGCGCCACTGACCATCGGCGGCATCGAGATGACCGTCATCCATACGCCAGGTCACACGCCTGGCAGCGTGTGTTTTCTCGTGGCTACGGGCGCGTGCAGCACCGTCTTCAGCGGTGATACGCTGTTCCGGCGCGGCGTCGGGCGCACGGACTTGTGGGGTGCCGATTACGACCAAATGATCACCTCGATCCGCGAGCAGCTGTTGGTGCTCGATGACGACACAGCGGTCGTGACCGGCCACGGCCCTCCCACGACCATAGGCCAAGAGCGCCGCGCCAATTCCTATCTGCGTTGAGGTCATCAGGTTGAGCGTCGGTGGCGAACACGGTCGTCGCCGAGCTCGGTCAACCGAAGCGTCGTTCGACTTGTCGCTGCCGAGCAGCTTTTTGGCGGGCAAGGGTGCCCAAAGACGCTACTTGCGGGTCAGACCTGTGAGACCGACTGACTCCGGACATTTGCCAGCAGCTGACCTCATGAAGCATCTCACTCTTTCCGTTTTCAATGCATTGACGATGTTGGCCGCGCTGCAGAGCTGAAAAGGACCCATATGGCCTTCTACTGTCGCCTCAATCCAGCTCGGATTCGTCATTGGATAGGCATCTTGAGTTATTGGGAAGGTAGAGTCCGCTCGGCGGAACAGGACTATGACCTCGCGCAGCACGAAGTCAGCTCCAACTGCAGACCGGGGGGGGGCTTTGATCGGAGTGGCTCGGGGGGCGCCTGCATTGGTTCCGTGTACAACGCCACCAAGGCCCACCGCGTGTTGGTGGCTGCGCGCAATGACCTGGGCAAGCAAAGACAACGCGTGTCCAAGGACCTCGGCATCAAGGTCGAATCCGTACATCAACTTGCACAGCTGATATCGACCAGGCGCCTGCGTGGCGGCACGGTGCGGCACACACGAGCACCTGGAAAGAAATGGGCTTGTGTCCCCGCAGTCACTCAAATCAAAAGGATTCGCAGGCGCCTGAAGAAGATCCTCGAGTTCCGCGAGAAGCAGAATGTCTACCGCCTCAACGTATACGAGGCGTGGAAGAACGACCCAACCACCAAAGTCAAATGTCCCATCTGCTCTGGCGCCTGGCAGCTCGCCCAAGACGCGCTCAAACACATCAACACGTCCCTCTACGACATGATGAAGGAGGAGAAGTTGCTTCGAGCGCAAGTCTCGCGCCTGCGGCGCCACAAACGTCGCTCAAAACGCTAGGCATCGTCCCTCTCTCGACCGCTACCCTGGTATGGTGGGCAAATGTGGAACCACAAAGTGCTCACCTTCGCGTTGATCTCACTTCTTGCCGCGCTTGGCTGCGAGCCGAAGGAGCTCGACAAATGTGTGAAGCAAGGCGATTGCGGAACGAAGCTGTTCTGCGTCAACACGCGCTGCTTGTCGCAGAAGGCGGCCAATGACCGTTGCAAGAACAATGAGCGCTACACCAAAGCGTGCGCGAAACGCGGCGAGTGCACGTGGAAGGACGGCAAGTGCATCGTGTCCGGTCCCGAGGACTGCAAGAATTCGAAGGGCTGCAAAGTCGACGCGACCTGTACCTATGACGGCAAGGGCGCTTGCGTCATTGGGAGCTCCGACGATTGCAAGTCGTCCGAGTTCTGTACCAAGCTCAGGCGCTGTCTGCGCGACAAGGCGACGAAAAAGTGCGTTCCCGGCAGTGATAAGGAATGCAAGTTCCAAACAGACTGCAAAGCCGCCGCCGCGTGCACCTTCGACAGCGCGACGTCCAAGTGCGTTCCGAGCGCGGCGGACTGCAAGGCCTCGGTGATGTGCGTCAACCTCGGCTTGTGTGCGCTCGACAAGGCGAAGAACAAGTGCGTTCCGGGCAGTGAAGAGGACTGCAAGAAGACCGTCGACTGCAAGGCTAGCAAAGTGTGCGACTGGGACGAAAAAGCGAAGAAATGCGTGAAGAAGTGACGCTGAGGTGCACGGTCCATCGCTGCCGGGTCTGATCCACTGCGACGCGCTCGCAGGCCCTGCGCCTGGCCTTCGGGCTCCGCACCTTCGCGCGCCGATGCTCTTGTACTAGCGTTCGAACATGGCTTGGTACGAGCAGCCGGATCGGGGCGGCCTCTATGGGGTCTATGACGCTGCGCGCTCGGCCGAGATTTTGCCGGCGCTACAAGCCTCTGGCGAGCCGCTAGCGTGCCTTGCTGAGGAGCGAACGCCGGGGCGCTTGGCGCCTGCGATGCCGCATGTGGTGGCGCTCGATCCGGCGCGACCTTTTGGCCAGCGAAGCTTGGTGGACGGTTGGGCGAGCCGCTGGGCGATTTTCCTGCGGGCCAGCACCCACCTGCAAGGGGTGCGGCGTCACTTGCGCCGCTCGCTGGTCGCGATTGATCCCTCCGGCCGCAGGCTGTTCTTTCGTTTCTTCGACCCACGCATACTGCGCGTCTTTCTGCCGACCTGCTTACCTGCAGAGTTGGCGACATTCTTCGGTCCGATCGAGGCGTTCTTTGCGTTTCGCGAAGATGAGGATCTGGTGGATATCTACACCATTGATGAGGCAGGCAAGCTGCAGGTGGAGTCACGACCTGGACCAGCCGAGCCCAAACCACAGGCCCCATGTTGAAGTTGCGGCGAGAGCAATGGGAGGTTCTGTCGCGTTACTGGCGCGACCGTTTCATCACCCTGACCCACGATGAGCTGCGTGGCGGTTCGCAATACGGTGGTTTGAACGACGAGCAGCTGTTTGCTTTGCTCGAGCAAGCGGTCGACCTCGCGGCGGCGCATGGAATGAGCGGCAAGGACAAGGTGCTGCGGCTCATGGCGCTGCTGCATCGCTGGGGCGCCGACATGGCCAGCTCCGAAGAGACACCCTGGGCCTCCCGAGCGCTGTCTTGGGATACCGACGGTGATCACAAGCTCGCCGCGCTGGAGCTGTACTCCGAGCAAGCCGTAATCGAGCAGCGACGCGCTGCCGCCCGCAAAGCCGTTCCTTGAGCACTGGGCCTCGCTCGCTCGGCCTCAGCGTAGAATTCTCAGTGCGCCATCGACCCTACCGAGCAGCGCGGGGAAGAAGTTGACCGTCTCGGGCCGGTCGGAGGTCGAGCGCAGGATGGGTTTGCCGTCGCGGGCTAGGCACTCAATCAAACGGTTGTGGCCGCACAGCCGCAGCTCGAGAGCGTCCCAGTTGGCTGGCTCCAACGTCCAGCCTCGTTCACGCCGATCCAGCTCGATGAGCTTGAGCGACTTGGCGGCCATGGCCTCGCCTAGCTCTTCGTAGCAGCGACCCGCCTCTTCGAACACGAGCGAGAGCGCGTCGATCCAGGGCACCAGCCGCCCCGCCGCCATCGCTTCCGCGAGCGGCTCGAGCACGGCGCGCGCTTCAGCTTCGAGCGTTTCATCTAGCACCAACTCGTCGGCTTGTTGCCACGCCCAAGGGCCGAACATCGCGCCCAAGTCGAAACGCGTCGCCGCCACACAAGGGAAAGGGCGTGCTGGCTCGTCCTGTGTTGCGCACCAGGTGACCGCAGCGAGCTCGACGGCGTCGGGTGAGCCCAAAGTGCTGCCGTACGGGTAGCGCGCCAGGATTGCCTTGGCTTGTCCCGCCTCGCCTACCCAGCTGCGGCGGGCCCCATCGCCCGACAGGGCCGTGGCCGGTCTCGCTCCGGGTCGCATCACCAGCGCTAGCTCGTTGACCCCGTCGATCAGGTAGGGATGAACAGGGCCGCCGACCTCTTCGCCTAGCGGGGGCGGCCCGCGTCGCGCAAAAGGCAGGTCGTTGATGTACAGCTCTGCCTCACAGCCCTGCGCGCTCATCTCGATGGTGTAGAAATGGTCGATCATGAACGTCTCTAGCGGATCTTGATCAAGCGTTTCGGTGGTGGTGTTTGCGGCAAGCGCCAGTAGGCAAAACGCATCTTGTCGTAGAGCTTCTGCTCGTCGAGCGCGTATCGGTTTTTGGCTTCGATGCAGGTCCTGTCGTATGCAGTTTGCGCCTGACGTTTGGCTAGTGCGAATTTGTTGTCTGCAGCGAGTGTTCGTTCCCGCAACTTGCCGTTTCTGCGAGCCAAATAGGCCGGATCCTTGTTCTTCCTGGTCTTCTTGGCGTGCCTCTTCTGCTCGGCCTCGACCGTCTTGTCGCGTTCGCGTTGGGCTTTCTGGATCGCCTTGTCGCGCGCCGCCACCGCTTTGGCGAGCTTGTCATTGCGTTCGCTGACTAGCTTGGCGTGCTTCTTGGCGTATTTCTTCTTAGCGGCTGGGACCGCGTCCTTTTGTTTGTCGAGCGTGGCCTCGAGGATCCGCGTGTAGTGGCTCGCCGTATCGAGGCGCAGTCGGAAGAGCTGCTGATCGAGCGGCACCTTCCTCTTGAAGGCGTCACGGAACTTGCTGTTGCCGCCGATCAGTGTGGCTCTGACGGTCTCCTTGATGCGCGCAATCATCCCTGCGCCGCTGTGCTCGGCGGCCTCGATGTCCTGTTTTAGCTTGGCAACGCGAGCAGGTAGTGATGACGGTGGCTCGCGCCAGCCACTGTCGAAGTCTTCGACTGCGTCGATCTCCTTGTCGAGCGCACGAAGCGCGTCGAACTCCTGATGGACCGTCTCGAGTGCAGTTTTGACCACGCTATCGACGAAATGCGTCAAGCCTGGCTTGCGTCGGGAACCCTTGCCATCACCTCGCAAGTGTTTGTCGAAACGGGTGCCAAAAGTCGTGGTGCTGAAGCCGCGTCGCTTTTTTACTCTGGCTTCGATGCCGCACAAGCCTTGCTCGCAAAGCGCCCACTGTCGCCGCCATTGTGACGACTCGCGTGACCGCAAACGGGGCGCGTTATGAGAAATCGCGACACCCGGGAAGTCGGTCAGGGGCCAGCCGAGATCGTCTGGCGAGGCGTCGGGGTTGCTCTTGACTGCCTCGTCGTACGAAGCCTTGGTCTGGCGCAACAGCTGCCGGGTCATCTCAGGATCGAGCAAGTTGACCAACTTCAGCTGCAACGCGTGCCACTCGTGCACAGCGCTCTCGAGCGGCTTGTAGGCGGCGAGCGCCCTGCTCCAGAGGTGTTTCACGCGTGCGCGCAGTCCGTAGTATGAATCGTTGCCCCCACGTGGGAACAAGATGCCGCGGCGGGCTGGTAGCTCGGATCCGCTGACGAGCTGGCGCTCCTTGTTGAAGGTGAAGCCGATCACCTTGACCTGGATGACCGCTTTGACGCCCAGCGAATAGGCTTCGTATTCGAGCGCGAAGCCGTCCCTCTTGGCGATGCGGAAGCCCCACTTGTAGCCGCCCACGATCTTGCCTTCAGAGGAAAACAAGCCCTCGTGGATCAAAACGACGCGAAGGCCTAGTGCGGCCTCGGTGACCACCCACATCCAGGCCGGGTCCTGCCGCCAACCGAGCTTGGGGCCGGCGATTTCGCGGGCTACCTCGAAGCGGAGCTTGGCGGCGAGACGCAGGAAGATGACCGCCTCGAATTTGATACAGAGCAGCCCCGCGCTGATCCCAAAGCGCAGCTCGAAAGCGATGCGGAAGAGGGTCATGTCCAGATCGAGGCGCTTCCACAAGAACACTTCGTGGCTCTCGTACTCCTTGAAGCCCCAGCGATAGCTGAGCGTTCCCTCGAGGAAGCCGAGCGAGAGCTTGAGGCTGAACCCGAAGGACGGGACCATGTCCTGCAGGTTGTTGAGCACCGAGGTGATGATCTGGATGGCGCTCAGCGCCGTGTTGAAGCTCGTCGAGAGCTTGGCGAGCTTGCTGTCGATCTGATCGCGCGTCGCCTGCCACACTGTCGTGACGGCGTCGGAAGGGCTCATCAAGCCTCCTTTGCCCGAGGCCCCTTCGCCTTCCTCGTTTTCGTCTTGCTTCCCTTGCTGTTCCGCTTTCTTGGCGCCGAGTGGCTTGCCGTTCTTGCTGATGGTGACGCCGAAAGCGGGGATCAGCCCACCGGTCCAGCCGCTGCCTTTGTTGTCGTCGTCCTTGGTGTCGACGTCGGGGTAGAAGACGCGCTGCGCTGGCTGGTCGTCGAGCCGGC
>CAZRGL010000088.1:10457-24998 GCA_964599485.1 uncultured Polyangiaceae bacterium
GGGGGTCGCGTGGTGGCGCTGCTGTGCTTTTTGGGGGGGGGGGGCGGCAGAGGTGCCGGCGGCGCTGATCGCGTCGTCTTCGAACTCGAGCTCCGCCTCCCCATCGTCGCCACCGGTTGGTTCATCGTCGTCGTCCTCGTCGACCAACCCGAGCTCATCGAGCGCCTCTTGGATGGCGTCCTGCTCTTTCGTTTCACCGTCCTCATCGAGCTTGTCGCCATCGCTGCCAATGCTGTAGCCGTCGATGGGCGCGACCTTGAGCTGCAAGGCGTACTCGTCAGAGGGGAACACCTCGATGGGCAGCTGTAGCTGCCGCGCAGGGGGAGCGTTGTCGAAAGGGATACCGCAGGTCTGGACCGTGAGCCGATACCGCACTGGCGGGACGACGCCGCGATGTGCTTGCAACGCCTCATAGAGTGCAAACGCGGGTAGCTTCACGACGTTCTTGATTGCGGCTTTGATCTTCTTGCGGATGGCCGCCAGCGCTTTTTGTTTCTTGGTCAGCTCGAGCTTGAGCTTGTCCGGTCGGATTGGCATGGCCAGCACGACGCCCTCTTGCCCGGCGCGCAGGTAGGCCGTCGCTGGGTCGGTGTCGGGCTTGTCGTCCTGCTTTTCGAGCTGCGAGATCCACGCGCCATCGTGCTCGCGCCACAGTTCGATCCGCGGGTGCCGAAGCTCGGTCTCGTCGTCACAGAGGAAGCGCTCTTCGCAGTATTTGTCTTTGGTGGGCAGGTGCAAGCGCAACCAAGTCAGGTGGAATTGCTTCTCATCGTCCTCTTCGGTGTTGCCAGCGATCAGCTGCAGGCGCAGGGCCATCCGGGGGCTGCCTGCTTGGAACTGTTTGGCCCAATCCACGGATGGCGAGGTCACCAAAGCGAGCGGGTCCTCACCCCGGTCCGCTTCCTCTGCGTCGTCTCCGTGTGTTTCGACCAGCTTCAACCCGTAGGTGTTGCATTGGGTATCGAAGCCCTTGGCAGGCTCGCCGGTCTCAGGGCAGGGCTGCGCCGGGTCGTTGGGGTCGGTCTGCTTGATTCCGGTGACGCGCACCTTGGTGACGATCGGATAGCCAGCCTTGCAGCCCGAGATGGGTACGATGCGAACAGCCTGGGCGATGCAGTTGCCACGGGCATCGAGGTAGCCCTTGGTAAGCGTGACCGAGACGCTGGAGCTGGGTCGGCTTGCGCCTTTCGGGATGGTGACCTCGACCACCTTGCCGGGAAAAGCCGTACTTCGCAGTAAGAAGGTCGCGGGACGCTCCGCGCTGTGCTGCAGCCGCAGGTTGAAGCTCAGCTGTGTGCCCTCTTCGTGCGGGTCCAGTCTTTCGACGACCGCAGTGGGTGCGAAGCGCACCGCCGGAACCGAGAAGACATGTATTTGCCTGGTGTGCTCGTCGTCCTTGCTGCCCACCGAAAACGCGTTGACGCCAGCTTTTTTGAATCCGAGCGTCTCGAGCTTCACGTCTTGCAGTGCTTCGCTGGGCTTGACGAGCGTCGCGCGAACGAAGGCCTCGAGGGAGCCTGGGTCGAACGGTACCGGCAGCGGGGCGGCCAATGCCGATGACACGACGCGCAATCCCGACACGGTAGTCAGGGGTGCAGCTTGCGATAGCTGCACGGTCAGCACCACCTCGTCGCCTTCGTCGTAAGGGCCGGTTTTCGTGGCGCCAACCGGGCTGATCCAACGGGTAGGAAACGAGGCTGTAGGAAGCGGGTAGACCTCGAGGCTCAGCTCCGTGCGCTTGCCGAGCGTGCAACCGCTGACGGCCTCGAGGCTGAGCTTCACCTTCCTGGCCTTTGAGCCTTGGATGCACGCCGGATCGAGCTCGAGCTGCGCGAACGCCAGCTTCGTTCCTGGAGCGAAGGTCAGCGTGCAGCTGCGCTCACCCATTTTTTTGGCCAGTTCGGGCGAGCTGATTCGCACTTTGGCACCGGTTGCGACGCGTTCGGACAGCTCGACGGTGACCTTCACCGGATCGCCGGCGGTGAGTGGCTCGAAGCTATCGACTGGCAGCTTTTGCTCGACGCTTGTCTTAGGGAACTGAGCCTCGATGACGCGACTATCGACGACCTCGAGGCGCAGCTCCGTCGTCTCACCGGCTGCGCAGCCCGATACTGGGTGCAGTTTGATGAGGCGCGCTTCGGGGGCGCCGCTCGCGTCGGCAAACGCCCGCCTCAGCTGAATGGCCACCGGTTTGCTCGGCTTGGTTTGACCGGCGGCGATGGTGATGTTCAACCTCTCTTCTTGGCCGTCGCCAAACAGCTCGCTCTCCAGCCGAGCCTTGCATTCACGCACCGCGGGCGCGTCGAGCTCGATAGCGAGGGAGACCTTGCTGAGCACATCGACAGGACCGGGCGGCGTCAGCGGATCGTTCGCAGCAAAGCTGAGCTTGGGTGCAGCCGAGACCCGCAAGCTTCGGGTTGGCTTCGGTTTGAGGTTGCAGCCCGCGCCGACACTGAGCTCGACGCTTTGCTCCTCGGGTTCGGCATGGGTCAGCTTCACCCTGAGCTTCAGGGACTTCTGCCCAGAGGCAATGGTGGCGCCCGTGCGGGAAAACGCGCTGCTGCTGAGGGTGACGGCAGTGCCTCGTTCGCGGGGAGCGGCTTGTGACAGCGACAGCGCGATTTCGACCTCGTCGTTTTCGAGGTACCCATTGGCGCCCGGCGTGGGCGTGATCCAGTCGTCAGCGAATGCGAGCTCTGCAGGGCTGGCGAGGGGCAACTCGAGCTGGTCGCGCCCACCCACCTCGTAGCCTCGACCAGCGACGATTTGCGCGGTGGCTTTCGCTGCTGAGCGCGGTGGCTCCAAGCTGTCGTCGAGCACGAACTGCTGGGAGACTTGCTGCGTTCGAGGCGCGAACATCACTTTCTGGACGCGCTCGCCCTGGGCGTTTTGGGTGAAGTGCTCACATCGCACTTGGACGCAAACCTGCTCGGTCGGGGGCTGATCGAGCTCGAGCGTCATCCTGATGCTCTCGCCGAGCTGGTAGGGCGGAGCGGGAACGCAGCCGTCGCCCGCAAAGCTGGCCTTCAGGGCTACCACTCGTTCGCTCCCAGCTCGCCCTCACTGCCGGCTGCGGGTTGACTGCTGGCTGCAGGTTGCGTGGCGCGCAGCGCGTCGGTCAGCGCTTGCGCTTTCGGGGCCAGCGCGGGGTAGGGCAGCAGCGTGCCTTGTCGAGCGATCGTGCGCACAGCACGAGGCGCGGCGGCAGCGAAAGCGATCAATCGCAGCGACTGCATGTTCGTGCCGAGCTGTTCGAGTTGCTTGCCTTCAGTAGCGAGCTGCTTGGCCAAGCGCTCCTCTTCGACGAGCACCAGTGCCTCTGGCGTGCGCGGTACCTGTTCGAAGACGGCGCGCCAACGCTCAGCTGCGGTCGCGATCGCTTCGGGCTCGAGCAATCCGCTTAGGGCTTCCATACCGCGGAGCAGATCGGCGCAAGCGTCGATCAGCGCTACCGGTATGAGCGCCTCACTGCCAAGGCCTTCCACCTTCGAGCAGGCGATGAATCCGTCGAGTTGCTCGAGCAAGCCAACCCGAGTCGCCAGCGACAGACGCCCCTGCGCGGCGACCGTCAGTGCCGCGCCCATCAGTGCATTTGGCATTTCGGGGAGTGTTTCGAGCGCTACCGCGAGCTGTGCGTTGCTCGGCGTCACATCACGTTCCAACAGCACGATGAGCGCGTGGGCATCGTCGAGCCAGACGCTGTTCGCCTCGATGACCAGCTGGCGCGCCAGGCTCAGCAGCTCATCGTCACCGATCTGCGTAAACAGTGCCTCGCGCACCAGCGCCGCTGGGTGGGCAGCTGTTCGCTCACCGGCTCGGGCCTGACGCCACAGCCCACGTAGTGTTTGCTCCGGCTCGCCGGCGAACTCGATACTGCTGGCTTGGCCGCCGGCCCAGAGCCACAGGCCGCGTGCGCCGACCTCGGAAGCGAAGTGACGGCACAGCATGGCAACGGCTTGCTCCTCAAGCGGATCCATCTGGCCCTCGTGGCGGTTGCGCACTGCTCGCATCACGCACGGCCGGACCGTAGCTCGGGCGTTTTCGCCTGTCATCCTGCGCGGGTATTCGAAGGGCGCTGTTTCAAGGGGCGCCTGCGAGAATCTGCACCGAATCCTTCTTGATGACCCGCAATAGGTGGTTGGCAGCGTCAGCCACGTACACCCTGCCTGTTGCGTCGACCTCGACGTCGGCCGGGTACGCGAATGCGGCGTCGAGCAGGGGGCCGTCTGCGAAGCCCGGTAGACCGGTACCCGCCAGCGTCTCGACCCGTCCGTTGTGGATCGTGCGAATGCGGTGGTTTCCGGCGTCTGCGACGTACACCTTGCCATCGGCGCCGACCGCGATACCAATGGGCGACTCGAAACGCGCCTCGCCCAGCTCGCCGTCAGCAAAGCCCGGCTCGACAGCCCCAGCCAAAGTCTGGGTGCGCCCTTGTCGTATGGTGCGAATACAGTTGTTGCCCGTGTCAGCGATGTAGAGCACCCCTTTCGGGCCAACCGCTAGCGTTCCTGGAAGATTGAAGCGGGCGCTGTCCGTTTGCCCGTTCTCGAGGCCCGGCTCCCCGGTGCCCGCGACGGTGCTCACAACGCCATTGCTGACCATGCGAATGCGGTGGTTGCCGGTGTCTGCGACGTAAACCGTTTGGTCGTCGGCGACGGCCACGCCTTCGGGAAAACGAAAACTTGCCTTCGCCGCAGGCCCATTGGCGTCGCCAGATTGGCCATTGCCGGCGAAGACCTCCGACTTGTCGTCTCGCAGTAGGACGATGCGATGGTTGCCCCCGTCGGCCACGTAGATGTTGCCGCCGGTGTGGACCGCTACATCCCAAACTGTTGCGAACTGAGTGTTGGCGGCAGGGCCAGTGTATGCCCCCCGCTCGCCCGTGCCCGCGATGGTATCGACCTGTCCTGCGGCGATTGTTCTGACGCGGCGGTTGCGCCAGTCGGCGACGATCAGCTTGCCGCTGGGAGCCACCGACACAGCCCACGGACGGTGGAAGCGTGCTTTCGAAGCCAGACCCTCTGCGTAGCCGCCCCGTCGGTATTTCACGGGAGTGGAGGTCTTGCCGGCCTGCAATTTGCGCAACGTGCCGTGATCGGAGTCGCTCACATAGATGCTACCGTTGCTAGCGATAGCGAGCCCTTCAGGCAGGCCGAACTGCGCACGGGGCAGGTAGTCGTCGCGATAGCCCCGCTCGCCGCTGCCGGCATACGCGACGAGCTTCCCGCCGGTGAGTTGCCAGACGCGTCGCCCGTTCGGATCGGAAAGCAAGATGCGCCCGCCGCCCACCGCAACGCTCGCTCGCGTCGTGAAGCGGGCCACAGTGGCCTCCAGGGTAATCAGCTTTGCGGGCGGGAGTGTGACGATGGTGGTCACCTTGCCTCCTCGCAGCAGTCGTAGCCTGCGCGTGGTGGCGTCTAGGACGTAGATCCCGTCGGTCTCATCGAGCGCGATGCGTGCAGGGGCATCAAAGCTGGCTTGCGCTGCCGGTCCGTCGGAGGAACCAGCTCGTCCGGTTCCGGCGATTGTCGAGACCTTGCCGTCGAGGATCTTGCGCAGTTGATGGTTGCCCGTGTCAGCGACGTAGACCGCCCCATCGGCGCCCACTGCCAAGCCTTCGGGTTTGTTGAAGCGCGCAGTTGCCGCGTCGCCGTTGCTATCAGCCGCCTCGAAGCCGCCCGCTAAGCTCTCGACCCGACCTTTGCGGATCACTCTGATGCGGTGGTTCATGGTGTCTGCAACGAAGACCGCGCCGTCTGGGCCGACGCCTACGTCGGCGGGTAAGCTGAAACGAGCGCTGGCTGCGGCCCCGCCTTCGAAGCCTTCCACAGAGGAGCCCGCCAAGGTGCTCACGCGTCCGCCGCGCAGAACCTGAATGCGATGATTGCCGCGGTCCGCGACGTAGATCTCTGAGCCGCTCTCGTTGACCGCAACGCCTCCAGGAAACAGGAGGGGTAGCGGTTGTGGTGCTGGGGCCGAGCTGGTGGGCGCGGAGGCGCTCGGCGTCATCGATGATGTTGCAGTACCTCCAGGGTTGTCCGCTCGAGGGGTCAAGTGTTGCAGCGCCGCGTATCCCCCAACGAGCACGACCAGCAATGCCGTCACCATCAGCCCGAAGCGCCCGCTCGACCCGGCTTTGGTCTTCACCGGCGCGGTCGCGGCCTCGCTGGTCTCGGGCTCCGTTGTGACTTCGTCGGGTAGCTCGGCTGTGGTTTCGTCGGGTTGGTCGGCCGCGGCTTCGCCGGATGGCTCGGCTGTGGCTTCGTCGGGTAGCTCGGTGGTCTGCTGGGCGTCTTCGTCGTTGATCAGCACGACGAGCGCATCGAGCATGTCCTTGGCGCTCTGGAAGCGGTCTTTTGGGTCAGCTTCCAGTGCATGGGAAACGAGCACCGTGACCTGGGTGTGACGTGCAGCGCCCAGCGTTGCGGCCAGCTCGTCAAGGCTCTCGAGGGGCACTTGTCCCGTCGCCACCTGTTGGTAAGCTTTCAACATGGCGCGGGGGTTGCGTCCGATGCCTTTGGTGATGACTTGGTCGTAGGGCACACGCCCCGCGCTGAGCAACATGTAGAGCACAGCCCCCACCGCATAGATGTCCGAGCGGTGATCGTTGCTCGTCGGATCGAGGATTTGCTCGGGTGCGGCATAGCCAGGGGTGCCTCCCCAAGCGACTTTGGTGGCGTCCTGGCCAGCTGTTCGCGCCATGCCGAAGTCGATCAGGATTGGGTGAGGGCTGCCCATCCGATCGACCAACATCACGTTGTTCGGGTTGACGTCGCGGTGAACGATGCCCGCGTGGTGGGCGTGGGCGAGCGCGTCAAGAAGCTCGCAGCCGATGCGCAGCGCAACTCGGTGTTGCTCGAACAACTCACCAGAGGCCGCGATCGCCGCTTTGAGGCTGCGTCCACGCACCAGTTGCTGAACGAAGAACAGCTGATCGAAATGAACGCTGGCAGCGTAGATGCGTGCGATGCCCGGGTGGTCGAGCGCAGCCATGGCTTTGCCTTCACGCAGAAAGCGTTCTCGCCGCTGTGTGTCTTGGGCGACCCGACCATGCATGAGCTTGAGCGCGACCGGGCGATCGAGCGACTCGTCGACGGCCTCGTAGACCACGCCCATGGCCCCTTCACCCAGCATGCGCGTGATGCGGTAGAGCGCGCCAATCCGTAGGGGAGATCCGCAAGCGGGGCACGCTGCGTCCGAGGCGGCAACCAGACCGTGGCAGCTCTCAGACCAACAACGCATGCCCATTGCGCTACTCTGAATCACTCACCGCGTCACCCCGCCCAACGTCGGCATGCGGCGCGGCTATCCAATGCGCGCTTAGGGCTTGCGAATATGCGCAGGCGCTGGCTCGCTGAGCACAGCCTGACCGCGCAGCCATGTCACCGGCACTTTGCGCCAGATGTCTCTCAACAAATCGCAGTACGGCAAATAGAACGTGGACAGATCCCACACCAGATGCGAGCCGAGCTCGGTTGCGGCGTAGCGCTTCTTGATGCTGAGCAGCAGGTGGGCAATCGGTCCAAGCAGATGGGCATGCGCCAAGCGACTGCCATCTTGGACGCTCCACAACCCCACGCCGTCGCCGTAGCCCATCGGATTTGTCGAGGCTAGCCCTGCGGATGTGGATTGGCCATCGGGCAGCGCGGTGAGCTAGGCCTGATCCGCATTTCCTGGATCGTCCATTGACCATCCAGCCGTGCAAGTGCCTGATATCAAGCGACGCACACAAGGCACGATAGTTGCCTACATCAGCGCACATGAAGCACCTACGCTCGAGCCTCTTGGTCGCGGTCCTGGCAGCAAGCTGCGCAATGGGATGCATCACTGAGTCGGGGCAAACCCCGCAGGAAAGCAATCTCACCAGCAAATCAGCGGTGTTTCTGGAGCTGAGCTTCACGGGTCAAGTCGTCGCGCCGACCACGACCAACACGGCCCAATGGCGCAAGAGCGTTGTCAGCCAGCTGTTCTACATGTCCGGCGAGCTCGACAAGGTTCATGGGGGCCATGGGCGCTTTGGTTTTGTCGAGCTCAGCGACATGAGCAGTGAGCCCCATTCCGAGGGCCTCGAGCTGGTGCGCTACCAAGCCAAGTTGGCCGTCGCCTGGCCGAAGTACTCCCATGTGCCTGAGCGCTACCGCGTCGTGGTTCCGCTGCGTGTCGACAGCGAAGGGCTCAGCGCTTTCAACAACAAGTACAAGGGCAGCTGCGGCAAAGCGAAATACGGCGCCGACAACTTCTGGTACGACTTCGAGCCTATCGCCACCGCGTGTGAGATGGCTTCCGAGGACGTGCTCGACACCGAAGCGGCCGTCGCGCCGCACCCTGATGTCACCACCGACAAGCGACCCGAATACGAACGCTTCTGGGATGATGGCGTGTTCCGCGCCGTCATCGTGCACGGCACCGATAGCGCTTCCAGCAAAGACCCCGACGATCTCGGCGTGCGTGAGTATCTCGATTTGCAGCGACGGCTCGAGAAGGCCTACCCAGAGGCGAAGATCACCAGCGGCGAAACGACCTACGCCATCTATGACGACTGGACCCTCGAAGCGACGGTGGAGGGCTACGGCGGCGTAGAGGGCAAGCTCATCGTCACCACCTTGTTGACCAGCTCACTCAAGCACATCGGCTCGGACTTCGACGAGCGCTTCGGCGCGCTCTCGGCCGATGCTGATCTGATCACCTATGGTGGCCACAGCGGACTGAGCAAGAACATCAAGGCGCTGGCTGCCAAAGAGACCGTCAAGCCTCAGCATTATCAGGTCTACTTCATCGACGGTTGCAGCACCTTCGCCTATCTCGACACAACGCTGGCTGATCGGCGCATTGCTACCAACGGCGAGGAGCTCGATCCACACGGCACCAAGTACCTGGACGTGATCATCAACGCGCAACCAGCACCTTGGTGGTCCGGCGCAGACTCGCAATGGACCATTTTGAGCCACCTGGCCGGGACCGAGACGACCTCCTACTTGGACATTCTCGACGACTTGACCCAATCCGCCACACCCGTGGTCGCCGGCGAGCAAGACAACCCCTCTGTGACCGAGTGATCTCGATGCCGCCCTCGCCACGACGGCGGTTGCGCAGATAACTCGTCAGGGCGGGGCGTCTGGCCCATACTGGCTCTTGTTGTGGAGCTGCAGGCGGGTACGCAGATAGATGCCGAGCTGCGGCTGGTTCGGCCGCTGCGCGAAGGCGCTCAGGGAAGCGTGTGGGTAGCCGAGCACACGCGCCACGGGCCCGTGGCGGTCAAGCTCGTGAGCCATGAGTTGCTTCGCGATGATACGGCGCGAAAACGCTTTCGGCGGGAGGCCAAGCTGGCGGCCAGGATGAGCACCAAGCACGTCCCGCGCTACCTCAGCTACGGGATTACCGACGAGGGTTGGCCTTATATCGCCATGGAGCTGCTCGAAGGCGAGCCCTTGTCTGACCGACTCGAGCGCGACGGTACGCTGAGCCTGCTCGAGGTGGTGGTGGTGCTCGAGCAGGTCGCAGAGGCGCTTGCCGAAGCGCATGAGCTCGGCATCGTGCACCGGGACGTCAAACCCGCGAACATCTTCCTTTCCGCAGGTGACGACCAAGCCTTGGTCAAAGTGCTCGATTTCGGCATCGCCAGGCGAACCGGGGTCACCCACCAGAGTGTCGTCACCGAAGTGGGCACAGCGGTGGGCACGCCAGATTACATGAGCCCGGAGCAACTGCTCGACGCCAAGCGGGTCGATCATCGCGCAGACGTTTGGGCGATGGGTGTGGTGGCTTACCGCTCCCTGGTGGGACTGTTGCCCTTTGTCAGCAATAGCTTTGCAGCGCTATGCGTCACCATTTGCGAAGGGCGTTACATACCGGCCACGGATCAGGAGCCCAACCTGCCGCCGTCGATCGACGCTTGGTTCGACAAGGTGTTCCAGGTGGAGCCCGACGAGCGCTTTCCGACAGCTTCAGAAGCGGTCGAGGGGCTCAAAGACGTGCTCGTCGAAGAGGCCGCATACAGCTTGCGACGAGGGCGCGGCAGCGCCGCGGTTTGGTGGGTGCTCGGCACGCTCGCAGCCCTCGCCGTCGGTGTGCTTGCAGCTTACCTGACGCGTTGATCTTGCGGCCAGAAGCTCAAGCTCAAGGCGTGAGCTCGATGGGATAGGCGACAGTGGTCTTGCCCTTGCCTTGCCATGATCCAAAGTCGGCTTTGCTCACCGCGCCGAGGATGCAGGCCTCGGTCGTCGTGTCGCCAAGCGAGCTTTCCTTGACGCTCATGTCGGCGCGGCCGTCGGGATGTAGCTCCATCCAAATCACCACCTTGCCACCTAGCTTGGGGTTTTTGGCGAGCGCGTCCTCATAGCATTGCCGAATTCCTGGGTATTGACCGCGAACCTGGCTGCGAATCGCCTCACGGCTGGGCGGCCCTGACGCAGCGTCGGGCTCGTCGAGCTGGGCTGCGCAGCCCAAAAAGGTAACGGTTGCGAGCGCTGCTAGCGCTCCTGTCCAAGCTCGCTTGTTCATCATTCGGTCCTTTTCTGAAGGTCGGAGCGCGGCCTAGCGTGCGGCTAGCGCGCACTCCTAGCAGGAGCAGCATTCGTGCCACGGCAGAGGACCAATGATCTCGGCCACAAAGCGATTGTCCCAGCCCCTGAGACCCTGTGACGGGCCGCACTGTGACGGGCCGCACTGTGGCGGGCCGCACTGTGGCGGGCCGCACTGTGACGGGCCGCATGGGACCGCGTCAGCGGCCGCCGGAGACGATCGAGCAATCTTCCAAGCGCACTTGCCCGAGTCGCATGCCCCGCCCGGTGCCGGAAACCACGACGCGCTTGCCGACGACCAGCGTCTTGGCTTTGCGGACGAAACGATCGGTCACGCGGCATTGCACCATCGAGTCCTCGAGCGGATCGGTATCGCGGCTCGGGCCGATCATGATGGTGGGATTTGCCAAAGTGCCGGGATTGACTTCGGCTATCCAGCCTTTGGTACGGATGGGGCGCCCCTTGTACATGCGGTCCGCCGCCCGCTCGTCTTTTTCGTAGGCCCTGATGAGCGCTCCGGCCGACAGACGCAGCGGGCCAGAGCTGCTGGTGGTCCGAGGCCGCGCGCTGGCGATCGCGCTACCAGAACGCGTGCCCGATCGAGCCTTGCTGCCTGAGCTGGATGTGTGGCCACCGAGCGGTGCACAGACCCCGCAGCAGCCGCTCCCCGAAAAGAGCATGATGGCGGTGATGACGAACGCTCGGGCAAACAGCGCCATGGCTTGACACGTCATCGTCAGCACTGCTCAGGGGGCCTGCTCGACTTGACTTGAAACAGCGCCATACACTGCGCTGACGTTATCGCTGCTGCTGTTGATGAGCACGGTGATCCAGGCGTCACTACCTGTGTAGTGCAGGCTGAGCGAAGTGAATCCCCAGATCCCTCCGCTGTGGCCCTGCTGCTGCCCGAGCGTGCCGCCGACTTCTTGGAGCAAGCCGAGCCCATACTTCGAGCTGCCGTAGGCAGTGACGAAGGTGGTCATCTCGGCACGCTCATCATCTGAGAGTAACGTTCCGGCCAACAGGGCTTTGAAGAACGTGTTCACGTCGCTGGTGGTCGATACGAGGGCGCCTGCGGTCCATGCGGCCGAAGGGTGCAACAGGTTCGTGGCGTCGACGTATTTCCCCTGCTCTTCCGCATATCCCTTGATGAGGCCGTCGATCGGCGTCTCGTCGCCATCGAGATAGGTGGACTCGAGCCCGAGCGGCTCGAGTACGCGGCTGCGCAACTGTGCGGCCACCTTTTCGCTGGTGACGGCCTCGATCACCATCCCTACGATGATGTAGCCGGTGTTCGAATAGTTCCACCCTTCGCCGGGCGCGAAGTCCGGCGGATGCTTGGCGGAAAGGGCGACGAGCTCTGCAGGCGTCCACACCTTGTTGGCTCCAGCGCTGAAGATCGCGCCGTCGTCGGTGTAGTTGAACAGGCCGCTGGTGTGGTTCAAGACTTGGCGAACCGTGATGTTGTCGCCGTTCGGCACATCCATGACGTGTTTGGAGACGGGGTCGTCGAGCGACAGCGCTCCCTCACCGTGCAGCATCACAGCAACGGTTGCGATGAAGGTCTTGGTGACGCTGCCGATCCGAAAGGAATCACCCGGCTGAACCGTAGTGCTCGCCTCACGATCGGCGAGCCCGGCGGCGCCTTGCCAAAGACACTCCCCAAACCGTACCTCGCTCGCGGCGCCAGGGATGGTTTGCGTAGCCACCACGCTGGCCAATGCGGTGTCGAGGTTCTGCGCCAGAGCATCGCAACCTGCGGTTGCTCCACCGCCTCCGGTCGATCCGCCGCCGTCACCGCCGCCGCCCGCTGTCCCGCTGCCTCCGCTGCCGGTTGTCGAGGTGGGCTTGGTTTCATCGTCGCCGCTGCACCCGGCGAGTGAGAGCACAAGCAGCAGAATCGTAGCGAGTCGCAGAATAAGCATCGTAATGGTCCGATCTCGTAGTGTGCCGATGGTATCAGACTGGTTGCAGCGGGCGTACTTTGGAACACGCATCTGGACCACCAAGCTGAAGGCATCGCCACCTGTTAGCCGAGACGCTATCCTGCCCGCATGAAGCGCCACATCTTCGTTGTAGCGCCACCAAGTCATTTGTCGTGCACCCCGAGAGGAAGTCGCGCGTGAAAGTAGCTGTCATCACCCCCTACTACCGCGAGTCGTTGGCCTGGCTGCGTCAGTGCCACGAAAGCGTGCTGGCCCAAACGCACCCTTGCCGCCACTTCATGGTGGCCGACGGCTTTGCCAACGAAGCGGTGGCCGGTTGGGATCTGTCCCACACCGTGCTTCCTCGAGCCCACGCCGACTACGGCAACACGCCGCGGGCCGTCGGCGCGCTACAAGCCCATACCGAGGGCTACGACGCGGTGGCTTTTTTGGATGCCGACAACTGGTTCTACCCCGAGCACATCGCCGCCATGGTGCGCCTGCACCAGGAGACGGGCGCGGTGGTCTGCACCGCCACGCGCACGCTGCACCGTCTCGACGGCTCATTGATGTTCGTCGACCGGGAGAGCGACGGCGACAAACATGCCGATACCAACTGCATGTTCTTTACGCGCGCGCTATTCAAGTTGTTGCCCTTGTGGGTGATGATGCCCATCCAAATGTCTACTACAGGGACGAATACGAGTGCTGGCTCTTCTCGGTTGCCAAGCTCGGCCAGGCTCACCTCGGGGGGGGCGATTTCGCGCCTCACTTCAAAAACATTGCCCGGCACCAGACGCAACACCGCCATTACGAATGCGCGGCCCTCGAGAGCGCCTACGGGAGCCGGTGATCGCGACCTCGCTGCCAAGAGGCGAACGACCAAGAGGCGAACGACTAGTGTCGGAGTCTTTAATTCACCACAGAGACACAGAGACACAGAGAGGGGAGAGGCAAAGTCGAGCTGCCCCCCCTTCGTCACAAACGCGAACCGAAACCTGGATCCGCATTCAAGCGCGACCCGGAACCTGGATCAGCTTGCCTCGCACGATGGAGGCGAGGCTTGGCAGCGAAGCAAAGAAGAAATCTCTGTGCCTCTGTGTCTCTGTGGTGAAAAGAATGCGGCGCAAGCCGCCCACTAGCGTTTCAACGCACAACGTGAACCGAAACCTGGATCAGCGTTGCCAGCCGAGGGAGCCAGCGGAGGCAGCCAGCGGAGGGCGCTAGCGGAGGACGCCCTTCACGCTCGGATCGATGTCGTTCTTCTTGCCGGGCTTGTTCTTCCGCAGTCTATCGATCTTGGCCTCAATCGCCTTGTCGACGAACACGATGGCGAGCTTGCCCTTCGACCAGTCGATGGCGCGAAGGTGGGTTTTGGAATCGGCCCAATCGACCTCGGCGCGCGCCCGCCCAGCCTTTGGGTCCGCCTCCAGCACTCGGCCCGCCGCACCCAAGATCTTCGTTACCCTCACAATCGCGGATCCATAGTCGGCGCCCCACTTGGACGTGCTACCCAGCTTGTAGATGTCGATGATCTTCCAAACCCGCTTGTTGATGAAGAACAGGGTGGTCGTTTTGCCCTTCCTCTGGGACTGCATGAAGGCTTCTTTGTTGCCATAGCTGAACTCGCCTTCGAAGGGGGTGCTATCGAGCTTAGACGGAGGCGCGTTGAGCGCCGTCAGGCCCATCCGAAAGGCCTGCTGCTTCTGCTCGATTTCGTATTCCAGGCGCTTCAGCTGGATACCGGGCTCCGCATCCTGAAGCTTCCTGTGGTAGTCCTTCTTGATGGCCCTGTCGTAGACCTTCGCTACCATCTTTGGCGACATACCCCACTTGAGCCCCCTCGGTTTCAACATAGGGGCTCTGGGAACGGACACTGGTTCGGCGGCCGCCTCTTTGTCCTTTTTCTTCCTTGCGTCGGCATGGCTGACGAGCAGGGCGGGAGTGATCAACAGGCCAAGAGCGAGAGTGAGCGAGCGGAAACGGTTCTTGTTGGACATCCTGATCTCCACGTGGAAACGACCAGGATTCTCATAGCACAAATACCGTGATGGGCGACGCCGGGAAGCTGCTTATCGACTAGGGCATCGTCGGGG
>CAZRGL010000089.1:0-24992 GCA_964599485.1 uncultured Polyangiaceae bacterium
GGATTTGCTGGGTGTGGTGACCGGCTTGGGCGCGGCAGGGGCGGCTCTGGTGGACGGCGGCATCAACATGTGTGTGTTGACGGGTAGCGTGGCCACCGGCAAGCGCGTGGCGGCTGCGTGCGGCGAGCGTCTCATACCTTGCGTCATGGAGCTCGGCGGCAAAGCCGCTCTGATCGCGTGTGCGGACTGTGATGTAGAGCGCACCGCTCAGGCCATCGTGATGGGAGGATTCGCCAACAGTGGGCAGATCTGCGTATCGGTCGAGCGCGTCTATGCTCATCGCGACATTCACGATGTCCTGCTCGATAGGGTCGTGGCGCTCACGCGCGGGCTGCGTTCAGGTCAGCCGGCAACCGAATTCTGCGACATCGGAGGCATGACCTTCGCTGCCCAAGTCCGCACCGTGCAAGCCCATATCGACGATGCGCTATCCAAGGGCGCCCGGATGCGCTGTGGGGGCAGGCGCTCAGACAGCGCCGAGCTCGGCTATGAGCCGACGGTGCTCGACAACTGCGACCACAGTTGCACGGTGATGACGGAGGAGATCTTCGGCCCCATCGTTCCCTTCATGAAGGTTTCTTCGGAGGAAGAGGCCTTGCAGCTTGCCAACGACTCCCACCTGGGTCTGAACGCCTATGTTTTCACCGAAGACTCCGAGCGGGGCAGGCGTATCGCTGAACGTGTCGAAGCGGGCAGCGTGGTCATCAACGACGTGCTGCTCAACGGTGCGATCGCCGAAGCCCCGTTCGGTGGTGTCAAGCAAAGTGGCTTTGGGCGGGTGTTGGGTCCCGAAGGTCTGCGCGCGATGACCCAGCCCCGGCACCTCTGTCTCGAGCGCATCAAAATGCCAGCCGGTGGCGCGCTGGGATTCCCCTACACCGACCGAAAATACGCGTGGTTCCGCAAAGGCCTGCGGGCCTTATATGGCCCAGGTAGCTTCTTCAAACGCATCAAAGCGCTGTTCTAGTCGTGCTCGTGCCGCGAGACCTCTAGATAGAGCACGGGCGGCTTTACGCCCTCCCGCAAGCGCCGAGATGAGACCGACAAGCCTGAAGCTTGCCTGGCATGTATCCGATCGGCTAGCCGCCCAATCCTGGGAAGGGGAAGGGCCAGGCTGGGGCGGTGCCGCCGCTGCGGCGCCAGTTGGCGGCAGCTGACTGGACAATCGGGATGCGGAACACTGGATGGGGGTGGGACAGCTCGAAAGCGAACAGGATAGACTCGGCCGGAGTAATCTTCTTGAGCGCCAAGAAGAAGTTCAGCGTGAGCATCGCGCCACCCTCGGTCCACTTGTAGCCCTGGCGTTTGGAGCCGGCGGTGAGCAGGTTGTTGGTGCCATTGGTGTCGGAGGCGGTCTCGTTGAATTGATTGAAGCCAGGCACGGCGTTGGAAAGCACCCGCCCGATATCGGCCGGCGTGATGACGCTGGCTTGAGGGCCCGCACATCCGGTGTGCTTCAGATAGTGATGGGCTAGCTCGTGCCCCAACACGAACGCCAGCTCCTCATCGAACAGCTCGTGCTGTCGTCGGACCTTCCGAGAGTCCGCGTCATGGGCCGGATCGAAGAAGCCCGCTGCAGGGCGCACAATCGGTTGCTTGGCCCGCTGGTTTTTTGCGATGAACTGCAGGTACTGGTTGAACTTGCCTGTGCGGAAAATCTCGTCGGTGGCGGTTGCGCGAGCCATCTGGGCTTGGATCTCGAGCAAACCGTCGCTTATGGCCATCAGCGCCTTGCCGTTGATACAGGCAGCAAACGCGTTGACCTCACCCACCTTGTTGTCGACGATCAAAGGCACCGACTGCACCATCGACCGATAGTTCGCGGGCAGCGCTGCCTTGAGCTCGCCGATCACTTGCTGGGCGCGCTGACGCATGAAGGGGATGTTGAGCGTGTTGAGCGGATCGTTGTACACCGGTGGGCCCGGTGGCTGCGCGGGCGGAGTGGTTGGCTGCGTCGGCGGAACCTGGCCCGGCGGAACCTGGCCTGGTGGGTATTGGCCTGGCGGGTACTGGCCCGGCGGAACCTGGCCTGGCGGGTACTGGCCCGGTGGAACCTGGCCCGGTGGGTATTGGCCTGGCGGGTACTGGCCCGGCGGATACTGGTTCGAGTTTCGATTCTTGTCGCACGCGGGTGCGAGCGCTAGCAGGGCAGCGCACAGTCCGAATATCAGGTGGCGTGAAAAACTCATCGCAATGAAGCATAGCGCAAGCGGGGCGCTGCGCGGCTTTCAGGCTGCATTCGGGCAGCCGCATTCGTGCTGCAGTCGGAATCGTGCCGAAGCAACCATCGGGTGAGCCGTTGGCGGCAGTTGACGAGTCCTACCCTTGCAAGCATGCTCCTGTTCAGCATTGTGCGACCCATCCTCCTAAGTCAGCTCGTTTTGGTGCTGTTGCTCGGCATGTGGCTTGGCGGGTGTGCCAAACCCCCTGTTCCTCGGGAGCCGGCCTACAAGAACGACAAGACGGTGCTCAATCCCTCCGATCCGCCGCCGCCGCCGGAGACAGCTGACGAGGCGCGCTTGCAATTCGAGGACGCCGAGCGCCAGCTCCGCGGCATGCTTGCCAAGAAAGGAACGGAGACTGACGTGCCACCGAGTGCAGGCCACGCGCAGCCGCAATCCCGCCCTCCGAGTGCCGACGGCCTGCCGATGCAGGATCGTTGCCTGGTTGCATGCAAGGCGCTCGCCTCGATGCAGCGCTCAGCGACTCAGCTGTGCGAGCTCACCGGACAGTACGATCCTCGCTGCGAGAACGTGCAGGAGCGGGTCGAGGCTGCTCGTGAGCTCGTCTACGCCAGCTGTCCTAGCTGTGTCGTGGCGCAACCGTGAGCGTGGCGCTCCTCAGCCAAGCAATGTGGCCATGTGTAAGCTCACCCAAATCGCAACGTTGTCCTCAGGGATAACCATCCCAGTCGAAACCATGGCGAGTCGAAACCGTGTCGAGTCGAAGCACAGCTGAGCCAACGATGAGCGCCAAAGGGGCGTGGGCTCTGGGCTCTCTTTGTTGGGTAGCGATCCTCGCCGCAGCCGTTGCCGGTTGCAGCAGTAGCGCGGCAGGCGTCAAGACAGACACCAGCATTGCCGATCCCATCGTTGGGGCTGAAGACTTCCGCACGCTCGGCGAGGTCGAGACCGATTTGAAGCAGGCTGAGCGAGCCCTGCACGCCGAGCTGGTCGGCGGCACTGCTGAGCAGAGGCCGCCCCGGGCTTTTCCGGCGCCGCCAGCCGCCACGCTGATGCCTCATGGCACAGCGTTGCCGCCTGCCCCGGCCCCACCACCGCCGCCAATCGTGACGGCGCCTCCCGTCGCCAAGCAACCATGGGCCACGCCGCCGCAGTCCGACAGGACGCCCAACGAGGGCTATCGGAATAGCCGCAGAGCGCTCAATCGTTGTGTTTTCGCCTGTCGTGCGCTGGCTTCGATGGCGCGCTCCGCCACCCGCTTGTGCCTGCTCACAGGGGTCGGCGATCGTCGTTGTCAGAGCGCACAGAACCGAGTGCGCGCTGCCCGCGTGCTGGTTCGGAGCAGCTGCCCAGCCTGCAGCCATTGAGCCGGAAGTGACGGCGCGCCTGGTGCGTGAAACGCTCTCAGTCGGCCGTTTTCTTCGTCACGAAGGTGGACACCATCTCGAGCACCTCGGGCGAAATCGTCTCCTCGATGGTTTGATACTCGGTTGGCAGGCCCGTCTTGGCATGCTGGAAGGCATGGTTGAGCTTCGGCATCTTTTTGACGCTGAAGTCTTTGTTGCCGCCGGCTTCGAGTGCTTTTTTGGCTGCGGCGAGATTCTCGTCGGGGGCCACCTGCGTGTCGAGCTCGCCCCAAAGGGCCAAGACGGGCTGGCTGACCTTTGCGAGCGTCTCGGCCGGCTTGCTTCGGATGAACGATCGACCCGACTTGGATGCGACCATGAGGAACGCCGTCTCAATCAGGTTCTTGCGCATGTCGGCGCTCAGTTTCTTTTTCGCATCCGGGCCCGAAAGGCCCACCTCGAAGTCCACCATCTGGTCGATGAGCTTACGCAGCGCCGGCTCGTCGGTATCAGCCACGACCGCATCGAGCAGCTTTCGTTGCCACACGAGTAGCTTCTTGATCAGCTCCTCGGGGGCGCCGCCAGCGCGCAGTACCAGCTCCTTTTGCCGGTACATCACCTGATCGCCAGGCGTGCCGGTGCCCGCGAGCATGATGACGAAATGAACCGCCTTGCTCTTGGCTGCGGCAATCGGTGCGACGATTCCTCCCTCGCTGTGGCCGAGCAGTCCGATCTTCTTGGGGTCGATTTCGGCTTGTTTCGCGAGCTCGGCGATGGCGCCCAACGCGTCGCCAGCCTTGTCGTCCATGCTGGCGTCGTTGTTCTTGCCGCCCGAGCCCCCGACGCCGCGATCGTCGAAGCGCAATACGGCGATGCCCTTGCGGGTGAGATGGTCTGCGATCACTAGGAAGAACTTGTGACCCAGAAGATCGCAGTTGCGGTCTTGGGCGCCGCTACCGCTGATGAGCACGACGGCCGGGTGCTTGCCTTCGCCCTTGGGAATGGTGAGCGTGCCGGTCAGCTTGGTGCCGTCCGCCTCGCTCTTGAAGCTGAGCTCGCGCTCCGAGTAGGGGAAGGGCGGCTTGGGCGTCTGCGGGCGTCGATCCGCTTGCGGCTTGTACTTCTCACCCGTCGAAAGGCGCTTCATCTTCAACGGGAAAGGCTGGCCGCGAATGGTCATCGTGCCGGTCGCCTTGTTGCCGTCGCGTTTGGCGTCGTAGTGCTCCCAAATCTCTTTGGGTGCTTTGGGCTTCTCCAAGGTGAACTTGATCTGCTTGTCGGTGTACACGACATGCGCCAATGGGATGCCCTTTACCTTTTGGGCGGGCACGTCGAGCGTGGCCTTGTGCTTGCCGTCCGATCCCTTGGCGAAGGTGATGATGACCTCCGTGGTACGCATGGGGATCTCGATGGTCGCCAGCCAGCGCTCGCCTTCGAGCGGCTTGTCCCCATCGGGCGGGCTGGGCTTGGGCGTCTTGTCTTGGCAGGCTAGTAGCCAAGCTCCGCACGCGGCGGCAGCGACGATGATGAGGCCTTTCAGCCAGCTGATCCTCTTCATGAATCCTCCAGGGCCGAGTCGTCTTGTTCGGCGACTGGCTCATGTTGCTACCGGCTCGGTCTCGGACGCAACATCCGTAGCAAGCGGGCGGGCGGCCGAGGTGATGGCGGCTTTGCTTCATAGGGCTTGACCCCGGTCCACGCTTCCAATGCGGCCAGCGCGGTGTTCTGATCGGCGCCGCTGAGGTCCGTGATTTCGGCGCTGTGGTTTGCGCCCGCCGCCATGAAGCTGAACGAGTCTTTGGCTGCACCCAGATCGAAGGCCGCGGCGGTCCAAGGATCATCGGCGCCGTAGATCAGCATGATTCGCTCTGCCGCGATGGTGATCCAGCTCGAGATGTCTGCCATGGCTGTAGGGTCGTAGACCGGCTCCAGCGGGATGCTCGGCAGCCAGTCGATGGCGTCCAAGTCATAGAGCAGCAAGTCAGTGAGGTGGGCGCTGTCGCCCGCCGGGTAGCCGAGCTCGGTTTCGGCCTGCCAATAATAGGGCTCGAAAGCGAGGACGAAGTCATCAGCTGAATATCGAGGCCTGGCGATTTCGTTGAAGAAGGACCAGACGGCGGTGTCACTGGCTCCGCCTGAGGGAATGTCTGAGCAGCGATCGGCACCGAAGTATTGCCAGAAGGCGAATTGGAATCCTTTCGCGTCGCTCTCGAGGGTCTGATCGATTCCAATGAAGTTGAAGCTGATATTCTGGCTCGCCGCGAGCGCAGCCATTTCCACGAGCATTTGCGATCGGCGCAGCAATACCTCGCGCTGGAAATCGCGCAGTGCCTTGCGGCAGGCTTCGTCGCCCACCTTGGCCAGATACTCCACGTAGCGAGGATCGTCGGGGCCTGAGCTGTGCGGCGCGACGTAGGCCACGGTGCCGGCCACGTCGGCGGGGTAGAAACGGCGGTGATAGATCGAGGTCATCCCGCCTTTGCTGATGCCGCTCGAGAGCCAAGCGGCCGAGTAGATTGGCTTGAACGCTTCGACGATTCGGTGGTGATCGGCGGCTGCCTGCTCGACGTTGAGCAGCGTCCAGTCGGCCGGGCTCGGTCGCGAAGGCGAAAAAAAGCGATGCTCGACCCTCAGTTGGTTGGCGCCGAGCAGAGCGGTCACCTCGTCCAGGTGGGGCTCCCACCACAGGCCATAGCCGGTGCTGTACAGCACCAGCGGCGCGTCGACGTCGCGGTGTAACAGCTCGATCCGCTGGTCGAACCACAGGCCTCCTAGGTCGTGGTGATCGGCCGGCTGAGCGAATGCGATTTCGAAGAAGCGGTAGCCCGGCACGTTCGAGCTGGACTCGCTGACCTTCACACCAGGCAGTTTTTGTAGTTGTTCGAGGATGTCGCTCGCGCTGCCGCCCTGTCCGCCGCTAGCGGAGCTGCTGCTGCTGTTGCTGCTGCTGCTATGGCCCCCCGCGCCTGCCATGCCGCCGGTGGCAGTTTGTCCTGCTTCACCCCCAACCGCCGTGCTCGTTGGCCCGGGGCCGACTTTGGTGCGCGTCATGTCTCGCCCGCAGGCGGCGAGCAGGCCAACGACGAGCAACGAAACCCAAAGCAACGAGCGAAAGAAGTGCATGCCGACTAAAGAATACCCCGCTCAGACGATGCGCCAAGCAACAACCCACGAGCGGATAGGCCGCGTCGCCCCAGTTTGAGCGAGCGCTTGGGCTCAGCGGTGCGCTACCAGTCGGTACGCAGCGGTGCGCTACCAGTCGATGCGCAGCTCGCGCACGCGTGTGCCGCCTGTTCGCGGCTGCAAGAAGAACACCGGTCCGGTTGCGTTCAGGCTCCGAACAGCGGTGTCCTGGGCGCTGCCACCAGCGAGCTGGCCGAGGGGATGCATGTTTACGGGGCTGCCTCCGCCGATGCTGGCTTCGAAGCTTCCGAGCACGAGCAACGCACCATCGGAAGCAGTGGCCACACCGCGGCAATGCTGGCTGTTGCATCGCAGCGTGGCGGAGCTGAGCTGCCGTCCTGGTGTGCGTAGCAATCTGGCTGGGGCTTGCTCTTTGCCTTGCCGGTCCAGAAGGACCCAACGCAGACCGGCATGGGTGTTGCTGTTTTCCGCGTCAGGGTCGTGTGTCTCGGGTTCCTCTACCCACCACAAGGCGACGCCATCAGTAGTTGGGGCAAGCTGCGGCGTGCGCGAGTGCGCCCGTGAACGGTGCAGGCGCGTTGCAGGCTCAACGATCTTGAGACTGTTGGTGTCGAGCTGTGCCATGAAGATGTCGGCCTTGCCGCCCTTGTCGCCGCGCGCGTCCGACCAAACCAACAACGTGCGCTTGCCCATTACGGCGAGCTGGGCTTCGCCTGAGACGCCCTTCGCCCGAGTGATGCGGCGGTCGACGATGTTCTTCTGCAGCATGCTGTTGACCCGCGCGACGTAGATCTCCGAATCGTTGTCGCGTGTGTCCGACCATGCGCACAGCAGCTGCCCTTTGCCATCTGCTGCCAAGCTGACGTCAGACACCTCGTTGGGCGTGCTCTTCTTCTGTCGGCGCCTGATCATGGTGACGGTCTTCTGCTTCAGCTTCTTGCCCCGCCCATCGATCCTGGTGAGGAACATTTGCGAGGAGCCTGCATTGGGACCGGCCCAACCGAGCACCGCCACGGCCTTGCTGCCGCGTTGCTTCTTCGGTTCAGGCAGTGCCACCAGCGCCACCCCGCCGATTGAGATGGCCCGCTTGGACAGCTGCTTGATTGGGCCCAGCGTACCGTCTTTGCCAATGAAGCGCAGCTGGAGCTTGGCTCCGGGCGGAGCCGGTCCTGGGGCTGAGCGTTCGCCCATGAAATGGGTCACCCAAGCCACCAAGGTGCGGCCGTCAGCGAGCTTCACAGCATCCAGATCGGCGATGGGCTCGTCGAGCTCGGCGATGGCGCGAAGGGAATGCGGGTGAGGCGGCTTCGGTGGTTGCAACGGCTGGACAGGGGCGAGCCAAGGACTCTGCCGCAATGGCAGCTTGGCCAACACCAACAGCGCGGGTCCACTTGCCAGGGTGGTGCAGGAGCTCTCTTCACACTTGAGGCTGTGAACCAGCTGAGGCAGGCCGTGTGGTCCTGCCGCGTCGCTCTTGAGCGCTGCGATACGTACTGGTTCGGCCCCCCGCACTTTGAGCGTTTGATCGAGGCGGACGAAGGTTGGGGCTGCTGGTCCCGCTGTGACGCCATCGGCCGGGGGCTGCACCAACTGCATCGGTGCCAAGGTCAACACTGCGAAACCCGCCCCATCAGCGACGAAATGAGGAGCGAGCCCACGCCCATGAAATGCGAGCGAAGCGCGCGGCCCGAGTTTCTCTGCTTGCTTGCCGAGCACTTCGAGGTGGATCGAACGTTTGATGTTGGGCAGATCGAGTTGCGGCTCCCACGCGAGCAGGGCGCGTTGTCCGTCGGCGGCGGCCACCAGGCTTACCAGTGCTTGTCCGCCGACCGGCGAAAGCAACGGGTGGGCGTCCTTGGTCACCTCGCCTTTGAGTGAGCTGGTTGCCGCGTAGACATGGGGATCGCTGCCTCGCGTGTCGGTCCAGCTTGCGAGCAGACTGGAACCGAGCTGAGCAAGCTGCACATCGGGCAGCGCGGTTGTTTCAGTGCTCAACTGGTGGTCGGTCGTGCGATGCGCGTCCTTGTCGACGTGGATCCGCCGCAAGTGCACGGTGCCGGTCGTTGCGCCTTCGGTTCCTTTCACCATGGCGACAGCCAACCCATCTGGGGTGGCGACGGCGTGCCAGCCGAGCGCGCTGCCGAGTGCTAGTTGCTTGCCGATGGTCGAAGGCGACCAGCGTGCAGCGTATATCTTGCTGTGTTTGTTCTCGCGAACGTCCCACAACAAGAATGGCCCTCGTTTGGTCTCGACCAATCCGATCCAGCGTAGCGGTAGCGGCGACGTGCTGACTCGTTGCGCCGCGCCACGCGCTTTACCGTCGACATCGATCGAGAGCGACCAAAGCTCGTCGTTACCAGCGCTCGCCGTGACCCAGAGCAGCATGAAGCCGTCGTCGTGGGCGTGCAGCGCGGCCAGACCATTGCTGGGCGCTGGTCCGAGCGTCACCATGCCATGCTCTTCAGCGGCGATTTGCAGGGCGCTCTCGTCGTCGCGGTCGATGCGCACCGAGCCTGCTAGCCATTGGCCTTTGCTGCGGCTGAGTAGCAAGCCACGGTTGCCGTTGCGCGCGAAGTGGATCTCGCTGTTGGGCGAGGCGAGCTCTGCGATGACCACCGATGGCAAACCAGCAGGGCCGTCGAGGCGAGGAGGGGCTGGGGTGAAGGCAGACGCCGCGAGCGGAGGACGAGACCGCCTGGGAATGTAGGGTTTCTTGGTGCTACAGGCACAAAGGGTCAGAAAGCATATCGCTAGCGCAAGAGGTCTCACGCTCCCACAACCGACGAGGCGCTGCGCGTGTTCCCCGCAGACGTGCAACCGCATTGATTCCATGGGGGCCCGCATGATGGTTCGGCTCTGGCCCGTGGCGGGCCGGGTGAAACCGACGAGTACGTGTGGTCATCTCGCTGCGTCAAGCATCGTCCCGGTCGCTTCCTCCACCGGTGGTGGTGCCAGGGGCTTTTTCGAGCAGCGGCGGACCATCAATGGGCAAGGTGATCTCGAACACGGTCGCTCGAGCGCCCTCGTCGAGACAGCAGATCTCGCCACCATGCTCATGCAAGATGGTCTGGACGATGGCCAAGCCCAGCCCCGTGCCCTCCGACTTGGTGCTCACATAGGGCTCGAAGAGCCGCTCGCGCACGGACGGATCGACGCCGGGACCGTTGTCGCGCACTTCGATACGTAGCTCCCGTTCGCCGACGCGTGACAGCCGAACATCGACTTGTGGCTCGTCTTGCACCAGTGCGGCTGCCTCGAGCCCGTTCTGCACGAGGTTGGTCAATACCTGCACCATCTGATCCGGATCCGCCATGACCTGCGGAATCGTCTCGCTGTGCAAATGGACCCGTGGTCCCTGGCTGTCATCGAGCTGGTCGTGCAAGCTCACGACACCTTGGGCCAGCTCCACCATGTCCACCCGTTCGAACTTGGGCGGCGGCATGCGAGCGAACTTGGTGAACTCGCCCACGATCTTCTTGATGCGGTGCACCTCGGCCAAGACCGTGCGCGTCGCCTCGTCGAAATACGCATCGAACTGGGGCGAATCACGATCGCGCAGTCTGCGGAGTGTCTCCACCGCGGCGCGGATTGGCGCCAGCGGGTTCTTGATCTCGTGGGCGACCTGCCGGGCGACCTCACGTCGTGCCGCGATTCGCTCGGTGCGGGCCAACCGCTTGCGCATGGCGGTGAGCTCGTCGATGGCGCGGTTGAAGGTGCTGGCAAGCTGCTTCAGCTCACGTCCGCCCCGTCCGCGCACCGGCTTGGGCGTGCCGCGCATGACCTCGCGGGTTTGTGCTGCCAGCTCCACGATGGGCTGCGACAGGCCCCGAGCAACAAATACCGCCAGTGCAACCGATAGCAGCATGGCGATGGCACCAGACAAGAAGATGCTGGAGTCGATCTGTGCCAGGGCTTCGTACTTGGGCTGTCGCGATACGCTAGCGGTGAGCTCGAGCCCCGGGATTTCGTTGACCTTCAGCTTTTGGACCAGCATCTCTGGGCCCGGCTTCGGGCGCTTGCCGGCGTCGAGCACGAGCGCTACGCCGAAGGCTTTGCCGATTCGATCGAGAATTGGTGTGACACTGCGGGTGGCAACGAGGCCCAAGCGATAACCTCCACTTGCGCGGCTGCAGTGCACCTGCAGCAGGGCCTCGTCTTGTTTCCAGATGAGGGTCGTTGTCCCACCTTTCTTGTTCAGCATGCCAGCGAGCTCGGGGCGCCGACTTCCGATGACGCCCAACTCGGTAGCGCCGATGATGTGGCCGTCGCCGGCAACCAATAGCAGCTCATCGAAGCGTAGGGCTTTGCGTTGCTCTCTCACCATCCACTTGATGGCTATGCCCCGCTCCTTGACGAGCTTGACGACGTTGCCTCGGACCCGTTGAAAATCGAGCAGGGTGCGGTCGACGAAGCTGTCGTGCTTGCACATGGGCGAAAGCAGCTCGGCCAAAGTTCGCGCCTCGGACACGAACTCGCCCCGCGCCCCCCGAGTGGCGGCGTCGATGCGCTGCTGGAAGCTGCGGTCCACTTCGCGGCGCGAGACCTCGCGCGCCGACAAACCAACCAAGGCGGTCACGAAGAGCGCGACAGCCCCGAGGGCAAACAGCAAACGAACAGCGAGGGACATGGCGGCACCGGAGGGTGATGAGCTTGGGGCCGTGGATTCAAGGTTTTTGTGAATGGCCCGCGCAGGGGCTCGTCTCACTTCTCCTGAGGTAAACGCCGATCAACGACTGATCCCTGCCCAGGTGAATGAATCGCAAGATTCTGTCGTCCAATACCCAGACACACGACGCGACGACTCAAATCGCGTCGGGTGCGGTTTCATTGGACGACCGAGCACCTGCTCGGTGGCGACGTAGTGCGCCTATCAACTGAGAATTGCAGGAGAATCAAGAAGATGTTGGGCAAAAAGCGCATGGGTACTCTGAACGTGATGCTGCTCCTCGCCGTCGGAATGATGGCTGGACTGAGCAGTGGATGCGCAATCCACCTCCAGGCGCCTATCAAGGAGGTTGCATACGATTTCTCCGACCGCGACTTCTATGATCGCGCCTATGCCCCATCGCCCCAATACGAAGACGGTGACGCCGTCCTCGCGCCGCTGCGCCAGAGCGCCGAAGCGCGCGCCAGAGCGCTCGCTGTTGCCGATGCTGCTGCTGCTGCGCCCACGCTGCCGCCTGGAGCTGCAGTGATGATGGCTGTTCCTGCTGAACCGGGCAGCATGGTGCTGACTCCGCCTGCCGAGCCAGCTCCGGATGCTGGTCTCGCTGCCAAATCGCCAGTGACCTTCGAGCTGCCCAAAGCGCAGTAGCTTGGAGCAGCTGGCCGCGCGGGCGAGGCGAGCGGTTGGTGTTGCGCGGCCTCCGGATCGGGCTTGGCCGCGCCCCTGAGGCTCGTCATGGCGCCCCGCCGCATGGTGAATTGGTGGCGTTGATGCGGCAGCTCGCCGGGGTCGTCGCTGCGCGACGAGTGGGTGGAACCGATGATGTAGGGGAGAGTCCGTCTCAAAACGCGGGATGGTCGTAGGCCGTAGGGGCATCTCGGGCGGTTTATCCCCGCCCGCAACCTTCCGAATATAAAGGCTGTCTCAAAACGCAGAGTCGCCGTAGGGGCGGGCTTTATGCCCGCCCGCAACCTTCCGGAATATTGCCGTCCCGAGCGGGAAATGCACGACGAGTTGGAGCCGTCTCAGAACGCAGAGTCCGTTGGCCAACTAGTGTTGTTTTCCCGGGTCTTTGGTACACCATCGCCCGCAGCGACGGGGCCCCACCACAAAATCGCTTCGAGGAAGAGGGTTTTGGGCCGGCACGAGCTAGAATGCGTGCATGGTGCGCGCTCGGCTCGTCATCGTGCTGACAGCCTGTATTTTCTTCACTTGCTTCGGTCTCGCGGCAGGCTGTGACGGCGACCTCGCCGCGCCGGTGCCGCCGCCCCCAGTCGTCGATGGGGGCGATATCGTGCCCGACAGCAGCACGGCCGATGGGGCGGTAGACGCCTCGCCTGACGCGGCCCCGATCGACGCGGGTGCTGTTGGGCAGGTGCGGCTTGGACTCACGGCCAACCCAGCCGCCGACGGCGAATTGCTGTTGGCTGAGCTGACGGCGCTGGCAACCAACATACGCGCAGTCGTGATGCCCCTTCGCTGGGATGTCCTCGATGAGGCTGCCATCGAAGCGCTGCAGAAAAAAGTAGGCCTCTATCGTGATGATGGGCTGACCGTCGTGTTGGCGCTGCAGGTGGTCAATCGTCATCTGGCGCGCAAACCGGCCGCCGTCGCGCAGCTTTCCTGGGATGACCCGGGCATGATTGAGGCCATCAAGCAGACCCTCGATCAGCTCCTCGAGAAGCTGGGGGATTCGGTCTACGCCGTGGTGATTGGGCGGGAGACCGATGCCTACTTGCAGGACCATCCAGGCGAGCTGACTCCGTTGAGCGCCTTCTTGACCCAAGCGCTGGGCCATTTGTCGAGCCAAATCGGTGCCCCCCTCGGCGCGGTGGGCTTGAGCTTCACGCCAACGACGCCCAGCAGCGCCTATTTGAGCCTGCTCGAGCTCGGAAACATCTTTGCGGTCTCCTATATGCCGGGTTTGGGGCAGCCGATTGTGATGGCCGCCGCAACGCCAGCCAAAGATCTCGACGCCATGATGGCCATCGCAGGTGGGCGGCCCACCGTGTTGCAGGCAGTTGGCTACACCAGTGCTACCGCACTCGGCAGCACGGTAGAGATGCAGGCCGAGCGGCTCGCGGCGTTCTTCGAGGCGCTCGAGCTCCGTCGGGGCAGTTTTCCCATCGTGGTCGTGGAGCAACTCCACGACATGTCGGCCGAGGCCTGTTCGCTATTCGCAGTGTCCCAAGGCTTGCTCGACAGCGACCCAGAGGTGCAGTTCGTCTGCAACAGTGGGCTGCGTGGCCAGGACTCGGTGGCAAAACCCGCTTGGTCCACCTTCCTGGCAGCCATCGCCTCCTACGGGGAGCAGTAGCCATCTGTTCACCGCTGGCGCCACGTTGTAGTGTCTTTGGTGTCCAACGGACACGCACAGGAGGAGTGACGAGCCTATGGCAACCTCGATGGTCGACACGATCGGCGCACTGCAGGACTTCGACCGGTATCGCGAGCTGACCTGGGAGGGCAGTTTCGAGGACTACCTCAACATCGTTCGCGAGCGCCCCGAGGTGACCCGCAACGCATACCAGCGCGCCTATGACATGATCATCCGGTTCGGGACCGAAGAGTATACGGACTCGAAGAAGAAGCTCGTTCGTTACAACTTCTTCACCGATGAGATCTCTTGCGGGCCAGACGCGATCTACGGTCTGGACATACCGCTCATGCGCCTGGTCGGCGTGCTCAAAGCGGCGGCTCAGGGCTATGGCCCCGAGAAGCGAATCATCTTGCTGCACGGTCCGGTAGGCTCGTCCAAGTCCACCATCGTCCGGCTGCTCAAGAAAGGACTCGAGCGCTATTCGCGTGATGTTGACGGTGCGCTCTACACCTACGACTGGGTCGATCTCGAGGGCATCGGCATGAGCGGACCGGAAGCCCGTGTTTGCGCCAGTCCCATGAACGAGGAGCCCCTTCGTTTGATTCCGGTTGAATGGCGCAGCAAGGCCATCAAAGAGCTCGGGCTCGGCAACGAGCGTTTCCCCGTGGTCGTTCCCGGCGAGCTCAATCCGGCCTGCCGTTTCATTTTCGGCAAGTTGATGGACAAGTACGACGGCAACTGGAGCAAGGTGGTCGGCGACCATGTTCGCGTTCGGCGCCTCTTGCTCAGTGAGCAGGATCGGGTGGGCATTGGCACCTTCCAGCCCAAGGACGAGAAGAATCAAGACAGCACCGAGCTGACTGGCGACATCAACTACCGCAAGATCGCTGTGTACGGCTCGGACTCGGATCCGCGGGCCTTCAATTTCGATGGTGAGTTCAATATCGCCAACCGCGGGATCGTCGAGTTCATCGAGGTCCTCAAGCTCGATGTCGCCTTCCTCTACGACCTGTTGGGCGCCACCCAAGAGCACAAGATCAAGCCGAAGAAGTTCGCCCAAACTGACATCGACGAGGTGATCATCGGCCACACCAACGAGGCCGAATACAAGAAGCTGCTCGGCAACGAGTTCATGGAGGCGCTGCGCGACCGCACCATCAAGATCGACATTCCCTACATTACGAAGGTCAGCGCCGAAGTTCGAATCTACGAAAAGGACTTCAACAACGAGAAGATCCGCGGTCGACACATTGCGCCCCATACACTCGAGGTAGCGGCGATGTGGGCGGTGCTCACTCGGCTCGAGGACCCCAAGAAGCACAACTTGCAGCTCGTCCAAAAGATGAAGCTCTACGACGGAAAGGTGCTTCCTGGCTACACCCAGGACACCGTCAAGGAGTTGCGCAAAGAGACGGTTCGTGAAGGCTTGGAGGGGATCAGTCCTCGTTACGTCCAAGACAAGATCTCCAACGCTTTGGTTTCCGACCAAGGCAACGGCACGATCAATCCCTTCATGGTGCTCAACGAGCTCGAAAAGGGGCTCAAGCATCATTCGCTGATCGTCAACGACGATCAAAAGAAGCGTTTTGGTGAGTGCATCTTGATGGTCAAGGCGGAGTACGAAGACATCGTCAAGAACGAGGTACAGCGGGCGATCAGCGCCGATGAGGACGCGATCAAGAAGTTGGCAGCCAACTACATCGACTCGGTCAAAGCCTTCACCCTCAAGGAGAAGGTCAAAGATCGTTTCACTGGGCGCGATGTGGAGCCTGACGAGCGGCTCATGCGCTCGGTAGAAGAGAAGATCGACATTCCGGACAACCGCAAGGTCGATTTCCGCCGTGAAATCATGAACTACATCGGCGCGCTGGCGGTCGAGGGAAAGAAGTTCGAGTGGCACGCCAACGATCGCTTGCGGCGTGCCTTGGAGCTGAAGTTGTTCGAGGATCAGAAAGACTCGATCAAGTTGCAGACCCTGGTTTCCAACGTCATAGACAAGGAGACCCAAGAGAAGATCGACATCATCAAATCTCGGATGATCAAGTACTTTGGCTACAACGAGGTCTCGGCTCGCGACGTGCTCGACTATGTCGCGAGCATCTACGCGCGCGGCGACGCCAAGTAGCCAGCATCAAGCGCTCGGTCGGCTCGATTCGTCGGCCGCGTTCAAGCAATCATGCCCCAATTCTCACAGCTCTGCGTTCCGAGGCAGCTGGCCCTAGCGCTGTCGATGCTGCTGTTGTGCTCGGGTTGCTCGATCGCCTATGTGGGACGAGCTCAGACCGCGTACAGCGATGGTCGCTATCTCGAGGTCGCCGAGGATCTTGCGGCTCACGAGCAGGAGGTGGGGCAGCTTTCCCGCCCCAACAAGGTTCGCTATGGCATGTACCGGGGCCTGTCCTTGATGCGGCTCGGTGACAACGACAGCGCTCGGCATTGGCTTCGTTTTGCCTATGATTTCGAGAATGCTGGACCCGTGCCGACGCTGCGCCCTCGCCAGCGCATGGTGCTGGACGCCGGTTGGGCTCGCTTGAAGGAGCTCGGGGTGGTCAAAGCGCCCCCACCCAAATGATCGCTCGCGCAAGTCCGTAGCGCCGTCTGGGTCAATTAGCCTTGGCGCAGTCGGCTGACCTCGTCTTCGAGGGCGCGCACGGTGCGGCGCAAGTCGGCCACTTCTTGCTGGGTTGCCAAGCCCATGATGCGTACGAAATTGGCTTTCTGTTCCTCGGTGAGATCGTAGAGTTTGCCGGGCATGCTCAGGGCGGTCATCACGAGCTTCATGAAGCGCTCGTCCTGTAGCAGTGGCGCCACGCTGGGGTGGGTGGCGAGCTTCATGCCCTCAGCCATCACTTTCTCTTTCAGTCCCATGCCTCTCCTTCACGTTCTTTCGAAGTCTCGTATGCGCCCCCATCCATCGCGCCCACATCAATCGCACCCAGCGGCAGGGGCACAGCGTGTTCTGGCATGGGTTTGGTGCGCTTGCTCAACCAGCCTGCGATCAGCGGCCATATCGTCAGCGGTGCGTCACGGCCCATGATGATGTCGATGTGACCGCGCGGGAACACGCGATAGCTCTTGTCAGGTGAGCAGCTGCGCTCGTAAGCCGGACGTACAGCCTCTGGTGGGGCGAGCCCATCCTTCGAGCCGGCGATGACCAAGAGGGGCTTGTCGAGCTGCTCGAAGGCCGAAGCGAAACCGTACAGAACCCCCAGTCGATGACCGCTCGTCCGGGCCTCTGCGGCGCGCAAGAACATGCTGCGCATGACCGCGACACTTCCTCGATCCATCGCCAAGGACATGTGCTGGCCCAGCACTCGGGGCTCCATCGACTTGGGTGCGTAGCCGCGCACAGGCAGCGGGAAGATCGAGCTTTCGACGAAGACACGCGCCAGCCGCATGATTTCGCCCGCATCCTTGAGCGGAACGGCGAGATCGCCGAGCGACAGCGTGCGGTCGAGCACGAGCATCGCGCTGCCCACCAATGACAAGAAGCGGGAGCCTCGGGTGAAGTGGTAGGGGCTGCCGAGCGTGACGATGCCTCTGATGTCGGCGCCGATTGAGGGCGTCGCTGCATAACTGATGAGGCCCCCCAACGAATGGCCGATGAGGAAGACGTCGCTGTGTCCGGATAGTCGTTTGACACACTCGACCGCGGCCGGGACATCCTCGCGAACGTACTCCTTCAGATCGGACGGCGGATGTGCCCCCAGATGGCGCGAGCGACCGTGGCCGCGCAGATCGAGGTTGAATACATCAAAGCCCTCGGCGGCCAGATAATTGACGAAGCTGCGTGAAGGCAGGTGCCAGACATATCGGTTTTGCCCATAGCCATGGATCAGCAGTACCGCTGCCTTGGTGGGCGCGGCGCGCTCTGCCACGTCGTCGCTTTCGGTGTCAGGCCGCATCGAATCCGGCGGTGAGAAGCTGCCCCTCACCGAGTCAGGCGCGCTCCAATCGGCTGGCACCGAAGAATCTGGTCTCACCGAGTCGGGGATCACCGAGTCTGAGCCCGCTGGGTGCGAGTCAGCGGAGGCGGGTTTTGCGGCGCGTTTTCGCACCAGAGCGAGCGGGACATCGGGGCGTTTTCCGCTGGGTCCACGGGGACGGGCGAGCACGATCTCCTTGATGAATGTGCCGAGGCGGTCCCCATCGATGGACTGTTCGACCTGTGTACAGTTCAGGATCATGGTGATTCGGGTAGCAGTCGTTGTAACCTCAGCCCCGAGGTGCTGGATAGAGGTTGGCTCAACGCCTGCAACGCTGCAACCTTGGCGCAGCCCTGGCCATCCATTAGGCCAACAACGTCGAGCTCGTCTCCTGTAGAAAGGCAATCGTGTCAGACCAAACGGAGTTCCCAGCGCGCTTCGAGCCGCTAGAACGCCTTGGCAAAGGTGGCGGCGGTGAGGTTTGGTCTGCCCGTGACCGTGTGAGCGGGCAGGTCGTCGCCCTGAAGCTGCTTCGCGACAGCGCTGATGCGCCCGAAATGCTCGCCTTGGTTCGTGAGGCCACCGTGCTGTCAGGCGTCGAGGGGCTGGGCGTGCCTCGCGTCGTGCATTTCGGCCGTTTGCCACGCTCCGGGCGCGCCTACATGGTGCGCGAGTTGGTACAGGGCAAGAGCCTGGCCGATCTGCTCGAAACAGGTGGAGAGCCCCAGCTTTGCCTCTCTGCGGTGGCCCAAGCCGCTGACCTCATCACGCGCCTGCATCGGGCGCTTCTCTTGCATGGCGACATCAAGCCAGCAAACATCATCGTGGGCGACGACGGCAAGGCCACTTTGGTCGACCTCGGCTTGGCTGCGCATTGGCAAGAGGGTGGTGCCAAGCCGGAGGGATTGACGCCCCGTTACGCTGCCCCAGAGCTGTTTCGCGGCGATCCGCTCACACCCCGCGCCGAGGTTTTTGCACTCGGCGCCTCACTAGGTGAAGTCGTGCGTAGCAGTGAGGCGCGGTTGGCGAAGCCCGTCCGTGAGGCGGTCTCTTTGGTCGTGTTGCGTGCGACCGCGGAGCAAGCCGCTGAGCGATTCCCCTCAGCCGATGAGTTCGCCGAAGCGCTTCGCCGTGCGGCGGGGCTCGACAACGAGCGCCAGATCAGCGTTTCGCGTGTGTGGTCGATACGCAGCATCGATGAGGTCGCGGCCGAGTTGCTCGATCGCGTCGGGCAGCTGCCTGGCGGAGGCGGACTGGTTGTGACCGGGCCCAGCGGAGCAGGGCGAAGCACCTTGTTACGGCGCGTGTCTTGGTCGTTGGGTGTCGGTGGCGCTGCAGTGGGACTGATCGAGCCTGGGCAAGCTGTTGATGTCGACGCAGCACTCGATGTTGTTCTTGCGGGTCGGACGCCCGCCGATCTGGTGCTCCTCGTCGACGACGCAGACGAGCTCGAGGCCAGTGTGCTGGATCGCTTGGCGCAGTTGCGCAAGCAAGGAGCGGTGCTCGTGGTGGTGGTCGGTAGCGATGGCGCGCCCAACAAGCTGCCCGGGCCGACATTTGGTCTCTTTACGGTGCCGCCACTGCAAGCAGAGCATGCCGCCGAGCTCATCAAGCACATGATCCCGTCGCTCAACGACGAGCTGGTAGGCCACATCGTGTCGCGTACAGGCGCGCTGCCTGGGTTGATGCGGACTCTGGTCGACAAGCTCGAGGGTGCGGCCGTCGTATCGGTCGAGGACCTCGAACGGGCCTTGGACGAGGTGCCCGTTCCTCGTGGTGTTCAGATCGATCTTGCTGAGATACATCGTTTGCTCGATCGCGGACGCTTCGATCACGCGGCCGATTACCTGCAAGCATACGGTCAAGATCAGTCGCTGACGCTGGCCCTGGCGCGCGCCAAGTTGGCTACCGGTCGCGGTCAGCCACACGAAGCGCTGCAACACCTCAGGGGGCTCGAGCAGGATGTCGGGGACGAAGAAGGAGAGCAAGTCGCGATGCTCTTCGTTCAAAAAGCGCGCGCCCATTTGCGCGCCGGCGACTACGAACAGGCCGAGCAAAATGCCAACCTCGCGCTGACGCGGCTCGGTGCGAGCTTGCTCGGGGAGGTAGCGGCAGGTCACGGCGATAGCGCTGCGCCCTTGGGCTCCATGGTTGCCGACGCGCTTGCAGTCAGTGGCCTGACCCAAAGCCTCTCGGCACGCCATGAAGAGGCGGCTACCACCTTGCGACGCAGCGTCGAGGTTGCACGTGCCTCAGGCGAGCCACGCATGCTGGCGGTGGCGGGCGGGGCGCTCGCCGTCGCGCCGCCGCGGACCGCCCACCGCGACGCAGCTCAGCGTGCGCCGGAGGAAGCGCTCGGCTTGGCAGAAACAGCCGGCGATGCTGGCCATGTCGCTACGACGCGGCTCAACCTCGCAGGGATTGCGCGCACGCGCGGCGATATTGCTGGTGCTGCGACGCACTTGGAGGCAGCGGTCGATATGGGGCGGCGCTCTGGGCGTCGATCGACGGTTGTGCAAGCGCTGCTCAATTTGGCCAACCTGGATCTGTACTTGGGTCGGCTGGCGCGCGCCCAGACATCAATCGAGGCGCTCGAGGCCGAGCACGATTCGTTGGGCCAAGCGCACCGCGCCCAGCTTCTGGCGCTGCAGGCGGAGAGCGCCGGTCTCAGTGGCGATGTCGACGGCGCCCAGCAGCGTTGTCTGGATTGCGCCAATGCATACGAGACCCTGGGTCGCTCGGTGGATGCAGCAGAGGCGCTGCTGGAGCGGGTGCTCCTCATGGTGCGGGCCGACGAGCCCGATCTGAGCGCCATGCAGGAGGAGCTCTTTCGCGCTGAAGCCTTGCTCGCCGAGTCGGGTGCACACCGACCTTTGCTATTGCTGGCGCGCGGTCAAGTGGCGCGCTTGGCGTCGAGCACGGAAATGGCCCGTGAGGCCTTCGACGAGGCAATCGAGGTAGCCAGCAAGAGCGGGCTACGAGAATGGGTGTGGCGTGCTTTTGAGCGTCGCGCAGCCTTGCACCGAGGCGCCGGTGCCCACGACGAAGCTGAGAGCGACCGAAAGCGAGCGCTGGCCGTGCTCGAAGAGGTAGCCTCCGAGCTGCCGCGCGATCTGCGCGAGGTGTATTGGAACGAGCCACGTCGCCGGGCCTTGCAGACCCCTGCCAAACCCTCGCTGTTGCCGCCCTTGAGCAAGACCACGAAAGCCTCCGAAACCGACTTCGACGCGCCCACCCAATTTGGCGGCCTCGTGGGCGGTGACCGCATGGCGCGGATTCTGGAGATCAACCGCCAGATTGCTGGTGAGCACGACTTGGACCGTTTGCTCGAGCGGGTTACCGATCATGCTATTGCGCTTCTGTATGCTGAGCGCGGCTTCGTGCTGCTGCGGAGCCGGAGCGCCGAGGACAAGCTCAGCGTGCACGCCGCGCGAGAGCGAGATGGTAGCGATCCCCACGCGCGTTTCTCACAGTCGATTGCCGAGCGGGTGGTCGAATCCGGTGAGCCTTTCGTGGCTGCCGACGCGCTCCGAGACGAGCGCGTCTCGGACTACGTGTCGGTACATTCCTTGATGCTCAAGTCGGTGGCCTGTGTGCCGATTCGAGCGCGGCGGGGTGAGACCATCGGGGCCCTTTACATCGAGACTCGAATGCGGCCGGGCGCCATGTTCTCGGGCGAGCTGCCCACGCTCATTGCGCTTGCTGATCAGGTTGCGATCGCCATCGAGACTGCGCGTCTGCTCAACGAGAATCTGCAGCGTGCGCGCGAGCTCGAAAAAACCAACAGCCAGCTCGAAGCCGCTCACGCGAAGCTGGAGCAGCTGCTCGGGCGCCGCACTGAGCAATTGCAGAGCACGCGGCGCGACCTTCGTTCGGCGCGTGCGGTGCTCCGTGGTCACTTTGGGTACAAAGGCATCGTTGGAACCAGTACGGCGATGCGGCGCGTGTACTCAATCGTAGAGCGCGTCAAAGAGACCGACGTACCTGTGCTCATCACTGGAGAGAGCGGTACGGGAAAAGAGGTCATCGCGCGTGCCATCCACAGCGCTGGCCCCCGCGCGAAACAGAAGTTCGTGGGTGTCAACTGCGGGGCGATTCCGGAGCAATTGCTCGAAGGTGAGCTCTTCGGGCATGTGCGGGGCGCATTCACAGGTGCAGATCGAGACAAGAAGGGGCTATTTCGCGAGCTCGATCGCGGCACCATCTTGCTCGACGAGATCGGCGAGATGCCTCAGAAGATGCAAGCCGGGTTGCTACGCGTCTTGCAAGAAAAAGTCGTACGCCCCGTCGGGGGCACGCAGGAAGTTCAGGTCAACACCCGCGTGGTGACCGCCACCCATCGCGATCTGGCGGCAATGGTGCAAGATGGCGAGTTTCGTGAGGACCTCTACTACCGGCTCAACGTCATCGAGGTTCGGGTTCCAGCGCTGCGTGAACGGACCGAGGACATCGCTCTTTTGATCGACCATTTTCTGCGCTTGTTTGCGGCGCGCTACACCCGTGACAAGCGCACCGTGTCACGCGAAGCGCTCAAGCTGTTGATGGGCTATCCGTGGCCTGGCAACGTGCGGCAGCTCGAGAACGTCCTGCTCAACGCCTGGATCCTCAGCGACCGTGCCGAGCTGGCGGCGGAGGATTTCGAGCTGCCTGAAGTCGCCCCCCAAACCAGCACGGCGGCGAGCGCATCGGCGAGTCACACCCGGCGGGTTTCCTCGAGCTTCGACGACCGCAAACAGCACGAGCGTGAACGGATTCTGGAAGCGCTCACGGCCTGCAACTGGAATCGGGCGAAGGCGGCCAAGATGATCGGCATGCCGCGGCGCACCTTCTACCGGCGCTTGCGCAAGTACGACATCCAGTAACAGTGGTCCGCCCGAGGTGGCGTTTCCAAATGCAACACCGCGCCGCTGATGGCTGTCGGTAGGCGCCATGTTTCGGCTGCTTGCAGGTTGGCCCGAGACTTGCTCAGTGGTGGTCAGACACAAAATCGCACCCGTTTTCATCGAGGTTCCACCATGCCAATTTCACCGTTGCCTCTTTCATCATGGCGTGGCCGCCGCGCGGTCCTGTCCTTCTTGTCCTCGCTGTTGCTTGCTTGCTCGAGCGGCGCACTCGACGCGCCGACGGAGGGTGACACAACCGCAGGCTCGGGCGGGGCTGGAGGGGCTGTTTCGACATCCACATCAGCGACTGGTGGAAGCGGCGGCGAGCAAGCTGCAGTGCCCTACTACTTCGTGGCGATTCACAACGAGCCGAGCAACAAGGCGCCCGTCACCGAGGCCTCGTACGAGATCCTGAAACAATACGTTCAGGCTGCTGACGAGTATGGGATCAGCTTGACCCTGATGTTCGGCGCTTCGTGGGCAGACCTGCTCACCGACGCCGAGCGCAGCGCGACCATCGAGCAATGGCGTCTCGCTGGTCATGAGATCGCCATGCACCATCACGGCGTCTATCACATGCCTGGCGTAGACGGATATACGGGCATTCCCATGGCTGAGGTGGGGCCCATTCTCACCTCACTCGGTTTCCAAGCCGATGAGTTCAAGTACAAGGGCGACCTGGATGATCTGATGGCGAAGCTCGCCCCCTTCGGGGCCGTCAACTCGGGCTGTGCGAACGACGAAGAAGACAAGCGCGAGCTTCCAGACGCCATTGTCTACGATACCTGCTCTGGCTTTGCCAACAGCGGAGCAATTGGCACGAAAAAGAGCGATAAGGACCCGACCGCAGGGCGAAACGACTATGTGCTGACGGCGACCTACAACGGTATCCCGCGCAGCTGGTTGTCGCATCAAACGGTGGGCGGCATGTCGTCGGCGAAACAAGCACAGAAGAGCTACGGCGAAACAGCTGTGGGCAGCGTCTACGGTTTCGTTGCTCACAGCACCGACAACAACACGGCTGGTCTGCTCTCGACCCTGGCGTTCCTACATGAGCAAGACCCGACGGGCTCGCGCAGTCGCACCTTGCGCGAGGTGGTGGACCAGGAGCTTCTGCCGAGCGAAACGCTGCCTGCGGACAAGCTGTAGGAGACCGATGAAAGAACGCGCGCGCCTGCGCCGGTGCGAGCAAGTCAGGGGCGTGCGCGTCCGTGGCGCCTCTTGGGCCAGTGCCTACTAGGTGGGCTCTTCGAGCTTACAGTGGCCGTCGGGCAGGCATTTGAGCGGTGGGCAGCAGTCGTCGTCGCTGCTGCAGGCTGCACACCAGCCATCGATGCAGGCCGGCTTCGGGTTGATGCAGTCGTGGCAGTCTTCGCACTGGCTGTTGGGATCAGGGCATCCGTCGATGAGCAGGATGGCTTCGTCATAGTGGACCGTGAGCGGACTGACTATGTTGAGCCCTCCTACGAACAAGGAGCCCCACACCTCGAGCTGGTTTTGCACTTGCAGCGTGTGGTTCGGCAAATAGAGATTGCCCGCAAACTCGGTGGGACTGGTGAAGGTGCCTTTGCCACCGACGTAGACGCGGGTCTTGGCCGCGCGTTCTTTGTCGCCGATCGCGAAGTTGTTCGCGATGGTCAAGTCGCCGGCGACGAACAAGTCGAGCTCCGCTTCGGGCCCCAAGGTGATCGCGAACGTGTTGGTGGGGTTGAGGTTGCCGGCGACGAAAAGCGCCGTACGACCGGTGAGCGCGATGCTGACCTCCGCCCCGAGGGGTGTGATCTCGTCTAGGTAGTAGCGACCGCAGGGCAGCGTCAGATCCACCGAGGTGGTGATGGCGCTGAGCGCGTCGGGCGCGAGCATTTGCTCGGCGTTGTCGTTGTTGTTGGCGAACTCGGCAACGATCGCGGTGATGTCGAGCGGCTGTGAGCAGTCGCACGGGGCTTGAACGGTGACGGGCTCGTTGACCACGCCGCCCGCGGGCGTCACCCCTGGGTAGCTGCTGGCCGCCGGGATGTGGAGCTTGCCGTCAATCGTCAAGAAATTGCTGGGTGCGGTGATGTTTCCGCCAACGCGCAGATCGTCGTACAGGTGCACGTTGTGGCCCACTTGTAGATCGCCCCCGCAGCGTACCTCGCGCCGCAGATCTTGCTGGTTTTGCCAACTGGTCGAGCCCGCTGTCCATAGGGTCCCGTGCAGATCGACTGGAGAGGTGGCGGTGTACTTACCGTTGGCGCCCACCGAGCCGTTCTTCTTGAGCTTGGGGCCCTTGCTCGAGTCGTAGGAGTCGGTCTCGAACGTGTTGTAGGCCGTGATATCGGTGCAGGAGCAAACGCCGAACACGAAGATGCTCTTGGCCACGTCGCCGGTGCAGTCGCCGAGCAAAGGAATACCAATTGGCGGACCAGTGCCATCACAGAAAGGCTGCACCCCGCCGCTGCCGCCGTCGCCTCCTCCGCTGCCACCGCCGCCTGTGGCGAGACTCAAGCCACCTTCGCCCGACGAGCTCGTGGTGGGCCGCGCG
>CAZRGL010000090.1:0-24846 GCA_964599485.1 uncultured Polyangiaceae bacterium
AACACACCGCAAAGCGCTGAGGATGTACCCCGCCGTCGAGATCAGTGGTGGTCGCTGTTGCTGCCACGGGGATCTGCACGGAGGAGTCGCCTGCGAAATCGATGCTGAAACACTTGACCTGACCACCACCCACTACGCGTGACAGTGCGTGCGGCAAACATACCCAGAGCAGGTCTCCATCCTTGTATCCGTCGGTCAACGACACGTTTAGCGACAAGGGGTCGCCTACATTGCAAGCGCTCACTGGGCGGCCATTCTTTTCGAGCGCCACGCGCATCCCCACGTCGGCTCCAAAAGTGTCCCAACGCTCCTCGACCATGCGGGCCACTTCGACCGCAACGACGCCATCGCCGGCAGCGATCTCGCTGATGTCGCCACGGTCAGTCGCCTCGGCAAGAGTCAGCGAGGTCCCATCGACCTCGAGCTTGGGGGCGCTTGCCACCCCTGGAAGCACACCGGCCGCCTGCAGCTCCGTCATCAGCGCGATAGCCGCCACCGAGTCGACAGTGGAGTAGAGCCTGCCTCCGTCTCCGAGCGCCTTGACCACCTCGTTGGCCACCGCCAGTCCGCGGGCGAAGTGGCTCGCTCCACTGCGAAACAGGGTTGCTGCGGCGTAAGCTCCCTCGGCACGCGCCAAAACCGCACCTGAACGACCGTCCGGGGGCGCCGGCAGACCATTTGACCTGGCGGCAGCCAAGCGCTGCTCAACCACCGACAAAGCACGTTGTGCGGCACCGCTGTCACTGCCAAAACGAACCACGGCGAACGCATCTTCACAGGTGCTTGCCTTGGTGGGCGGCCAGGCAATTCGGTAGGCGTTACAGGAATCGTTCGCCATCTCGGCGGCGAGCGCAAACGGGCCGCGCAACGCCAAGCTCGGCTCTGCCAAGGCAATGTTCTGCATGTAGCGCGCCGCCTTGGTGCCCCAATACTGATTGGGCTGTGGCCCCGAGTGTGGGTACATCCGAAAACCACGCCCGCTGAGCCACATTCGCTTTTGTCGCTTGATGCCCGCGATGATGATCGCTTCGGCCCGCTCGCGCTCATTGCGTTCATCGGCAAGCACGAACATCGCCAATGCGGCGAGGATTTTGGCGGCGGTCTGTTCGCAGCATGCATGGCTGTAGTCCGCTGTGGCCGATACCAACGCCTTGAACGGACGATCCAAGCCGGGCAGCACCCGCAAGGCGCGCACGCCATCGATGGCGGCGCGCCGCAATCGCTCACCGGGCTGCAGAAAACGCAGCGAGCGAGCAAGTCGACGGATGGTTCCGGGCTCGCCCACATTCCCGCTGCAGCTGTCCGAGCCTCCCTCGGCATCACGAACTTCGGCCCGGTATTCACCGGGACCGGCCACAAAACTGAGCGAAGCGCGCGGTCCGTCGAGTCGCTGACCAGCGGCAATACTGTTGCCGTTGCTGCGCAGCTGCACAGGCTCGCCGTCGCGTGTGACGGTCACTTCCATGCCGCCGGCAACCGCCCCAAGGTGCAACCGTCCGACCGCGAGATCCTGAGCGTGGACGAAGGCCGGTAAGTCAAACGAAGCGAAGGGCTGCTTTTCGGCTCGAAAGCGCGCCTCATGATTTGACCAATCCAGCCCTCGGATGGCGAAGGTCTCTACTAAGTAGTCGGCGAAACCGTCGGGCAGCGAGACGTCGATCCGCCCTTTGCCCTCGCTCAGCGGTACCAACCCAGCAAACAGCACCTCGGGCTCGGGCCCGGTGATTGCCGGCGGCGGCTCAGCTGGCTTGCGATAAGGAGAACCACCACCCGGCGGAGGAGCAGGCGCTGCTGGCGGGCGTGCCAGAGCTGGGCCGGGCGGGCCTGCTGGCGCGGCCGCTGGAGCCGGCGCTGGAGCTGGGCCGGGCGGGCCTGCTGGCGCGGCTCCTGGAGCCGGCGGTGGAACTGGTCCCGGGGCCATTGGCAGCGGGGCCATCGGTGGAGGAGGTGGCGGGGGTGGTGCCCCCAATGCGCGAGCAGCGCCAGGCGGGCTGAACGCGAATGGCGGGTGGGGCATTGCACCCGCCGCAGGGGGCGGTGAAAGTGGGGCGAGCTGCTGAAGGACAGCGGTCTGCTTGCCAAATCGCAGCTTGCCGCTCGTTTCTTCCACCCACGTCTTGAGCTGACCTGCCAAGCGGCTCGTTGGTGTGTCGGCGCTCAACAAGCGCGCGTCTTTGACCACCGCGTACACGGCAGCGTCTTGCTCGGCGGTGATCGTGATTGATGCGAGATCACCTGGTTGATAGCGCTCACGCAGCTCCAGCTCGGGCGCAGCCGGCTCGGGCGCCAGCGTCGCCACCCAGCCCTCCCAAGGGTCGTCGCCGAGAAAGGCCCCGAGCGCTACCATCGCAACCGGCGTGGGCACGTCGATCTCCACCGACTCGGACGGTGCCAGATCGCCAAGACGCACCAGCCGCCGCCCCGCAGTGCTCAAGGTCACGAAGCGCGGGTGCTCACGCAGCGCGCTCAGGTCGTCGTCGTTCTGCAGATGCGCAAAGTCTGTCCAGCCGTCGATCACTGCTGTCTGCAAGGCGTTGACCGCTTGGTCGAGCTCACCGAGCTTGGCGTGGCAACAAGCCAGATAGTAGGCGTAGTTCGGGTGCGGCTGCTGCTGCCCGGCGCGGGCCTGTTCGAAGGTAGCCAGCGCATCGCTGAAGCGCTGCTGCTGGAAACATCCCTCGCCGTCACGATATGCACCGTCGTGGTGAGCTGGATGTGGCGCCAGCTTGACATCGACCGCGTTCGGGCCGGCTGCAGGGACAGTCGGATCGATGACCACAGCGGTGAGCGAACGCAGTTGCGTGGAAGCAACGAGTCGAACACGACGCGTGTCGAGGCGCTCGATGCGCAGCGGTGAGGTTCGGATCGCACCCTCGACCAGGTGAATACCACGCACCGCTCGCGCCCCCTCGGTGGGCAGGAGCGAGCCTTCCACCTCGCGTCCCAATTGCGAAAACATCGTCATGGAGCGCTCGGCCACGCGACTGCCGACGATGGGCAGCGATGCGGTGCGCCCCGGATCGGCGAGCAGCTGCAGGTTGATGCTGTGCGGCCCCGCGCCGCGCAAGCGGCACTTGGTGTTGAGACGCCCATCGCGAGCCGTCGCTTCCCAACGCGCCAAACGCTGGCCGCGATCGAGCAGCTCCAATGCGACCGCTCCACTGAGCGGCGCGCCGAAGCTCTCGAGTCGCAAGACCATCTGCAAGTCTTCACCCTCCAGGTTTCGCTCGAGAAACGACGCCACCAGCGGAGCGAGCCGGTAGGCGGCCACGGTGAACGAGCATGCCGGCGCGTCAGCGCTGGCGTGACCGAGCCGCACTTCGTAATCACCCATGGGCAGGTTACGCAACGTCACCGCGGCCACACCATTGGCGTCGAGCTGCAGTGGCCGTTTCTCGAACGCACTACCCGACAGCTGCACACTGAGAATCACCTTGGAGCTTGCGGCCAGCGGATCGAGAACCAACAAGTGAACATCGTCATGGCCCTCGCGATAGAGCTGCTTGTCGCTCGTGACCACAGCGAGCGAGAGGCTCTCTAGCGCCAGCGAAGCCAATTCGGCCCCGGGTAGCGTCGCGCTGCCTCGACCAAGCAAAGACACCACCTGGGGCGCGACCACGCCGCCCTCGGTGTCGCTGAGCAAGCAGCGCACCCACGCCGCCGCTCGGCGGTCGAACAAGCTGCTCTTGATGAACGCGAAGGCTCCACCGACCACGACGTCGCCGCCCAACGCCTTCACCGCTTGGTGGTCAACGATCTGAACTCTTCTGTCGATCATGGCTTTCTCCCTCGGCGGTTGGCTCGTCGGCGGTTGGCGCATCGTGAGCTCGTCGGGCCCTCTACACGAATCGACACCATAGCCCAAGGATGAGGTAAATAGAGCCTGCGATGCCCCGCGCAAGTCATCCCCTCTTCGCCCTTTTGTTGGTCGCTCTGTGCGCCTGCACAAGCGACGCCAACAACACCATGGATGATGCCCCGCGACATCCACCGGTGGACTACTTGCTGACTGAGGAGGCCACGACGGTGCTGCAGCAGCTGTGGGCACCCAATGTGCCCAGCCAAGAATCAATGGACGCCATCGACGAGGGCAGCTTGCTGGTAACCGATCTGGCGAAGTTCGGCGACTACGGCCTGGGTGTGCGGCTGGAGGCGGGCCTTCCTTGGGCCGAGCACCTCGAGCTCGCTCCGGATTTCCCAGGACAAGGCGCTGCCGATGAACGCCGCTCGTTGGTCTACCTCTGGCAAGCCGCTGACCCGCAACTCATCGACGAAGAGTCGCCGATCAGGCTCGAGGCTTTCGCTTCGCTGTATCGACCGCACGGCCATTTGACCACTCAGGTGTTCGAAGCCCATGTGCGTAGCGCGCGCCGCTTGAGCGAGCTGAGCGGCCGGCCCATCGACTTCGCCTTGTTGGCGGGAGACTTGACCGACGGCAGCCAAAAGAACGAGCTCGATTGGGTGCTCAGCATCCTCACGGGGGGCGTGATCGATCCAGATTCGGGACGCGACGACGACCCAGTCGACGGCCGAGGTAACGATTTCAACGATCCATTCCGGTCCGAAGGAATCGGCGCGCCTTGGTACGCCACCTTGGGCAATCACGAGACACTCTACAATGGTGGTTTTGGCGCCATCAGCGACGACCTGCGAAAAGCGGCCCAAGGCAGCAGCATCTATGATTTCCCGCTCTTCCCGAACGGGTTTCGCGACGGCGCCACCGAGCACGCCGATGTAGTAGCGGAGGGTGAAGGCAGCACGCCCGCCGACGCGAGTCGCATACCGTTGCGGCTGCCTGAGGTGCTCGAAGCGCTCGCCACTGCTGGTGGCGACCCGCCTGGTCACGGCTTGGCTGCAACCGACGCCGCTGCCGGAATCGGCTATTTCAGCGTGCTGCCCATTCCCGGCAAACCCATCCGTTTGATAGTGCTCAACACCGTCAACTCGACACCAACTACAATCGGCATAGGGGCATTGGGCGTGCTCGATGCGAAGCAACACAGCTGGCTACAAGAGCAACTTGGCAAAGCCGACGCTGCGGGCGAGCTGGTGATCGTCATGAGCCACCACCGCGCTACCGACTTCGCCGACGCCAGCGAGGTGTCCGGCGCTCAGCTGGTCGAAACGCTCGCGGCCAGCGACTCGGTGATTCTGCACGTGGTGGGCCACGGCCACGAGAACGAGAAGGCGAGCCACGCGGGGAGCAAAGCCAGCGCTTACGGCTACTGGGAGCTCATGCTTGCCTCCACGGTGGACTTTCCGATGCAGAGTCGGTTCATCGAAATCGTCGACGAAGCCAACGGCTACCTGTCGATCTACGTCACCAACATCGACCACAACAGCCCACCGAGCAGCTTGGCGCACCTGGGCCGATCGCTGGCGGCGGCCAAGCTCGCTTTTGGCACCGTCACCGAGGAGGCCGACGTGGAGGCGTTCTGGCAAGATGACGTCGTCTCGCAGAATCTCCTGCTCCGGGTGAAGATCTCAGCGGCGCTGCAGGAGCAGTTGGCTGAGCATGAATGGCCCACGCGCATCGAATCTGAGGAGACCTTGGCCGCGCTGAGCACGCAGCCATGACTGCATCACATCGCCGCGAGGCCCCCTGAACGCTCGGCGACGGGGCACGAGCGCGACGCACTGGAGGGATGACGGTGGCCGCGGGTAGTGCTAAACGGTGTTCGTGGCTGCGAAAAACACACGTTATCTCACCATCATAGCCTTCACCCTGCTGCCCTTCGCCCTCGTCTTGGCAGGCTGCCCGGAAAAGGAAACCGAATCGGCGGCGCCAGCCCCGACTCCGGCGCCGGCCCCGACTCCGGAGCCGACGGTCTCGGTCGCCCCTGAAGAGGATCCGGTCCCAGAGGCTGGCCCCGACGCAGACGCGGACGCAGACGCTGGCAAGAAGAAGACTTGGACCAAGAGGCCCAGCAGTCTTGCACGCTGTTGTGCGGCTATTCGGCAAAACAAGAAGAGCGCACCGCCAAGCCAATGGATGATGTACGACGCCGCTTTGGCCGTATGTCAGTCGGGCGCAATTCCGCCGCAATTCCGCAGTTTGGCTCCTTGCAAGTAGGACACGGCTGATGGCTCGGCTGTAGAAAGCCTGGCCTTTGGTGGGTTGGTTTTCTCGAATGGTCTGAGCGCGGGCCACGCTTGTTGTGCGCGCAGTGCTACCATTGTCCGTCGTGACGGCAATGGCTCAACTCGCGTTCGCAGCGCTATGCGCGGGCAGCTGCGCCGTGCTCTGCGGTTGTGTGGCTCCAAAACGAGCCGGCCTGGTGCAGCTATCGCATCGCGCGGTATTCGACTTGGGTTGCGCCCAAAAGCAGCTCCATCTGCATCACATCGACACCCGCACCAAAGCGGTGACCGGCTGCGGGCGCCGGCTCGTGTATGTGGAGCATTGCGATGAATCCGTTGGGCCCGCCTCGGCCTGCAGCTGGCGGTTGGACACGCCCAGTTTCGACCAAGTGCAGTGGCCTCAATACCTCCAGGCTCAACGCAACGCCCGGCCAGCAACAGTGAGCCCCCAAAACGCTCCGGCAGCCCGGACGCGCCGCGTGTTTCGGACCGATCTTTCGGATACGGATGAAGCGTCCGTGCCGTCGGCGGTTCCGCCAAGCAGCAGCTCGCCCACACCACAACCTGCCTCGTCGGTATTCGACAAGCTCGGTATCTAGTCGTCCTCTCCGAGTGGCAGGCGAATATAGGCCGGCAGCGAGCGGCGGGCTGTTGGGACCTTGCCTGCGTGGGGATGAGACTCTGGAGGCGGCGGCACGGATCCGAAGGACGAAGGTGGCTCGAGCTGCGGGAAGAGCAAGGTCACCACGTAACGATCAGCCTGGGACTCGGTGGTGAGCATCAAGCCAGTGCGGTTGAGCACCTTGAACATCGCGGTGTTGTTCTTGAAAACCTCAGCAGTGAAACCGACCACGCCGCGCGCCAAGGCTACCTCGATCAGGCGGTCCATCAGCGCGGTGGCGATTCCCCTGCCCTGCCAGTTGTCGCGGACCACAAGCGCGATGTCGGCCAAGTCCGTAGCAGGATCGACGTCATAGCGCGCCATCGCCACGAGCTCTTCAGCTGGCGGGCCGGAGCACACCAGCAGGCCCATGTTGTTTTGGTAATCCAAGTCTACGAGTCGCTGCATTTCCTCGCGCGGGTGCTGCCGCTTGGGCCGCAAGTAGCGTTGCGAAGTGCTTTCGTCGCTAAGCTGATAGAACAGATCTTGCAGCGGCTCTTGATCGGTGACGCGTACAGGCCTGACCTTCACCGTGGTGTCGTCATTGAGCGTGAGGGTGGATTCGAGCTCCAGCAACCGCTCTTCGGTCTGGGGCACGACCTGGTCGGGGAACACGTAGCGCTTCCGCTTGGCAGACTCGAGCAGCTGCCCGCGGAAGTCGGGATGGGCAACGTCGATCAAGGCCATCGCCCGCTGACGAATGCTCTTGCCCCACAGATCGGCAACCCCATATTCAGTCACCACATAGCGCACGTCGCCGCGACTGGTGACCACTGCCGCCCCCTCGTCCAAGGCCGCACAGATGCGGCTGATCTGGCCGTCTTTGGCGGTGGACCGAAAGGCGATGATCGGCTTGCCACCACGGCTGTTGGCGGCACCACGAATGAAGTCGACCTGGCCACCGATGCCCGAGAAGAAGCGCCCTTTGAGCGTATCTGCCGCTACTTGCCCAGTCAGATCGACGGCCAAGGCAGAGTTGATCGCTACCATTTGATCGTTGCGGGCGATCACGAACGGATCGTTGGTGAACTCTCTCGGCCGCATCTCGACCACGGGATTGTCGTGCGCCCATTCGTAAAGGCGCTGAGTGCCCATGATGAACGAAGTAACGACCTTGCCCGGCAACAGTGTCTTGCGGCTGCCGTTGACGATGTTCGCTTCCACCAAATCGATCACACTGTCCGAGAGCATCTCAGTGTGAATGCCCAGGTTGCGGCGGTGACCGAGCTCCTCGACCACGGCGTGGGGAATGGAACCAATTCCAGTCTGCAACGTGGCGCCGTCCGGCACCAAGCTGGCGACGTTCTTGCCAATCATCCGGCAGACTTCGTCGAGCGGCTCGGTGTGCGCCTCGGGCAAAGCGTAATCGACGGATACCAAGTGAGCCAGATGGCTCACGTGAACAATCGAGTCGCCATAGGTCCGCGGCATCTGCGGATTGACCTCCGCGATCACCAACTCGGCACAGTCCACCGCCGCTCGAACGATGTCGACGCTCGTTCCCAGACTGACGTAGCCGTGCTTGTCCGGGGGGCTCACTTGGATGAGCGCCACGTCGATACGGACTTTGCGCGAGCGGATGAGCCGCGGGATCTCCGACAAGAACACCGGCATGAAGTCGGCGCGGCCCTCTTGAACCGCTTGCCGCACGTTGGGGCCGATGAAGAAGGCGGTGTGGCGAAAACGCCGCTCCAAGCCCGGCTCGACGTAGGGCGCGTCACCGAGAGTCAACAAGTGGACGATTTCGTTGTCGGCTAGGTGGTCACCAGCCGTGATGAGCGCCGAAACCAAGAGTTGCGGCTCAGCCGCGCAGGAGCCGATGAGGATCCGCCGACCTGGCTTGATGCTCTTGATCGCCTCCTCAGGCGTCCGCAACTTGTTCGCAAAACGGCTCGTCCACTCGAGCATGGTGGCCTCCTTTGGGGTCTTGGCAAGCAAACACCCACTCAGCAGAGGCCACAACCAAATGTGATCACAGCATCATGCAACCCAGCGGCGCGCTCACCGGCTTGATGGGCTTGGCCGAGACACACTTGTTCATCAGGTTGTTGCGCAACATGAGCATCAACTTGTAGTCGTCGGCAATGTCCGGATCGTCGTACTCGGCTTGCCAGCCGTCGACGCTGGGCCCCATCATGTCGATGACGCCGATGGCGCGATTGCAGTCACCAGCGTCGTAGAAGCTCACGCTGGAGCGGAAGGCCAAGTACATGTTGAGCATCATGAACGCCTTGCCGTAGTCGGGCTGTGAAAACGTGGGCCACATGGCGGCTGGCTTTTGCCCAGGCGCCAGGGAGTTGACGAGTGCCTCGCTGACGTTCACGTCACCTGCTGCCTCGGTCCAGCTAGCGGAAACGTGCAACGCCGGCTTCTGCGGACCAATCGACAGCGCACCTTCGTCAGTGAGCAGCTCGATGAACAGCCCGCCGCCGCCGCCTCGGCGTCCACCACCGACGTCGTGGGAGCCTTTTCGCTGCCCGATGAAGAGCGCCGGCAGTTGGAGCACGGCCTTGTCAGCATCACCGTAGGCGCGTTTCACACCGTAGATGCGGCCGATCTTGTAGCCCTCTGAGGGCGTGAGCGTGAGGCTGAAGTCGGTCGCCAGCGGAAACAGCGTGGTCTCGCCCTCGATGCGCAGCACCTCTTCGAGGTCAGCGTAGGTCGGCGCGTAGCTGTAGGTACCAGCACCGAGCGAGCCCAGCGCAACAGGTATCGTGGCCTCATAATCCTGACCGACACCGACGACGCCGAGCGCCACACCTTGTTTGGCGATGGCCTCACCCAAGCCGACGATCAGATCCAAGTCCGTGATGCCGCCGTCCGCGCGACCGGTCGTGATCATCAAGATGCGGTGGGCACCGTCGAAAGCTTCGATGTCGTCGATGGCACGCTGCGCACCAACGAGGCCTTCATAAGGGCTGGTCCAGCTGGTCGTAGTGATCGTGGAAATCCCCGAGCTCAATGCGGCGGCATCGGGAGCGACTCCGCTGAGCACGGTCTCGCTGGTCGTACCGAAGCTGACCAGACTGATGCGGTCCTCGGCCTGCAAACCCTCGGCGAGCTTGCTTAGGCCGGTCGCAATGTAGCTACTCCAGCCAACCACGCTGCTCGATTGCTCGATGGCAACGACCAAATGCAGCAGCGGACGCTCCAAAGTATCGGGATCCACCGAAGTATTCATGGCGAAGAACGACATGGTCCAGGTTCCGTCATCGAACCGAGGAGCCACGGCGAGCATTGGATGCACGCACAGGTCGTGGCCGCACGCTGCGGGAGGCAGGTCCATCGCGTGCTCGGCGAAAAAGCCCACTTCGTCGAGAACGTCGGGTGAGGGCACACCGCCCGATTCGACGATCGACCGGAACTGGGCAAAGTCCTGCGCCCCACCTTGAGAGACGTTGAGCGATCCCGATTTGCTTGGGGCGCCCTCGCTGTCTTCTGCCCCGCAACCGGTCGGTAGCAGGAGCCAAACCAAAACCAACAGCTTCGTCAGTAGAGCAAGCTGCGTCGACAGTCGTCCTTCGCGCTTCATCATCGTTCTCCTCAAATCCCGTAAATGAGCAAGTAGTCCATGTTGGGACCGGCCTGATTGCGCCCCTCGGGGCAGGTCTTGGGCGCCGCCACCACGCGTTCGGCGCGACCGAGGACGAGGCGCACCTTGGTTCCCGACAAGGTCACGTCGACCGCCTCTCCTGGGGTGATGGTCTGGGCCTTTCCGGCGAGACCGAGCTTGAGCTTTGCCGGCAACACGAAGGCGCCACAGCTGAGGCGCGAGCCGCCGCAACCTCGTTCCGACAGCGCGCTCTGCTCTTCCTGATCGATCTGCTGGCGGGCGCGGTGCGCAACCAGTTTCACCGAAGAGCCCGAGGCCGTGATTTCCATGCTCGTTTCGGTGGGCAGCTGCACCCGAACTTCGTCACCGACCTCGAAGGGGAAATGCCCGGCGGGCAGACAGAAGAGCAAGTGCTCCACTTCGGCATCCGTCTGTGGCGTCTGCGCGGCGGTCTCGAGCTCGATGTCGAGGCAGCCGTCGAGCAGCGTGTCGATGGCCGTGATGGGGTAGTAGCCATTGCCAGGAAGCGTCAGAACCGACCACTGGATCGCACCCGGCTGGCTGTCGCAGCTCGAGTCGTCGGCCTCTGCTTTTGGGCGCAGCAGATGAACTTTGCCGCGACTGTGCACCTGAAGCTCAGTCGGGCTTCCGGTGATGTCCACGCGCCGCCGATCATAGGTCTCTTCGTTGTCATCAAACTCGTCCTCGTCGGTGGTGGTGGGAACGTTGATGGTCGTCACTTCAGGAGCACCCCACCAAGCGATGATGTTCGGCATGTTCTCGCCCTGCAGCAACACGGCATCGCAGGACAGCTGGGCCACGCTGCTGTCGTCGGTCGGCTGTTCCCAAGGTTGGAACTGCTCGATCAGGCCAGCTGCTTGGAGCAGCGCCAGGCGCCGCAGCGGCAGAACTTCCTCGCTCTCGAGAGCGAAGCTGATGCCCTCGGAGAATGCTTTCCGATCGAAGGCATTGGCGGCGTGATCACCGAGGTGCTCGCAATCCAACGTCCCCTCGTAGAAGCTGACCCGCACATCGATGGTCGACTCGGTCGTGTTGACGACGAAGGCGTCGGTATTCCAGTACACCGGCGGTCTGGCTGAGCCCAAGCAGGCAACCACTGCCACGAGCGCAGCCACAGCGCGCAGCACAGGGCGTGGACGACGGGGCGCGGGCTGATGACTAGCCAGCCACCAGGCCAGCGGCAGCATGCTCAAGGCCAACAGATCGGTTGGATCGACCACGATCCGCCATGGTTGCCCTGCAAGGCTCGCCAACCACACGAGAGCGGCGGCAACGCTTGCCGACAGCTTGCTTGCTGCAAACAGGCCGCCGACTACTGCAAAACAGAGCCCACGAGCGCGACGGCTGTTGGCCCGTAGCAGGGCCGCCAGCAGCAGCGGCGCCACGATCATGCCCGCAAAGTCACTGAGCTTGCCTGGCAACCACGCCGGGACGCCAAGGCCAGCAGCCGCTCCCTTGAGCCAGCCGTCGTTGATAATCAGCACCGCCAATGCCAACCACCAAGCAGGATGGGTCAATACCCGCGCAGGGTCGGGTTTGCGGTGGAACGAATCGGGCGCTTTTTCGCCTGACAGCGCTGTCATGCTTTGTCTCCGAATGTCGTGCTCGTCTGAGGCAGAGAGCTGCTCCTAGGCAGCGAGTAGGTGCTCGCAATGCGCGATCTGACTATCATAAACTGGTTGCAAGCAAGCTTCCGCCCCGTCATTTGGTGCGACCTTTCCCGTCGATGCAGAGAGCATGCCAGCTTGGCGCGCTCGCTGCATGTGCGATGGGTGATGGCTCGGTCTACTTGGATCTGTGTGCTGCTTGCAGTTGCCGCCTGCAGCCCCCCGCCGCCGGACGACAGCCCATTCGGCGAGGTCGACACGGGCGACGCCGCCCGCTGCGTGTACGAGGACGAAAACACCGACCAAGCCCCTGTGCGACAGGTGAGCATCGGCCACGGTGAAGCCGAGCAATTCGCCGCCTATCAAGATGGCGAGCTCATCGAGCTCATATTGGGCTTTCAAGGTGGCTACATGCTCACGCCGGTCGTCAGGGTCGAGGCCTTCGCTTCCGATCCTGCGCAGGTTTGCTGGATGACCCACATCAGCAACGACATGGACATCGAGGGCGAGCTGGCCCCAGGCGTCAAGACGCCGCTACAAATGACCAAATACGGCGACGCGTTCTACAGCGGTGCGGTCTTCAATTTGCTTGGTTTCGATCACAGCGCAATGACCGGCAACACCCTGACCCTCGGCTGCAAAGTGAGCGGCGAGGCCGTGAAGGGCTCAACCGAGGTGAAACTCCTGCTCGAGTGAAACCGGGCTAGTCCTGATCGGCGGCGCTCGAGGCAGAGATCTTCTCATCGCCCACCGAGATCTCGAGCCCGTCTACAGGGCGACCCACGCGCGCGAGCCAGACCGTATGGTCCGCTCCGCCCATCCCTGGCGCGAGGGGAATTGCGTCGACGGTTTCCTCCGGCCCGCCCCGCGAGCCGAGCGTCACGCGTCGATGGCCCGCGGCTCGCGGGTGGGCGTCCAGATCTTGGCCCGAGGCAACCACCGCAACCGCGCCCGCATCGTCTTTTCGCACCAGCTCAGCTCGCTCCGTGTTGGGCAGGCCCGCGCAGGCTGCACGCCACAGAAGTTTGGCGGCCGTGGCGCCGAGCGTGAGGACCTCGAGCTTGTCGGGCAAAGCGGGGGCCTGCGATGTGCGCATTGCCTCGACGAGCTCGAGCAGCTGACTGCGCAAAACAGAATCGGAGCTGCTGCCATAGAGGGTGTGGGCCCCCTCGTAGTGTTGCAGCGCATATTCCTCGGCAGTCACGAAGTAGCCCGCGTAATCTCCACTGTAGCCAAGCACTGAGACGCAGTCGGGCGCATCACTTCCAGTCAACTTCTGCAACAAGGCTTGCTCGATGCCATGGGCCAGCTTGCAAGTCGGCTCGCCCGGCACGGTGGCCAAGACCAGATCGCCAATGCGGGCCACGTGCAAAGGATGCCAGCGCGCTGGCGCCACCGAACGACAGAGCCGCTGCAAGAGCCCCTGCATGCGGCCGAGAAAGGGTCGCTTGGGTAGCTGATTGCGATCGCGGTCATCGTCGTCGAAGAAATCGCTGGTCATGCCTTCGAAAGCCAAGCCGAGCCGGAAGAAGGTGCTGCGCATGTCTTCGGCGCCAGCGATCAACGGCCAGCCCACATTCCAACTAGATATCTTGCGGGCTGTGCCGCGCGCACTGGCGGCAAGCGGCTCCCAAATTCCAAACGCTGCTTGCAACGCGAACGGCTCGGCTACCGCGCCGGCGCCTCGAACGCTAGCGAGCCAGCGCGCAGCGAGCTCATTGCCCACCCAAGTGGCCAGCGCTGGCCCTTGAAAGTGCTCGAGCTCTGGATGCTCCACGTCGGGGGGAGCTGGACCGTCCCAATGGCTGCGGTCATCTGGAGGCAGAGGCGTCACGTCGCCAGCAGATGTTTGTGCAAAGGCCACCACGACCCCGTCATGGCCAGCCCGGCCGAGCGCTGCTTGCACATGGTCGACGGTGTGCCCTGGCCAGTCGCGCGACATCTCTTCGGCTTGGCTGCCGAGCGCGGTGGCGTGGCAACCAAATAGAGCGAAGCTAGCGATGATGCGCCGCGAAGGCTCGTCGCGCACCGCCGTCAGCAGTGTGAGGCGCGGGTCGATTGCTTGTTGCTGCGGCGACAGTCCCGCCGCCGGACCGTGACCTGGCCAGCCGGGGGCCTGCCAAGCGGCCAACGGATCGGGCACATCTGCAAAGCTGGCTAGGAAGGGCTTGAGGCTGCGATTGCGTGATAGTCCCCACACGGTATCGCGCTGCAGCGCTACCCGCGCTGGGCGCTTGTTGTCATGAGCAGTCCGAATGGCGCGCGCGATTCGTTTGGCCATCCGCTTGGCTAGCTTCTTGCTGAAACCGGGCTCGCATTGGCCGAAGGTGTCATACAGACCGTTGCCGGCGACGCGACCAGGCGCAGTATGAGTGTGGGTTCCGCTCAGGATGATGCGATCCATCCCCAGGCCGATATCGCTGAGTTTCTTGCTCACCCGCGCGAGCAAGTAGCCGGTTGCAGACCACAGATCGACCACACACCAAGCGAGCCGCTCGTCACCACGCTCGAAGTAGACCGCACGCGCGAAGAGTCGGTCGGTCGCGGGGCGGCCAACCTTGCCATCGGTGGCGTAGCCAGCCATCGCCACGGGTTTCTTGGGGGTGATGTCCACCGCCGCCGCTCCACACAAGCACACCGGCTCGGTGTCGGCAGACGGCCTGTTGCGGGCGGAAGCTTGGCTGCGAAGGTTGCGAGTAGAAGTGGCGCGCTCGAGCATGCTGACCAATCGAATGGCGCTACGCGCGGCGGCGTCAAGCTCCAGAGAATTTGGCTAGCGCCTCGAGGCGGCCCGGCGAGCCCCAACAGATACGACCAAGAGCAGCATGGCCAACGACCAGCGCGTGGAGGACCGAGGCGCCAGGACAGCACAAGCGCAGCCCTCTGCCTCGACGGGTGGCGGCGCGGTGGTGCCAGCGTCAGCAATTGGCTCAGGCGCATCGGGGTCGAAGATCTTGATGGTTCGCGTGCCATCTTCGGCGGGCTCACCCATGACTCGAATGGACAAGCCATATTGTTCGCCCGAAGCATGGACCAGCGGCCGCTCTTCTCCGTCTTCATTGAGGCCGCAGCCGTTCTCGGCGCTCGCATACAGCAGTGAGCAAGCCGTTGGCATGAGCACATCGAGGTAGGGCGGCGCTGCGTTCGGCAAGTAGAGCTGCCCCTTTTGCAGATCGAGAAAGCCCAGGGCCAGCGTGGGCAACTGCTCTTCGTCCACACTGTAGACATAGACACCGCGACCGCAGACATCGAACTGCTCGTGCTTAGGCCCGTCGCGGTTGTCGATCATCAGGTAACGCGGCGGCTGCCCAATCCGGAGCACCTTTTGCGAATCGAGCACCGGAGGCAATTCAACCTCGCTGGGCGCATCGATCTGCTGCACGTCGACCCAGCCGATCTGTTGCCGGCTGAAAGGATTGAGCGAAGCCTTGATGGCCTCCATCAAACCGTTGACCTGTGGACCTCCATAGAGATCGATGAACCCGAACAGGTGAGCGAACTCGTGATTCACCGGCGGGATCATGGCGACGTTGCCGAGCGAAACCTCAGAACCCGTACCGCCAGGCTTCGAGGCCACGATCGTCTCGTTGAACAAGGCTGCCAGAGGCGGGGCTACGCCATCGGCAATGTTCGAAGCGATGATGACGCCATCGAAGTAGCCGTCTGCCGAGCCGTCGGCACCGTTGACGTCGAACGTACCCAGATCGACATTCTGCTCGTCGCGCACACGCGAAAGCATGTCTGCGAAGGCAACCTTGAGCTCGCCCGAAAGTAGGACGTCGGTGTCTTCGTAGGTGACCTTGCAGGTCTCGACGGTCTTGCTTGGAATGGGGCAGCTGTCTGGATAGACGATTGGCTCGACCAGGGTCGGTATCGGGTCGTAGCGATCGCCCGACATCACGCTCCAATACTCGCGGAAGGTTCCGGCACCGCCATCGCCTGCGAAGGTCGTCTTCAGCTCGCTGAGCTGGTCGGCGGGAAATGCCCCCGGGCCGACATGCACGGGTATGACCAGAATGTGCGAGGTCCCTTTGTTGGGGATCTTGTTGATGCCGATGTCGTCAGTGGTGCGCAAGTGGTCGAGGGCATGACCCCGAGCCGCCGAAGCGACCGAGAGCACGAGGAAGAACAGAGCGATGAAGCAAGCGCGTTTCAAGGTGACAAGAAGGTAGCGCGACGCGCCAGCTGCAACCACAGGTGTTTCACGCATGTCGTCCAGGCTATGTTGCTGGCCATGAGTGAAGAGCTCTCGGAAGCGGCCTTGACCAAGAAGCTCTCTTCGCGAAGTGGGAAGGGCGCGATTCTCATGGCGCTGATTGCGCTTTGTATCGCCACAGCAGCGTTCACCTATCGGCTCACGGGTAGCGGAGACACGGCTTCGATGGCCTACGGAATCGCCGTCGCGATTTCCGCCGCGTTGTGGCTTCCTACGTTGGCACTGAAAACGAGCGTGACCGCTGGAGCCGACGGGATCTGCATCCGTTGGTTGGGCCGGGTGCGCTTCATCTCCTATGACGCGGTCAGCACGATCACTCGGACGGGCAACCCGATCCACGAGAAGACCGGACTCACCCGACCCGTGAGCTACTTCACCCTCACGCTGACAGACGACAAGAAGCTGCACTTTCCAGGCGCGGCCGACCGTGTCAAAGCGCTCGTCAAGCACGGTCAGAAACAGCTCGAGGCTTATCAGAGCAGCAAGCGTCCAAACGCACCAACAGAGCTGAGTCAGACCGAGCAAGCCAGCGCCGCGACCCGACTGCAGAGCCTGAGGCGAATCGGCGCCGGCGCAGCGGCCGGACCGCGCGCCGCTGCCGTACACCGTGATGAGCTGCTACGAATCATCGAATCGCCGTGCGCTGTTGACCGCGATCGCGCCGCCGCCGCCATCGCTCTTTCGAGCTGCGCGAGTGAGCAAGATCAGGCGAGCCTACGAATCGCGGCTCAAACAACCGCCAACCCAGCACTGCGCGTTGTTCTCGACAGCGCTGTAAGCGAGGAGCAAGACGACGATGCGGCCTTGAACGAGGCGCTCGAGACGCTCGACGAGCAAGCGAGACAGAACCGAAAGCACTGAGGCCAGTCGGGACTTCGCGTCAGCCGAGAAACCCCGGGCGCTGCTCGTTGAGTCGGTCGACGCCCGTCTGAACCCGGTCGAGCACCAGCTCATAAGCTGCTTGCAGTCGCGCTTCACGGTCGTCGCCGTGTGCATCGGTGGCGGGCTTTAGCTCGATCGGCTCGCCAATCGTGACACTGATCTTGGAAGGCAACAGGGGCAGGAAGACAACGAACGGAGATGACAAGAACGCGTATGCAATGAGCGCCCCTACCCACCAGGCACCGAAGAGCCAACCCAGTCCAATCGCGAGCAGCGTCACGAGGACCTGACCAACGGTGAGCGGCATGTGCGAGACACGCACCAGCCGCATCAACGTCAGCCAGGCGATGAAACGGCTCTGCAGCAACACGGGGTTGATCTCGTGGCTGCCTACGATTGACACGGGCACCACGGGAACACCGCTGTCGAGCGCAATCTTCGCCCAACCTTTGCGCCCATGGAAGTTGCAGCGCCGTCGCTGCCAAAACGGTCGCGTCTCTTCGCGAACGCCGCCCGGAAAGACGAGCAGCGAGGCGCCGCTGGCAATCGTCTGATCAGCAGCCTCCCGTGTCGCTTCAACCGCCCCGAGGCGTCGTGCGCCCATTCCAATCCAGGGGATGCGTAAGGGCAAAGGGTGCGACAGCACATAGATATCGCGCTCCGCCCCAAAAGTCTGGTGCCAACCCTGCAGCAGCGACAGGGCTTCCCATGGCACGCCTATGTTGTGGTTGGCTACCAGCAACACCGCCCCCTCGGGAACGCGCTCCATGTGATGAGTTTCTGCGCGGAAGTAGCGCCGCAGCATGATCCCGAAGCGCTCCAACGCCCGCTCGACGGCTGCCGGCTCGCGCTCGAGGCGAACGTTGCTGCTGGTTGCAGTCATTTGGGTCGTCTCCTTGCAACCCCCTCCTCCAGAACCGTACCAGACGCTGGCCCGCAGCAGTTCGCCATGTTGCAGTTGATGGTTTGAAGATGCGACGCCGACTGAAGCTCGACCTTGCCAAGAAGAAGCTCGACAAGGCAACATGATCAGAGGACGGGGTGTCGTGGCAGTGCGGGGGCTCGGTGGGATGTTGGGTTTGCAAGCAGGTGCGCTCGCATGGTGATGGATCCAGAGCTACCTACACCGAGTGAGGACACGCTGGAGGATTGGCTTCGCGAGGCTGCGCACATCTCGCCCATGCCCGTGGCGGAACGACTGGCTCCCGTACCGGGCCGACGACCCGGCGCCATGCTCGCAGGCGTTCTCGAGCTCGAGCGACTACTCGGCGAAGGCGGCATGGGCAGCGTGTGGGCGGCCTACCATCACGGCCTGGAGCAATCAGTCGCCGTCAAGTTCATCTCGCCGCGCTTGTCGGCGGAAGATCCTGCGGTGTTGGCACGCTTTCTTCGTGAAGCTGAGCTGCTGGCTCAACTGCGCAACCCCCACGTGGTGAGGGTTTTCGGAAGCGGCATGAGCGCTGACGGCTCGCCTTACATCGTCATGGAGCGACTTCAGGGCGAGACCTTGGGCCGCCGCATACGCCGTGATGGCGCGCTGCCGTTGGCCAACATGGTGCGTGTCGTGCTTCAAGTCGCCGAAGGGCTGAGCGACGCCCACGCGCTCGGAATCATCCACCGTGACATCAAGCCCGGCAACATCTTCATGGTGCGTAGCGACGACGGGCCGCACGCCAAGTTGCTCGACTTCGGGATGGGCAAGCAACACACCATGTCCGTCACCGCTGACACGACGACGAGCAATGCGCTACTGGGCACGCCGCATTACATGAGCCCCGAGCAGCTCCTCAGCCCCAAGTCGGTCGATGCCCGAAGTGATCTCTGGTCGCTCGGTGTCGTGGCCTACATGGCTCTGACCGGCCGCCAACCTTTCGGCGGCACCACGCTAGCGGAAGTGTTCATCGCCATCGCCCAACGAAAGGTAGAGCCGCCGAGCGGTATTGTTCCAGGCATCGGTCAAGCCATCGACGATTGGTTCACCGACGCACTCTGCCGAGAGCCGGATCGGCGTTTTCGCAATGCTGACGAGCTGGCACGCGAACTGCGCGAAGCGGCTCAACGCACACCGCGCAACCTAGTGGGGCTTCGCCAGCCCGTCAGCCTTCGCACGAGCATCATCTCAGCGCTCAGCTGCGGTCTGCTGGTTGCCCTCGCCTCTTGGGTCGTGCTGCGTCAACCAGAACCTGCCAGGCCCAACGCGCCGCCGCTGGCAGCGCCGCCCCAGACCCAAATGCTACCGGTAGCAGCCGGCTCCTTCGTGATGGGCTGCAATGCTGGTGGGCGTTGTGACACGGACGAGGCACCCGCGCACACGGTTTGGCTCAGCGCGTTCGAGATCGACCGCACGGAGGTGACCGTCGCCGAGTACACCGCTTGCGTCGAGAGCGGTGCTTGCAACGCTACGGGCCTGACCAGCTCCGAGCGCTGCAATTGGGGCCGAACCGCCCGCCGCCGACACCCCATCAATTGCGTTTCCTGGCAGCAAGCAAGCGCGTACTGCATTTTCGCGGGCAAGCGCCTGCCAACTGAAGCGCAATGGGAGAAGGCCGCCCGAGGAGAAGACCAGCGCAGCTATCCTTGGGGCGAGGAGACCGCGACCTGCAAATTGGCGATCCTCAATGACGGCGCCAGCGGATGCGGGCACGACAGCACATGGCCAGTAGGGTCAAAGCTGCAACCTGATTTGACCGCGACTGGTCCTTACGGAACCGTCGACATGGCTGGCAATGTTTGGGAGTGGGTCGCCGATTGGTTCGCCCCTGACAGCTACCACCACCACGCCCCCCGCGAGCCAACTGGAGCCAAGACAGGGAGCTTCCGCGTCATCCGCGGCGGGGGCTGGCTTTTCGGCAATCCGTCGACCGTGCGGGCTGCAAATCGGGACCGCATGCCGCCTGAGGAGCGCGAGCCCTTCGTTGGCTTCCGCTGCGTCTCCCAACCCAAGAAGTGAGGGGCTTCATTGGGAGCACACGGTCATCGGACCAGTTGCTTTGCACCCTTCGGCGTTCCTCGGCTCGCTCAGGGGCTCGAGCTAGCAAGCAGGGCAATCACAAGACAGCGTGCCGTTGGCTTCGCTGCAGTTGTCGTAGGGAGCCACGCACACCGAGGCGCCCATGCAAGCGCAGCTCACTTTGTCTTTACAGACCTTGGGGATGTTGACGCAGTGGCGCATGAAGCCGAGCTGGGTGACTTCGTTCACACAGACCTGGTCAGGACCACACTGCTTGCAGTTACCCACCTGCCCGCACTGTTCGGCGGGGACGCATTGGCCCCAGCAGTTGTTGACCACCGTGGGCGTCTTGCCGGGATCGCATTCCGGCTGGATGCTCTTGCACTGAACCTTGGTGTGATCGCAGTCGAAGCCCGCTACGCACCGCCCTGCAGCGCAACTAGCTTCTAGATTGGGGAAGTCCAAGGCCTCACACATCGGAGCGAAGCACTCGGGGACATCGCAGACCGGCGGTTGTTCACTACTGGGAATACCCTTGCAGTTGCAGCAGTCATTGATGAGATTGCACTGCGAAGCCTTGGTGCATTCGGGTTTGTTCTCGAAGACGCCTCCTTGGCCTCCAACACCGCCTGCGCCACCGGCGTCACCGCCTTGGCCGCTCGAGGTGTTGCCCCCGCTGGCTGTGTTGCCACCAGCGTTGGTCGTGCCACCTTTTCCCCCGCTCGCGCTCGACGCTCCGCTGCCTCCGGGCTCGTCGGTATCACTGTCGCAACCTACCAGTCCGAGACTCCCGATTGCCAACGCGCCCATCAGGGTCCAAATCCTATGAAGCTTCATCTGTGTCCCTCTGCGTTAAGAAATATCCTTGCTCAAGTAGCACAGCGCGGCGCAGCAATCATCATGCCGCGCACCGCAGCCAAAGTAATTCCGCACCTTTGGCAATCAAGCCCACGGGCTTCGGCCGCACATCCTGACACAAACAGCGCGGCCGCTGCACAGCGGGCCGCCTTTCGAGCAGTCAGGAGCTACTCACAAGCGAGGTTTCGGCAGCTCATCTCGAAGCCTCTGGCCAGATAGCGAATGAGCGCCTCGCCAGCCTCATCGGGACTGTGGCCAAAAACCAGCACGCCGTCTTCGTGCCCGCCCATGGCTACGATCCGCACCGCTGGCAACGTGCTCGAGCTGTAGAGCCGTTGCACCGCGACGGCCATTTCCGGCGTGCCATAAGGAATGCGGGGATCGGTCGTCGGAATGCGCAGAGCGGCTGCGTGACGCCAGATGGTCGGACTGTGAGCGTGGTAGACGAAACGGATCGCTGGCGACACGTCGTAGATGGCGCCATGGGTCATCGTTTCCGAAGAAGGCTCGGTCAGACCGCGACTATGGACCCGGTTGCACTGGTAGTCGTAGCGATCGACCAAGCAGAGGTGCGATAGGCCAATGCGAGCGAGGCCGCCGGTTTGCGTTCCGGTGATGAGCATCGCCCGAGCGCCGCGGGCCCCCGCTGGCCCTACCCGCGCGCTGACGTTACCGTAACCGGCGCCTCCGTAGCGCTCGGGATCTTGACCCACGAGCTGCAGCTTGGCCAGCACCTCTCGCCAAGCGATGAGCTTGGCAGCGAGCTTGCCATAGCGCCCCGGCTCGAGCGCGGAGCGGTCGTGCTGCGCAGCGAACTTGATGACGCCCTCGGTGACCATGAACGTCACCATAGTCTGGGGGCCGAGAAACAGCTGCATTTTGCAGCGCCAACGGCAACGGCGCATATGATCGGTCGACGGTGAGCCGCACGACCTACAGAATCGACTTGGCCTATGACGGTGGCGGCTTCGCTGGTTTTCGGAAGCAACCTCAGCTGCGCACGGTGGAGTCGGTGCTGCTCGAAGCCTTGCGGCCTTTCATTCCCGAATTGCCAGCGGTGGCCTGCGGCGGACGGACCGACCGGGGCGTGCATGCGCTTGGGCAGGTCATTTCGTTCTATAGTCGCAGCCCCGTTTCGGCGGACCAGATTGGCTCCGCGATTGAAGCAGCAGCCCCAAAGGAGCTCGTGGTGTGGTCAGCCCGCCGGGTCGGACGCCATTTTCACGCCAGCTTCTCGGCCACCGCGAGACGCTACGTGATGCGCCTCGAGGATGACGGCGGGCTCGACGCCGAGCGGCTCGACCGGTTGCTCAGGCCTCTCGTTGGTGAACGCTGCATGTCGGCTTTTGCGCGCGACACGCCGGCTGGCGCTTCGACGGTGCGCCACTTGATGGTCGCTCAGGCACAGCGTGTCAGCTCGTCGCTCATCCGGCTCGATTTCGCAGCCAATGGCTTTTTGCGCCGACAGCTGCGCGTGTTGGTTGCAACAGCCATTCGTGAAGCGCAGCAGGGCGCCGACAGCGACGCCTTGCTACGCATTTGTGAAACGGGCGATCGGGGCGCTACGGCGCGACCGCTCGATCCGGGCTCGTTGTATTTGACCGGCGTGGACTACCCGGCAGATTGAGCTTTCGATTCACTTGCAACAGTTGCAGGCGTTCTGCTCTGTGCATTCTTTGACCGCCTTGACCGCCTGGGTACCGGCGCCATTGATACCGCCCGCCGCCTCGAGCTCTTTGCCGCACTTGAGCAGGACGCAGAACTCGTCGCAGCAGTTGTTTGCGGTGGCACAATCGCGAAGCGCCACACAGGATGGATCAGCCTCACACGCCTTGAGCTGGGACAGACAATTGTTGCAGGCGCAGGTCGAGCAAGCCACATCCGGTTGTTGTTCAGCTTGATCGAGACATTCTTGCAGCTCGGAGACCCCTCCAGCACCAGCGGTGCCACTGCTGCTCGTGCTGCTGTTGCCACCGGCGCCTGAGGTGGAGCTGCTGCTGCTGCTGCTGCTGCTGCTGTTGCCACCAGCCCCCGAGGTCGAGCTGCTGCTCGTGGAGCTGTTGCCGGAGCTGCTGCTCGAGCTGCCAGGATCGTCATCGCCGCCGCAACCACCAGGGGATGCCATCAACACCATGGCGCCCGCCGCCATCAAACAAGTCCAAGTCTTCATTGAAGGGTCCTTACTGATCTCCAGTGCCCGGCCGGTCGGCCGGTTTGCCGCCGGGAGCAGGATCTCTCAACATCTAGGCAAATGCAAGATGATTTGCCTATCAATCGCGTTGAAACCTTGCCCTCGGTCTGAGCAATTTTGACGGCCAGCCGGCCCCGAGGCCGACTTTTGGCCAATCACATCACCATATCGCCGCGGAGCAGGGCTCTAGCGCAGGTGATCTGCTGAATCTCGTCGGTACCGCCACCAATCTGCAACAGCTTGGCATCACGGGCCAGCTGCTCGACGCGGTACTCGCGCATGTAACCGTAGCCACCCAAGATCTGCACCGCCTCCATCGCGCATTCGGTGGCGGCCGGTGCGCAGTAGGCCTTCATGGCTGAGGCCTCGCCCATGGTCAGCGCCGTGCCTGTCTTGGCCGCCCAGAGCGTCTTGAACAACAGGTTGCGCACGTTCTGGTAGTGCACGTACATGTTGGCGAGCTTCGCCTGGATGAGCTGATACTCGCTGATTGGCTTGCCCCAGGCCTCACGTTGCTTGGCGTACTCGAGTGATACCTCCAGACAACGCTCGATGATGCCGAACACCATGGGCACGATGCCGGTGCGCTCGCTGTGAAACACGTCCCGGGCGCCTTCCCGTTTGGGTTGACGTTCTTGCTCACCGAGCAGTTGGTCGGCGGGAACGAACGCGTCTTCCAAAAACACGTCACCAGTTGGAGAAGCGCGCATACCCATCTTGTGGATGCCGTCGGGCAAGCTCATTCCTTCGCAGCTGCGTTCAACCACGAATGACTGGATGGGGCGCTCCCTCAGCGGCAGATCGTCGTCGGCGAGCTTGGCGTACACCAACACGACATCAGCGTGGGGGGCGTTGGTGATGAAGGTCTTCTGCCCGTTGAGCACATAGCCGCCATCGACGCGACGGGCGGTGGTGCGCATTCCTCCAAACGCATCCGACCCCGCCCCAGGCTCAGTGATCGCCCAGGCGCCGATCTTCTCGCCGGTCAGCACGGGTAGGGCAAAGCGTTGCTTCTGCTGCAATGTTCCGCGACGCAAAATGGCCGCGCCGCACAAGCCTAGAGATGCTCCAAAGGACATGGCAAAGCCCGGCGAGACGCGCGACAGCTCAATCGAAACGAGCGCCGCCATGACCGGATCGCGCGCGACGTCCTTTTCGACGTCCGAAGCTTTGATTTCTTCGCCGGCCGCCGCTTTTTCTTCCATGCGTCGAAGCCCAGCGCGGGCGATCTCGGCGACGCCGAAGGCGCGAATGAAGTCGCGGATCAGCTCGAAGGGCGGCGCCCCGTCCTCGAGCTCGTCGACGGCAGGCACGAGCTTCAGCTCGACCCATTTGCGCAGCATGGTGCGCACCATTTTGTGCTCATCGCTGAAATCGAACATCGGCAACTCCTGTGATCGCTCTGTCGGCGCTAGGCGCGCAGCATACTCCCGCTGGCTGCGTGTGTCCTCACAGCAAAACCTCGGCTAGGCGGCTTCATGTCCATTCGACAGCTATCCTGCCCGCACATCATTGGTTGACGACGTCGGCCACCGATGAGCAGGTCGTGGCTACGCTATGAAGCTCCACGAGCTCACGAGTTGCTCGACGGCTGTCGGGCGAACCCGCTCGCGCAAGGCCAAAATCGAGCTGCTCGCGGCGTGCCTTGCCGCCCTACAACCCGCTGAGGTGACCATTGGGGGTGAGCTTTCTGTGTGGCGAGCTGGAGCAAGGCCGTATCGGCCTGGCGTAGCCATTCTCTACAAGCTAGCCAACAGGCCAGCTCGGTTGAGCTGAGGCGCGCAGGCAGCGCGTGGTCTCCGGCAGCCGCGAGCTCGCCGGAGGCC
>CAZRGL010000091.1:0-9165 GCA_964599485.1 uncultured Polyangiaceae bacterium
GTTGCTTGGGCCCTGCCGGATGTGCACATGTTGTCTGTGTCCAATTAGGATGTGCCAAATGAGGATGGGGCAAATGAGGATGGGGCCAAGGAGGATGCGTCCGAAGGGCACCGGCCACGACCCGAGCTTGCCTGGTTGATCGGTCCCGCAGCCTGTGTACTGGCAGGCCTGCTCTTGACCTCACCCCTATGGCTCAAGAACCTGCTCTGGTACGGCGATCCGCTCTATCCGCTGCTGCACAAGTACCTGCCGAGTCGCCCCTGGGATGCCGATGCCAGCTGGCTCTACGAGCACTCCTACCGCGCGCAACATTGGAAGCCCAAGGCCAATCTCAAGGGTCTCGAGGACTCACTGCGCGCGCTGTACAACTTCTCTTTCATCCCCAACGACTGGCCCAAGTTCCACGGCAAGGTGCCGGTGTTCGGCTCTTTGTTCACGTTGTCGCTAGCAACCTTGCCGGTGCTCGGAAAGCGCTTGCGGCTGTGGGCCCTCGTCGCCGCCGTGCACGTGGGCGTCTTTGCTTGGTATTGGACGCACCACCAAGACCGCTACTTGCAGGTGTTGATGCCGTGGATGTGCGCCTGCTTGGCCGCGATCATGGTCCTGTTGTGGCGCCGCGGTGTTCTAGTCCGTGGAGCCTTGTGCTTGCTGGTCGCTTTTCAAATCGCATGGGGCTCCGACGTTGCCTTCATCCCCGGACATGCCATGGTCAGGTTACCCGCCAAGGTAACAGCTGGCCTGATCGCGTCAGGTTACAAGCGCAAATATGAAAAGCGCTTCAGCGCCTTTGGCTATCAAGCCGTCGCTGCGAAGCTGCCGCCCAACGCCCGCGTGTTGCTGCACGAGCAGCACCCGCATTTGGGGCTCGACCGCCAAGCTGTACACGACTGGGTTTCGTGGCAGGCCGGCATCAACTACGGCCGGCTCGGCTCGCCGTATCGCATCGACCAATTGCTTCGCCAATTCGGAGTGACCCACGTGTTGTACAGCAACCGCAAGAGCAAGGGCTACGACACGATCGCTTCCGATCTGCTGTTCTTCCATTACGCCAGCAAGCACCTCGAAAACCGCCAGAGCGCTAGCGGCCGCATCATCACCACCATGCCCAAGCAGCCGTTGGCGCCCGATACCCCCTTCAACGACTGGGTGCTCTTCTTGCCGTGCTCCAAGCGCTACGCTGGCCTGCTCCGCTTGGCCGACATGAACGTGCCCAGCTTCGGGCCGGGTCGTTTCAGATTCCGTAAGCCACGCAGCCCACTCGGCGATCATGACGATTTGATGGCCAAGTCAAAACGCGCCGCCTTCGTCGTATTGAAACGACGCTGCGGCAAACGCTACGCCAACGCAGGGCTCGCGACGGCTGGTTTCAAGACCAAGATCCTGCGCAAACGCTTCGAGCTGTTCGTCCGAGACTAGTCAGGTCTCGTCGGCTTGCTCGTCGTCATCGGCACCGCCCAGCACTTCGCGAACGGTGTAGATCGGTTTGCCCTGTGACTCGTGGTAGGTGCGCACGACAAGCTCGCCGAGGAGGCCGATGGTGATGAACTGGACGCCCACCATGACCAGCAAGATCGCCAACATGAGCAGCGGACGATCTGACAGGGTCTGCCCCATGACCAATTTGGCGTAAGTGAGATAGCCGCCCAACACGAAGCCCGCGCTGGTGCTCAGAAGTCCGAGCACACCGAAAATGTGGATGGGCCGGGTGGCGTAGCTGAGCAAAAAGCGCACCGTGAGCAGATCGAGGAACACCTTGGTGGCGCGCCTGATGGTCTTGCTCAGCCCGGTGTATTTCGACTCACCGGCAACCCGCGCGCGGTGGTTGACCTCGAGCTCGGCGTAGCGCACGCCCAAGCTGTTGGCCACGGCTGGAACGAAGCGATGCAGCTCGCCGTAGAGGTGAACGTTCTTGGCCACGTCACGGTGGTAGACCTTGAGCGAGCAGCCGTAGTCGTGCAACGCCACGCCAGTGACTCGGCCAATCAGCCAGTTGGCTACCTTGGAGGGCAACTTGCGCATGAGCCAGGCGTCTTTGCGTTTGACCCTCCAGCCGCTGACGATGTCGTAGCCCTCTTCGGCCTTCTCGAGCAGCATTGGGATGTCCGCCGGGTCGTTCTGCAGATCAGCATCAATGGTGATGACCCAGGTTCCGCGCGCCAGATCGAAGCCCGCCGAAAAGGCCGCTGTTTGGCCGAAATTGCGCCGAAATTTGACCACCACCACGCGTGGATCAGCCTCGTGCGCTTCGCGAAGCGCCTCAAAGCTACCGTCGTCGCTACCGTCATCCACGGCCAGGATCTCGTAGCTGCGCCCGGAACCCTCGAGCGCTTCGGTGAGCTGCTCGATGAGCGGACCGATGTTCTCGACCTCGTTGTAGATCGGAACGACGATGGATAGCTCGATGGCTCGCTCTATGGCTTGTTCGGCCATGGAGGCCGACCATAGGGGCCGCGCACCCTTTTTCCTAGGATTTCGGAAGGAAAGAGCCATGATTGGCGTCTCGGTGGCAGGATGGTTGGCTACGCCCAGAGGGGGTTACCGGACCTTCACGCGCCTGGAGGCGTAGTGAGGCTGCCCTGTGGCCGACGGCTCGCTCATGCCAACTTGGGCGCGGCCGACGGTCGTCCGGTCCTCTATTTCCATGGTTGGCCGAGCTCGCGGCTGGAGGCGGTGCTGCTCCACGAGGCTGCGCTGAAGAGTCGCGTTCGCCTCATAGCCGTCGACCGGCCTGGGATCGGTCGTTCCGATCCTGCACCGGGCCGGACGCTGCTGGACTGGCCAAAGGACATCGCCTTGCTGGCCGACGCGCTGGGGCTCGATCGGTTCGGCATCGTCGCCTGGTCGGGCGGAGCGCCATCAGCGATGGCCTGCGCTTTTGAAATGGCCCAACGGCTGACAGCGATCATTTCTGTGGGCGGTGCCGGTCCAGTCGACTGGCCAGGTGCGACACATCATCTCAGCCGCGCCGAACGCCACGCCGCGCGCCGGGCCAGCAACGGGCAGCAGCCAGCATTCATGCTTCGGCTTTGGCTCAGGTTGGCTGGAGCGACCGCGAAATGCCTGCCAGGGCTAGCCCTCCGTGGGCTCAGCGGCGGGCTGTGCTCCAGCGACAAGGAGTTGCTGGCGCGCCCAGCGATAGCCGAGCAACTCATCGCTTCTTTTCGCGAAGCCCTCCGTCCGGGCGCAGCTGGATTGACCGAGGACCTTGCCATCAGCCTGGGCAATTGGGACTTCGATCTGCCCGCGCTTCGCTGCCCAATCCACGTCTGGCACGGTAGTGAAGACTGGGCCGTCGACCACGCATTTGGCCAGCATTATGCGGCAAGTGTCCCAGAAGTGAGCTTCCGTTCCTTTGCCGGGGAGGGACACCTGCTGATGATCGCCCGCGCTGACGAGATCATGCGGCTGGCTTCAGAGCAAACCTGAGGTGTCACCCTTGCCGCACTGCAGCATAGAAGTGGCTGCCAGCGCAGGCTGCCAGTGGTACAGCTTGGCGCGCGCCGCGCAGCTCAATCGCAGAGACGAGCCGCTTGGGGCGCAGCCCAATTGCTGAGAGGGAGCGAATCGTGTTTTCGAAGATTCTGATCGCCAATCGAGGCGAGATCGCTGTCCGGATCATCCGCACAGCACGTCTGCTCGGCTACCCAACGGTTGCCATCTACAGTACGGTTGACGCGGCCAGCCTACACGTCCAAGCCGCCGACGAGGCCGTGCACATCGGCCCGTCACCAGCTACGTCCAGCTATCTGGCCATCGACAAGGTCATCGCGGCGGCCCGCGCCTCAGGCGCCGATGCCATCCATCCTGGCTATGGCTTCCTTGCAGAGAATGCCGACTTTGCGCGCGCTTGCGCAGAGGCCGAGATCACCTTCATCGGCCCTCCCGTCGAAGCGATCGAGCTGATGGGCAACAAGCGCGCAGCCAAGGCGGCCATGCTCGAGGCGTCCGTACCCTGCATCCCCGGCTACCAAGGTGAGGATCAGAGCGACGGCACCTTGAAGGTGGAGGCCGAGCGCATCGGCTTTCCCGTCATGGTCAAAGCGGCGGCCGGAGGCGGCGGACGCGGCATGCGTTTGGTCGACAGCCTCGACGCGCTCGACGACGCACTGCGGAGCGCGCGCGCCGAGGCGGCCAGCGCCTTCGGCAGCGACGAGCTGATCATCGAGAAAGCGGTGCTCAACCCGCGGCACGTGGAGCTGCAGGTATTCGGTGACGCCCATGGCAACGTGGTCCATCTGGGTGAGCGCGACTGCTCGGTGCAGCGACGCCACCAAAAAGTAATTGAAGAATGCCCCTCGCCGGCTGTCGACCAGGCGCTACGCGAGCGCATGGGAGCAGCCGCCATCGAGGTCGCCCGCGCCTGCAACTACGTGGGTGCTGGCACCGTGGAGTTCTTGCTCGACAGCGATAGCAGTTTCTTCTTCCTGGAGATGAACACCCGCTTGCAGGTAGAGCACCCCGTCACCGAGCTGGTCACCGGACTCGATTTGGTCGACTGGCAGCTGCGGGTAGCTGCTGGCGAGCCATTGCCCCTCGGCCAAGAACAAATCAGCTTGAGCGGTCACGCCATCGAGGCGCGTCTATACGCCGAGGATCCATCCCGAGGCTTCATGCCACAAACCGGCAAAGTGCTCGCTTGGTCGTTGCCCGAAAGCGTCGACATCAGGGTCGATCACGGTGTGCGCGAAGGCGGCAGCATCAGCCCCTTCTACGATCCCATGATCGGCAAGCTCATTGCCCATGGACGAAGCCGCGACGACGCCCGTCGAAAGCTCGTCAGCGCGCTGCGCGAAACAACATTGCTCGGTTTGCGCAGCAACAAGGCGTTCCTCGCGAATGTCTGCGAGCACCCAGCCTTCGCAGCGGGCGAGGCAACCACCAGCTTTCTGACGGAGCAATTCGCCGCTGACGCATCGATGCAAGTCGTTCGCCCCGACAGCAAAGACTTCGCGCTCGCAGCCCTGGTCGTCTTCCTGGAGGGAGCCCGAGGCGTGGTCGAGGATGAGAGCTTCATCGGCTGGCGGAGCGGCGGGCCACAATGGGCAACCATCAAGCTCGAATGCGATGACCACGACGCGCAGCTGCAGGTCACAGCCACCGGGCGCGGCGCGATTGGGCGCGGCTACCAAGTCGTCGAGCAAGCGGCGGAGCTCGACCCGACCGACGAAGCCACCACGCAAACCGAACAAGCAGCAGCCGAGCCAATCGAAACCCAGCTCGAAGTGGTGGGTCAACGAGATGGCCGACTGCAGGTGGTCGTCGATGGCGTTGCTGTGCGGCTGCGCTATGCACTCGATGGCGCCACCCTCTGGCTCGACGACGGCCACCGGGGACGGCGTTACGACAACACCACCCACGTGCCCGCTGTCTCAGCCGACGCCCCGGGCAGCGGTCAGCTCGTCGCGGCGCTCGACGGCGCCGTCATGAAGCTCTTCGTCGAGCAAGGTGCACAAGTCGAAACTGGCCAACTGCTGCTGGTGATGGAAGCGATGAAAATGGAACACCGAATCTTGGCGGATGTCTGCGGCACGGTCAGCGCGGTGCATGTTGCCCAAGGCGATCAAGTCAAGACAAGACAGCTGCTCGTCGAGATCGCGCCAGCTGAAGAAGGGGGTGCATGATGCAGGTCCTCGAATCTCGAATCGACACCTCAGGCGAAGAGTTCCAAGCCAACAAAGCCTACATGGAGGGCTATGTGAAGAAGGTCCGGACGGTCGAGCAGAAGCAGCTGCAGACCGAGATGGCTTTCAAGGCTCGGGCTCGCGAAAAGGGTAAGCTACTGCCCCGCGAGCGGCTGGCGCTGCTGCTCGATCCGGGCACGCCTTTCGTCGAGCTGTGCTCGATCGCGGGCTACGCCATGTTCGACGACTCCGACGGACGCTTGTCCGGGGGCTCGCTGATTACCGGGATCGGCTACATCGCCAAGCGGCGCTGTCTGGTGATCGTGTGGAACTTCGCCATCAAGGGCGGCACCATCGACTCGGTCAACGTCAAGAAAATGTTGCGCGCCCAAGAGGTCGCCTTCCGCACCAAGCTGCCGGTGGTCTCTTTGCACGAGAGCGGCGGCGGCAACCTGGCCAACACCTCGGCAGCAATGGATCCGTGGGCCGCCTTGCTGTTCGTCGAGGGCGGCAAGATCTACGGCCAACAGGCCGAGCTGAGCGCCGCCGGGATCCCACAGGTCACCATCTCGCACGGCAACGCCACCGCTGGCGGCGCCTACCAGGTGGCCCTGAGCGACTACATCGTATTGGTGCGCAAACAGACGCAGCTGTTCTTGGCAGGACCGCCACTGCTCAAAGCGGGCACGGGCGAGGAAGCTACGGCAGAAGAGCTCGGCGGCGCCGAGATGCACGCCACGGTGTCGGGCACCGGTGAGTACTTGGCCGAAGACGACGCCGACGCGCTTCGTGTCGCGCGCGAGATCGTCGCCCAGTTGCCTGCTGACCCGGCTTTGGCCCACCAGGGCGAGCCCATCGAGCAGCCGCTCTACGACCCCGAAGAGCTCATCGGTTTGTTCCCCGAGGATCGCCGCAAGCCAGTCGTCGCCCAAGAGATCATCGCGCGCATCGTCGACGGGTCGCGTTTCGATGCTTTCAACCCGGCGCTCGATGCGGGGACGGTGTGTGGAGTCGCCAAGATCGGTGGCAAGCAAGTCGGCATCCTCACCAACAACGGACCCATCACACCTGCAGGCGCCACCAAGGCGGCCCAATTCATCCAGCTGTGCGATCAGAAGCTCACGCCGCTGGTGTTCCTGCAAAACACGACCGGCTTCTTGGTAGGCACGCAGGTCGAGCGCCAAGGTCAGGTCAAGCACTCGGCCAAGCTCATCCAGCAAGTAGCCAACGCCAAGAGCCCCAAGGTCACCATCTTGGTGGGCAACGCTTACGGCGCCGGCAACTACGCCATGGCCAGCCGCGCGCTCAAGCCGGACTTCGTGATGAGCTGGCCTTCGGCACGCCAAGCCCTGATGGGCGGCCCGCAGGCCGGTCAAGTCATGAAGATCGTCACCGAGCGCAAGTGGGTGCGCAAAGGCATCGAGCCCGACGACAAGATGCGCGCCAAGCTCATGGGCCAAGCGCAAATGATCGAAATGGGCCTCGAGATGATCTCGGAGTCGATGTTCTGCTCAGCGCGCCTGATGGACGACGGGATCATCGATCCGCGTGACACGCGACGCATACTCAGCTTCTTGTTGGATGTTTCGCTCGAAGCGCGCCAGCGCAAGCTGCAACCCCTGAGCTACGGCGTGCAGCGCCTCTGAGCGCTGAAAGCCCCACCATGGCCGAACAAAACGAAGACGTTGAGCAAAACGAAGACGCTGGGCAAACTGAAGACGCTGAGCAAACCGAGGACGCTGAGCCCGAGCCAGCCGAGGAGGCTGATCGACGCGCCGAAGACCAACTCGATGCGCTGCTCCAAGAGCAAGACGAGGAGCCCCCAGAGTCGGTCGTCGACATGTTCGACGAGCGCTTACGCAAGCTGACGCCAAGGCTGTGGGTCATGCCGCTGTTGATCGCGGTCAACGTGCTCGTGTACTTGCTCATGATCGTCAAGGGAGTGCATCCGATCACGCCCAAAGTGACGAGCTTGCTCGAATGGGGCGCGAACTACGCACCGCGAACCATCGATGGGGAGTGGAGTCGGCTTCTCACCTGCACCTTCATCCACATCGGCGCGCTGCACATCCTCTTCAACATGTATGTGCTGTGGGATGTGGGTCGTCTCGTCGAGCGTTTGCTGGGTCCGGTGCCCTTCGCCGCCATGTATTTCCTCAGCGGCGCCGCCGGCTCTGTCGCCAGCTTGATCTTCAACCCCAATGTCGTCAGCGCCGGAGCCTCGGGCGCGGTGTTCGGCGTGTTCGGCGCGCTCTTGGGCGTCTTGCTCGTGCAACGCAACGCGATCCCAGTGGCGCGACTGACCAAGCTGCGTAACAGCGCCGTGGCGTTCCTGATCTACAACACGGTCTTCGCCCTGCAGATGGACAACATCGACATAGCGGCCCACACGGGTGGTTTGGTGATGGGCTTCTTGTGCGGCATGCCCATGAGCCGCTCCCTAGACGGCAAGGGTCTGCGGGCACAGCTCGGGCGAACAGCGGGGGTCGCGTTGGTCTTCTCAGTCGTGCTCGGCGGCCTCTTGCAGGGCCAGCAGCCTCGCGTCGACTTCATTGCCGAGATGGACCAATTCGCCAAGGACGAGAAAGCTTGTCTGGACACGTTCAACAACGGGATCCGCAAGGCCCAAAAGGGGGAGCTCACCGAAGCCGCTCTTGCCAACATCCTGAGCCAGAAGGTGATCCCTCAGTGGCGGAGCATGCGCCTGCGCATAGCGGCGCTGCGCAATCTGCCGAAGAAACGCCAAAAGCGCATGGCCACGCTGCTGCGCTACCTCGAGCTTCGCGAAGAGGGCTGGGTGCTGTTCGAAAGAGCGCTACGCCAAAACGACTCCGCCCTGGTCGAGCAAGCCACCAAAAAGCAAGAAGAAGCCCGCGCCGTCCTCGAAGAGCTCAACAAGAAAGAGGATTGAGGGACTCAATGCGAGGCGAAACCGCTGTCGATTACTTCGCAGCTGCCTGTTTCGAGGATCTTGGCGAAGCAGTGGGCAACCATTTCTTGGCTGTAGCTCTGAACGATTAGCGCGCCGTGTCGGTCGCCCTTGGGAATCTCGTCCATGGGGTGGTGGACGAGGACGCGGGTGGCTTTGTCGCCGCCTGATTGCCAGGCGAAGTTGTCGGCTCCAGGCAAACTGACCGTGCCAACGCCAGCCACAGCGTGGTCGCTCGGCTCGACCAGATCGGCACCGAAGGCGCGCGCGAGCCGATCGTTTGCGCTCATGATGACGATGGGATCGTCGACCGCTTGCATGAACAGCGCGGGGCGCGGCGACTTGTCACGCTGCTCGACGTGCCGGGCGTAGGACGCTGGATCGGCGCCGCCAAGCAAAGTCTGGAGCATCGCCAGAACCACGGCTGACTCCACAGGCTCGCGTTGCATCACATCGTTGAAGAGCACACCGAAAAGGCCATAGGTGACGATCTCGGCGTAGCTCGATCCGGCGACGAACAGCGCCGCCCCTTGCAGCGCGGGTGCTGAAGCGAAGGTCAGGCTGCCGGTGATCCCGCCGAGTGACAGGCCCATGTAGAAACCACGCTCTTTGTCG
>CAZRGL010000091.1:9175-24737 GCA_964599485.1 uncultured Polyangiaceae bacterium
CGCTCGACGCCGCCGCGGCGGGTCAGCGCCGAGAGCGCCTCGTCGGCGCCGAGCACGGGCGACAGGGCGGTGTTGAGCGCGTCGATTCCCGTCAGCACAGCCATGTGATCGGCGGTCGTCTGCCGGAAGTTCTCGCGGGTGGCCAGCGCATCGTCGAAGTGAAGGAAATCGAGATCGCTGCTGTCAGGAGATCCGCGATCGCCGTGCTCGGGCAAGTCGATGGCCACGAAAGCAAACCCTGCCTCGACCAGCGGCTTGGCCAGCGCAAAAAAGTCGGCCTTGTTCTGCCCTCCCCCGTGCTGGAAGAGCACGAAGGGATAGGGCGCGCTGCCGGCGGCAGGCAAAGCCACCGCGAAACCAGGTTTGGTGCTGCCCTGCGAGGTGGGCACGCCGCCCGCGTCGAGGGAGAACTGGCCCGCGCCGCGGTAGTCTGGCAAGTCGAGCAAGCCCGACGCAGCCGTAGGGGCAAGCAGTGCAGCGACCTGAGCAGATGGCGCTTTTTCGCCAAAGGAATCGAGCGTCCGAGCCTCGACGGAGTCGACTGTGAGCACGGGGCTCTTGGCCAGCTCGCCGCCCAGCTTGGGCAAAGCGGCGCTGGTGCTGGCCAGCTGCAGCTTCATGGCCAGCGCCACGTCACTCTGGCCCGTCAGCTCAGCCGCAGCCGCGGCGTATGCGGGGTGAGCGACTTCGCCCTGACATACCCCGAGCGGCACCGCTCCCGTCACCGCACTACTGCGCAGAACGACGATGACCTCGCTCGCGCCGGGTCCCAGCGGCAACAGCGGGCGCAACAACAAATAGGGCTCGCCTTCAATCGTGCGGGCTTCGAAGCCGACCTCTTGCTCGACCCAGCTCTCGCCGCTTGGGGCAAACACGGCAACGCCATCGGCGCTCACAGCGCTGGCCGCAGCCGACAGGGGAATGATCAAGTCGGGCATGCGTGGCCAACCGTCGAGCTGGCTGACCTGCTCGATCCACTCGGGGCGCTCTTCCTCGATGACGGACATGCCGAGGTCGCCTTTGGGCACCGTCAGGGCGGCTCCGTCGAACCAAAGCGGGGAAGGAAATGCAATGAGCGCCGCGGCGTCGGCGCAGCTCACCTCGGAGGGTTCGTCGTCACCACAACCCAACAACAGCCCCGCCGCCAACACGGCACCGAGCAGTTTCGAAGAGACGCACCGCATGGTGCTTTCTTGCCTCTGCCCGCGAGCGGCGGCAAGGCGACTGTTCGGTGGCTCACACCGCATGGCTCCTCACCGCAGGCCGAGCACCCGACGTGCGTTGCCCGACATCACGGCCGAGAGGGTGGCCGCCGTGACGCCTTGCCGCTTCAGGGCCGCGACCAGCTTGGGCAAGCCAGCATGGGTCTCGAGCCCCTCGACGTGATCGATCAGTCCATCGAAGTCGGAGCCGATGGCCACGTGCCGCGAGCCCATCACCTCGACGAGATGGCGAACATGCCGCGCCACATCGTCAACTGTGGCGCGGCGGCCGTCGCGACGCACGAAGGGCGAGTGAAAACACACACCGACGAGTCCCCCGCTGGCTGCAATCTGCCGCAGCTGCTCATCGCTCAGGTTGCGCCGATGATCTGCGAGCGCGCGGGCGTTGGAATGCGAAGCGACGATGGGGCGACCAAAAGCGCGCGCCAAAACAGCGACGTCGGACAAGGTCTCCTCTGAAGCGTGAGAAACGTCGACCAAGCCTCCGGCGGCATACACAGCCCGTACGAAACGCTCACCTGCTTGGGTCAATCCTCCACGGGTGGGATGGGGATCGGTGCTGGAGTCAGCCAAGTCGTTGTGGTTGGCATGGACCAAGCCAAACAGGGCAACGCCCCGAGCCATGAGTGCTTTGATCCAGCGCGGATCCTGACCTACCAACGCTTGGGCTCCTTCGAGCCCGTAGACGACCTGAACAGCGCCGCTGCGCAGCAGGGAATTTGCCGCCACCGTGCGCTCGGCGGTGGCAAGGACTTCGAGTAGCTCGCCAAGGCGCTTGGGTCGCGGCCGCAAGCCCGAAGGCAAGAAGAGCGACAGCACCATCGCGCGCACGCAGCCCGCCTTCAGACTGGCCTCGCTAATATCTCCTTGGACCTCGGCGAGGCGTGCTGGGCGACCCGCGTAGTGCACTGCAAACGGCAAGTCGACATGCAGATCCACGAAGGCTGGCTGACAGCGCATCGACGAGTGGGCCGCACCACCGCAACCGCTGACCACCAGTATGCTCAGGAGCGCTGGCCAGGCAGCTCGTCTCACCGCAGCGGCCCGATTGGCAGGTAGAAGCCGCTGACGCGAATCTCGGCTTGCACCTTCCCATCGGCAAGTCCCGCGGCGTCGAATACCAGCTCGAGCTTCTGTCCCATCGCCAACTGTCGGCTCTTGCTATCGACCTTGGCCAAGCTGGCTTGGCTCCGGAGCTTCAGCCGCTTGCCCGCCACGCTGACCTGCACCGCGTCGAGGTGGGTGACTTCCGGCTCACGCTCGTCGATTCGCAACCGCAGCTTGCCGCCTTGCACTTGAACCTCGGCGCGGACCACGTCGGTGCCCGAGCGACGCCGCGAATAGCGATCGACCAGCACCTGTCCATGATCGATCCAGCGACCATCACGCCATATCACCAGGTACGGACAAGATATGCAGAACCAGGTGTGCTTGAGCTGCTTCGGGGATAGATCGAAGTCGCGTTCATCGCCGTTGCCCAGCTCGATCTTCTCTTTGAAGCCGTTGTCTTGATACTTGCCGCGAACGCTGAACTGTCCAGCCCAACCAACCAGCACGTAATAGCTTCCAGCTGGAACATCGTGGCGCACGCCATTGGCGGCGCAGCGCTGCGCCTTGTACGGCTCGAGCTTGGCGTACTCGGGCATCGGTCCCCAGAACTTCGGCTCCTCGGTCAAACCGATCAGCGCTTGCATCAGAAACTGCTCACCCGGATCGAAACGCGCAGCCGGAAGCAGGCTGACCCAACCGTCGGAAAAGCGGCAGCGCACCGTCACGCTTGCCTCCCCCTGCGCCAGCCTTTTTTGGGGGCGCGGCGGCGGCGCAGGCTCCATCGTCGGCGGGGGTGGCGCCTCGACCATGATCGGTGGAGCGTCGAGCGCAGGTGGCACAACGGGCGCGGCGGTTGGACTGCAGGCCGTCAGCACCAGGCCTGTTGCAACCAGGATCTGTTGCAGGATCGAAGTGTCGAATTGCATGCCCAGCGACTAGCACGGCCGCGGCGCCGCCCGGAGTGTGTCAGGTGAGCCAACCCGGCAACGTACACTGCGCAACAAAAGGACAAGACCAGGGCCTTGACGGTCTGTGCGCGTGCAAAATCGATAACTTGTCCGCGTCCCTCTCCTAGGCACGGCCGTTGCTGTACCTCGATGCGACACGACGCGAGGAAAAACACCCTACAGGAGAGAACCAATGACCAAACCGAGCATCAAAATCATCGCCTTGCTAAGCGCCGGTCTCCTTGCTGTTGGTTGTATCGCCACCGATGGCGAAACGGATAGCTTCGACGAGATTTGCCTAGAGGGTCAATGCGATCTGGAGCCCGAGGGCGCGGGCCTGCAGGACAACAAGATCGACCTGCAACAAAAGAAGGATCTGCAATTCCAACAGTGCCCCATCATCAAGGTCCAATGGCTCTGCGAGCACGCCGGGTGCGTTTGGGAGTGGGACACTTGTGTCGAGCCCGTTTAGGCTCAATGCAGGTCACTTAGCGCTGAAAGCACGTGCGGCATGGGCAAGCAACGCTTGCCCGTGCTGTGAAACTCCTCGAACACGGGCAAGCTTGATGCTTGCCCATGGCACGCATCCCGTTCCTAACCGAACGGCATTGCGTTTAGGCTCGGCTCCGCCCACAGATTCGCACGGGCAGCTTTTCAGGCACTTGCCGCTGCTGTCATCTCGAGTCGACAGCGATGGCCTATCCTGGGTTGTCGGCGGCTTGGCCGGTAGTCCAGTGGCACGTTATCTTGGCGGCGGCGAGCGCATGCAAGAGATGGGCGGATCCCGCAGCGACGGATGCTTTCGGCTAGTGGTAGCCGCCAGCGTAGCGCTCGCATTTGGCGGCTGCTGCCCGCCGGCTCCGCGCAGTGCAGGGACGAAGCAACCTGCCCCGGCCGCAGTCGCAGCTGGCCATCCAGCGACAGCTGTTTCATCGATCGCGACCGAAAGGCCCGCGGCCCCCGTCAAGGCGCACACCGACACGCCGCGTAAAGAAACGCTACGCCCCCTGCTCGCTGCGTTCCCGGGCCTGAGCGGCAAGCTGCGATTCGTACCGCTGGCCTCCTTTCCGACCCCCGTGCAGAAGCTCGAGAAGCTCGGCACCAAGCTCGGGGGCGGCTCGCTCTACATCAAACGCGACGATCTCGCAGGAAAGCCCAATGGCGGCAGCAAACTGCGCAAGCTCGAGCTGCTCTTCGGCGAGGCCAAGCAGGCGGGCAAAACGAAGGTCATCTCCTTCGGCGGGCTCGGCTCCAACATGCATTTGGCTACCGCTGTGCACGCGCCGCGCGTTGGGCTCGACGCCGTGTTGTTGCTATCGCCGCATCCGGTCACTGAGCAGGTCCGCTACAAGCTGCGGGCCGAGCACGAGCTGGGCGCCGAGATGCGCTACTGCAAGAGCCTCGGGCACGCGGCAAGTATTGCCCAGGAGTTGCTCGAAGGCCCAGAAGGCGCGGGCTACCACGTCATGCCCCCAGGCGGCACCTCGACGCTGAGCAACATCGGGTTCGTCAACGCGGCCTTCGAGCTCAAAGAGCAGATTGCTTAGGGGATTATGCCGGCTCCCGACGGTATCTACATTGCGGCCGGAACGATGGGCAGCGCCGCTGGTCTGATCGTGGGGCTCAAAGCGGCGGGACTGAAAACCATGGTCGTTGCGGTCAAGACCACGAGCTCGACCAACTATTCCCGCCTGCTCGCATTGGTTCGCCAGACTTCCGAGATGCTCCACGGGCTCGACCCCTCCTTTCCCCTCGTCCAACCCGGCTTCTTCGATCTGCGCGTTGACTTGCACCACTTCGGTTTCGCCTACGGACAGCACACACCCAAGTCTCGACGCGCCGCACGGTTGATGGCCGCCCATACCAACATCGAGCTGGACTTGATCTACACCGGCCGAGCCTTTGCTGCGCTCATCGACGACGCGCCCGCGCTCGGTTCCCAGGTCGTCTTGTTCTGGAACACCTTCGATGCCCGCCGTCTCAGTGTGGACGGCGTCAGCGCCAGCGACTTGCCAGCGGACTTTCGGCCCTTCTTCAAGGGCCCAGCGATGCAATGAATCCGGCTATGCTTCGGTCCTGCGATGATCGGACCCGAAGACGAACAGCTGCACCCCTTCGAGCCAGCCCAGCGGCATTGGCAGGAGAGCTACTACTTCAACTGGGCCGATCCACGCCACGACTTGTTCGGGCTCACGCGCATTGGCTTTCGCTACCAGCAGCGACGTATCGACGCGCTGGTGTTGGTGATTTGCGCCGGTCGCCCTGCCTACATCTACCCTGGGGTCAGCCTGCCTCAGCGCGGTCCGTGGAGTGAGCAAAGCGGCGCGTCCCTCGTCGGCGGCAGGCTGCGCTACCGCATGGAGAAACCGCTAGCGAGCTGGCGCATCACGCTGAGCAAGTCGCTGCTCGACGACAGCGCCATGGACCTTCGCTGGCGCTGTGTCAGTCCACCATTCGATTACAGCAGCCACAGGCAGCTACCCGCAAACGTCGCGGCGGCTCACTTCGAGCAGGTCGGCAGCGTGCAAGGCTGGATGAGAATGCGCGGCCGCGAGCTGTTGATCGAAGGCCGCGGGCAGCGCGACAAATCTTGGGGGGTGCGCGACTGGTCGCAAGTCGAGGGCTGGAATTGGATCAGCGCGCAGCTGGGCCCAGAGCTGGCCTTCAACGCCTGGGAGGGCTGGCTGGGGGGCAAGCGTCACGTCAACGGCTTCGTCTGGCGCGACGGGGACAACCACGCCATCGAGCAGCTGTCGATTCGCTATCGCTGGACGGACCGAGCGCACGTTCCAGCCGCCGTCGAGCTCAGGTTGATCGACAGCAGCGGCGCGACAACCATCATCGAGGCCGAAGCGCTGGGACACTTTCCGTTGGTCAAGAAGGGTCTTTGGATCCAAGAAACGCACATGCGTTTCAAAACCGCTGGCGACGGACCGCGCTACAGCGGGCTCGGCGTCGTGGAGCATGCTTGGCGGGCGGGTCGGCTGGGCAGCTTGCTGCGCGCACCGCAACTGCTACGGGCCGCCGCGCAGGTGCTGGGGTGGTAGCCACATCCATCATCGCCCTGTCAGCCGATACGCCCACAGACACCGAAACGCTGGGCGGCAAAGGATGTGGCTTGGTGAGGTTGTTGCGAGCTGGCTTGCCGGTGCCCGAGCCGTGGTGCTTGCCCGCCAACACCACGCAAACAGACGACAGCCTCGATGGCGAATTGAAGCGCTGGTGGGAGCGCCATGCCCAACGAGGGGATTGCTTCGCTGTGCGCAGCTCCGCCACCGCCGAGGACCAAGCCGATGCCTCCTTCGCCGGCATCTACAGCACCAGTCTGGCTGTCAACAGCGCGGCCGAGCTGCGCCTTGCGGTGCAGCGCTGTCGAAGCTCGATCCACTCCGCTGCGGCCCGCGCCTACCGCGCCAAGCGAGAACTCGATACGGCCCCACGCATGGCTGTGCTCATTCAGCGCATGGTCAGCGCGCGCGTGTCGGCAGTGATGTTGACCGCCAACCCGCTTCGTCCTTTTGCCAGCGAGATCGCCATCGAGGCCAGCTGGGGCTTGGGCGAATCCCTCGCGGCGGGCAACGTCGAGCCCGACCGCTACGTGCTCGATCGAGGCAGCGGCGCACTTCGCAGCAAGCAGGTTGGCAGCAAGCAGACTGAAGTGGTGCCAACCCGAGCAGGAGGTACTGAGCTGCAACGAGTCGACGAGGAGCGAGCCGACCGGCCGTGCCTCGGACAAGCAGAGCTAGCGCAGCTCTTTGCGCTAGCTCTGCTTGTAGAACGCAGCATCGGGCCACAGCAGGATCTGGAGCTCGCTTTTGATGACAAGCAGCTGTGGGTTCTGCAGCAGCGGCCGATCGTGGGACTGCCGCCCAGTGATCCAACCGTGGTGTGGACCCGCAAGTTTGGCGACGAATACCTGGCCGATTACACCTTGCCGCTGTCGTACACCTTGCTGGTCCGCTGGATCGAGCAGGACTACCTGCGCGACTTGGCCGAGCTCAGCGGTCAAGCGGACCTGGCGGAAATGCAGCCGCTGCGGCGACACAACGGTTACGCCTATCTCAGCGGCGCCTATCTGGCGCGCTTGCTTCGCGCAGTTCCGGCTTCAATGCGTGATCGCGGCTTGCCCGATTGGTTCACGCCACTGTGGCAGCGCCGAATGGAGCGAGAGCCCTTCGAGCCGCGACGACTTTGGGGCCTAATTCGTGCTCATCAGCGCGATCCGCGCGCGGGCTTGAGCCAAAACGAAGATGCACTGTCCGCCCACTGTGAGCGTATCGACCGCACCATCCTGCCCAAGATCCGCCAGCGATATGAGGCGCTGTCGCTCGCCCAATGGAGCGAGCAATTCGAGCAAGTCTACGCGCTCGGCCAGGAGCATTTCCGAATCATCCGTTGGGGAATGGGCATGCACGCCCCCATGCTGCATGGCTTGCTGCGCGCCTTGCTGATCCGCTGGGCTGACGACGTCAGTGGCGATCTCTACCAGGCGCTCATCGGTGGGCTGAGTGACACCAAGACGGCGTTGATCAACCGCGACATTTGGCGCATGGCAGCGCTGGCCCGCGAAGACGATGCGCTTCGCGGCCATGTTCTGGCGCTGGATCTCGACCCCGAGGCCATACGCCAAGCGGCGCCGCACCAGCGTTTCTGGAGCGCCTTCGACGAGTTCCTCGACACGCATGGACACCGCGCCGGCAGCCGTGAGATCAGCGCGCCACGTTGGCGCGAGCAGCCCGAGTTGGTGTTGGGCTTCATTCGCGCCCAGCTTCTGCCACAACAGCAACCTCCCGATCCCGCCGAGCGCGCCAACCAAGCATTCGAACAACGCCAGCACGCCCAGCGCCGGGCAAGACAGCGCGCTGGCCGTGGCCTCGGGGGATGGCTTCGACGGCGCGTGCTCGGGCAGTTGTGCACGCTCACCGAGCGCTATACCCGCTACCGCGAAAACCAGCGCTACCACCTCGACTACTTGCTGACCCACCTGCGCAAGTTGTTGCTCTGCCTCGGCGAGCGATTCACGAGCGAGGGCGTGCTGGAAGCAGCCGCCGACATCTTCTACCTCGAGGCCGACGAGCTGCGTGGACTGCTCAACGAGGGCGCTTCACCCAATGCCAGCGAGCTACGCATCCGAATCGAAGAGCGGCGCAGTCACCACCAGCGCCACCGCCTGCGGCTGCCAGCCAGCTACTTGTTCGACGACATCGAGACCGAAGGCGAAATCGTCGAGGGCGACGCCAACGTGGCCCGCGACTCAGCGCAGTCAGATCTCATCGGTATCGGCGCCTGCCGCGGCGTCGCCCAAGGACCAGCGCGCGTGGTTCGTCATGCGAAGGAGCTTGCCGAAATCCGCCAAGGCGACGTTCTGGTCACCAGCAACATCGACCCAGGCTGGACGCACGTCTTTCCCATGCTGGCCGGCATCGTCACCGAGACGGGCGGCACGCTCAGCCACGGAGCCCTGCTCGCACGCGAGTACGGTATCGCCGCAGTGATGAGCGTGCCCGGCGCCACCAGTAGATTCCGTACCGGCACGCCGCTGTGGCTCGATGGGACAACCGGCCAAGTACGGGTCACAACACCACTTGCCAGCAAACCCAGTGGGTCGGCGACTGGGCAGCACTCATAGGTTGGTTCTTGTGAGCTCAGCGTGATTGGTCCTAGCTGGGGAGCGGCGACGTGGTCTGGCGTTTTCTTCGTTGCCGGGGCCGAGCGGGGGCGCGACGGGGTGCGCGTGGTCGTGACCGGGGCGTGAGCGTGACCGGGGCGTGACCGGGGTCGGGGCGTGATTGGTGGTGGGGGGGCGTAGCGTCACATGGGATCACGTATGGTCACGCGCGCTATCTGGGGTCCGACGTATGGGGCAGCACTAGCTCCGCGCTTGCAGTTCGGCAATGAGCTGGGCGCCGAGGACCTGGTCCTGACTCACCTCGATGACTGCCTCAGGCAACGTGTGCAGCGCTGGTGTTTCATTCATCGACAACATCGCCTGATGGGCGAAGCGATTGCCCGCGTTGTAACCACGCAAGAAGCCTTCGCAGCTGTAGGCGCCATCGCCCATGCCATCGGACTGTGGATCGGACACTGTCAAACCGAAGCGCTCGACGAAAGCCGTCAGCTCCGGCTCGGCCTCGAGCCCGAACACGTGCGGCCGGAAGTAGTTGATGTTGAAGGCGACCGGCAAGACATCGCGCTGTTGCTCGTCCTCTTCTTCATCCGCTTGGCCGGACTCATCGGACAGTTCGAAACTGAAATAGACGCCGGTGGTTTCGTTCTCGTACCAGGCCTGCTGCTCCGACATCCGATAGTGAGGCCGACCCGCAAAGTACTGGTGCACCTGCTCGGGGCCGGGCGCAGTTCCATTGGCAGCACGGAACCAGAGGTCGTAGCTCATAGCATTTGGTACGGCTGCGCCAGCCCCCACCTTCCGACAAAAGCGGGGTCACCCAGCCGCGCTACTGCGCTTGCTTGCCGAGACAAGCGTCTTTAGCAGCTTGGTCGGCCGTCGTCACACGACACACCGTGTCGAAACGCTTGGCGAAGCCCTGGTGATCGACCGGGATGTCGCCGTTGTACTGGGTGGGCGCCAAGCAGCCACTCAGGCCGAGGCCAGCCAATGAAAATGCAGCCAGTAGCGTCCAGGACAGGGTCTTTCTCACAGGTCACCTCCAAAGTGGGGTCGAGCGATTGATCAGGAGAGGTAAGACGAGCCGCAATCGTGCTTTGTTCAATCCTGGGCCGCTATTGAGTGCGGGCCCCGATGGCTACCGTCAACGCGTGCTTTGACAGCTGGCTCGACAGCTCGCTGCGCCGCGAAACCTGAAACTCGTTGATGGCGTCGGTGTTACGCTCCCACCAGCTCGTTGCGTCCTGTCGCGACCAAGCTCCAGCAGCCTCGCACGCAAGCAGCTCGTCACGCAGCGCGTGACCATCGGCGGGACGATCGGCAGCCTTCTTTTGCAAACACGCCAAGACGATGGCCTCGAGCTCGTCGTCGATCGGACTACCGAGCCGCTCCGATGGCGACTCAGGCACGCTGTGAAGGTGATGGCCACACACCTCGACCATGGTCTTGCCGTCGAAAACGGGCTCCCCCGTCAGCAGGTAGTAGCCCACCGCGCCGAGCGCATACAGATCGGTGCGCCCATCGACGGTGTCCGGATCCGTCAGCGACTCCGGCGCCAAATAGAGCGGTGTGCCGGTAATGGTCGCCGTGGTGCTCAGCCGCACATCTGCAGGCGCAGCAATGTCTTTGACCAAGCCGAAGTCGACCACTTTGACCACGTCTGCCACACCGCCCCGCTGACACAGCGCGATGTTGGCAGGTTTGATGTCGCGATGGATGAGCCCGATGTCGTGGGCCTCGGCGAGCGCCTCGGCCGCCTGGACGAGCAGGTGGATGACCCGCGCCGGCGGCAACGGACCTGTGAGCTGCACGAGCTCGTCGAGCGACAGGCCGTCGATGTACTCCATTGCGTAATAGAACACCCCGTCAGGCGTGTGACCGAAGTCGTAGATGGCCACTGTGTTGGGATGTGTCAGCCGGCTGGTCTGCTGCACCTCCCGCTCGAAGCGAGCAATGGCCCGCTCGCCGGCTTTGTCGGGCGGAAGCAGCTTGATCGCCGTCGGCCGTCGCAGCAGCGCATGCCGAGCGCGGTAGACTGCACCCATGCCACCTTCGCCGATCTTCTCCTCGAGGGTGTACTGGCCGAGCTGCATGGCAGCGCGTACCTTGGCTTCGAGCCCGAAGATGATCTTCGAGATGATGGCAGCCACGACCGCATAAAGCAGGCCCTGAACCAGAGAGAAGGTCCAGCCGATAGTGGAGCGGTCTATGTGCGCTACCGGCGAGGCAACGTCGTAGCTGTAGCCCGCCACCACGGCCAGCGGAACGCTGCAGACCACGCCGATCACAAACGTCCGCAGCGCGGTGCTCGGGACCACTGCCGCGCGCACCATCAGCGTGGCGGCGATGGCAAAGTTTGAAAAGGGGATCATCAGGTGGCTGATCTCACCCATGCCCTGATCGTCGAGGGGGAAAACGGAGAAGATGCCGCAGATGAAAACAGTCGCCAGCGTCTCGAGGACACGCAGCATGCCCTCACTGTGGCCGGGTCGGCGGGCAAACCACCAAATGAGTCCGAAGATGAGGACGATGGCCACGGTGGCGAAACGAGTCGGGGAGAAGAAAATCGCCCCTTCAATCCAAAAGATGCCGGTCAAACCCGCGTCGAGCACATTGACGCCCAAGAAGAAGAAGAAAAGCGACTTGGCGAACAAGGCCACCCGTCGTTGCAGATAGGCCACGGGATCGGCCATGGCAGCCGCAGAGCTCATCCCCGTCTTGGCAGCAGCAAGTCGTTTGCGCTCGGCCTTGTCCATCCCAGGCATTATTCCGCGAATCACCCAAATTGAGGGCGGTTATTCGAATGGCGCGTCGCGGCCACGCATCGGCAAGGGCGATGGCGCTTTGCGCAGGTAGGCGTCGACACTGCGGGCCACTTCGCGACCTTCGTGAATCGCCCACACGAGCAAGCTCTGTCCACGGCGCGCGTCTCCCGCAGCAAATACGCCCGCGGCGGTCGTGGCGTAGCTCGAATCGGTAGCCACATTCGAGCGAGCGTCGAGCTGCAAGCCAACCTGCTCCACCAGCGCGGTTGTCTCGGGGCCAACGAATCCCATTGCCAGAATCAGCAGATCGACATCGAAAGACTGCTCACTGCCTTCAGTTGACTCGAGCTGGCCAATTTCATCGAAGCGAACGCCGACGGCGTGAAGCGTGCTCAGGCGTCCATCCTCACCTGTCAAATGGGTGGTTCTGAGCCCGAACAAACGCTCACCACCTTCCTCATGGCTGGAGCTGGTGCGCATCGTCCGAGCCCATTGTGGCCAAGGATTGTTGGACGCACGTCGCGCAGGTGGCTCTGGCAACAGCTCGATCTGCAACGCCGCGACCGCGCCTTGTCGATGAGCAGTACCTAGGCAATCGGAGCCCGTGTCACCACCTCCCAAGATGATCACCTGTTTGCCAGAAGCATCGAGCGATGGAGCCACCCTCGACTCGAGGCCCGCCACCACGCGATTGCTTGCCTCGAGGTAGTCCGTCGCCATCACGACACCCTCGAGCTGCCGCCCAGGCACCTCGAGCTGGCGGGGACGACTCGAGCCGACCGCAACAACCACTGCATCGTAGTCGCGGCGCAGCTGCTCGAAGCCCAGCGCATCACCCACTTCGACGCCGGTTCGAAACACGATGCCTTCGGCGACGAGAAGCTCCAGCCGCCTGTCGAGCACGCTCTTTTCGAGCTTGAAGTCAGGAATGCCGTAGCGGAGCAAACCGCCAGCCCGGTCGGCCTTCTCGAACACGGTGACACTGTGCCCCGCCTGATTCAGCTGGTCGGCTGCAGCGAGCCCAGCAGGACCCGAGCCGACCACGGCAACCCGCTTGCCGCTGCGAGCAGCTACGACGCGGGGCTTGATCCAGCCCTTGGCGAAAGCGTGCTCCGCGATGTGCTTCTCAAGCTGCTCGATCGTAACCGCTTCGCTGTTGAGCCCCAATGTGCACGCGTGCTCGCAGGGCGCTGGACAGAGCCGCCCCGTCAACTCCGGGAAGTTGTTCGTCGCGCTGAGCAAGCGATATGCCTCGGCATGACGATCGCGGTACACCAAGTCGTTGTAGTCGGGGATCAGGTTTCCGATTGGGCAGCCCTGGTGACAGAACGGCACGCCGCAATCCATGCAGCGCCCGGCTTGGCGTCGCAGCTGCTCTGGGTTGAGCGTGCCCTCGATCTCACAGTTGTCGGCGAGGCGCGCTTGCACGCGGCGGCGACGGGGCAAGGTGCGCTGCCATTCGATGAAACCAGTCGGCTTGCCCATCTCACTGCCCTCCTCGAGGCACTGTGGCTACTCGTGCTACTGGGGGAGGCGACGGCGTTGCTCCGGAAGTCTTGCGCGCCTCGAGCACGCGTCTGTATTCGACCGGCATCACCTTGACGAAATGGGGGATCATCAGCTCCCAGTTGTCGAGAATGCGCCGGGCGTGGCTGCTACCTGTGTGGCGCACGTGATCTTCGATCATGCCCTGAACCAGCCATATGTCAGACTGGTCCACCATTGGTTCCAGACCCACCGAGCCGCGGTTGAGTCGGTCGCCGAAGCGTCGCTCCTTGTCGAAGACAAAAGCGATTCCACCGCTCATGCCAGCCGCGAAATTCCAACCGGTTCGGCCCAGCACCACCACGACGCCGCCGGTCATGTACTCGCAGCCGTGATCGCCAACGCCCTCGACGACGGCGCGCGCTCCGCTGTTGCGAACCGCAAAGCGCTCGCCGGCAAGACCCGCGATGTATGCAGCTCCCTTCGTCGCCCCGTAGAGAACGACGTTTCCAACGATGACGTTCTCATGAGACTCCAAGCCGGCCGCCCGCGGCGGGTAGACGACGAGCTGGCCACCGCCCAGGCCTTTGCCGAGGTAATCGTTGGCGTCCCCTTCGAGCTCGAGGGTCATCCCTTTGGCCAAGAATGCGCCAAAGCTCTGGCCGGCGGACCCAACGAAGCGAATGCGGACCGTGTCATCCACCAAGCTACCGCCACCATGACGACGCACCAGCTCACTCGATAGCAGGGTGCCAGCGGCTCGCTCGGTATTGCCGATGGTTCGCTCGATTTGCACGCTCTCGGCATTGTCGACGGCGGCGACGACTTGCTCGAGATAATCCCGGTCGACGTGCTGGGCCAAAGCAGAATCGGTCGCGGCAAATTGGAATTGGCGCGGCGCCTCGTCCTCCTCCGAGCCAATTGCAAGCAGGGCGCTGAGGTCGAGACGCTGCGCCTTCCAATGGGTGAGCCGGTCTCGCGCGGCCAGTCGCTCCACGCGCCCCACCATGTCGGAGAAGCGCCGGAAACCCAATCTTGCCATGTAGCCACGTACTTGCTCGGCGAGCATCATGAAGAAGTGCACCACATGATCGGGCTTGCCAGCAAAGCGCTTGCGTAGCTCGGGATCCTGGGTGGCGATGCCGACCGAACAGGTGTTGAGGTGGCAATTGCGCAACATCAAGCAGCCCTGCACGATCAGCGCCGCTGTCGAAAAACCAAACTCTTCAGCCCCGAGCAATGCGGCGACGACCACATCGCGGCCGGTGCGCAAACCGCCGTCTACCTGCACCTTGATTCGGGAGCGAAGTCGGTTCTGCATCAGCACCTGTTGCGTCTCGGCCAGGCCCAGCTCCCAAGGCAACCCGGCCCGCTTGATTGAGGACAGCGGCGAAGCACCAGTCCCGCCGGAGAAGCCTGCAATGACCACGACGTCGCTGCCTGCTTTGGCCACACCCGCAGCAACGGTCCCGACGCCGACTTCGCTGACCAGCTTGACGCTGATCCGGGCATCTTGGTTGGCGCATTTCAGATCGAAGATCAGCTGTTTGAGGTCTTCGATCGAGTAGATGTCGTGATGCGGAGGTGGCGAGATGAGCGACACGCCCGGGGTGGAGCAACGAACCGTCGCGATGCGCTGATCGACCTTGTGCCCTGGCAGCTGCCCCCCTTCGCCGGGTTTCGCGCCCTGGGCAACTTTGATCTGCAGGTCCTTGGCGTGCACCAGATAATCAGGCGTCACGCCAAAACGGGCCGAAGCGATCTGTTTGATGGCGCTGTTGCGATCGTCACCGCTTTCATCCAGCTGCCAGCGGCGCGGCTCTTCGCCTCCCTCGCCACTGTTCGACTTGCCGCCCAGTCGATTCATGGCAATCGCTAGCGTTTCGTGCGCTTCAGCGCTTATCGAGCCAAAGGACATGGCGCCGGTAACGAAACGCTTGACGATCTCGGTAGCAGGCTCGACTTGCTCGATCGGTATGGCGCGCTCATCTGCGGGGTCGATGCTGAGCAAGCCACGCAAGGTCATGGGCTGTTCACGCTCGTCATCGAGCAGCGTCGCATATTGCTCGAACATCGCTGCGTCGTGTTGCCTCGTTGCGGCTTGCAGCAAGGCGATGCTCGCCGGAGTCCACTTGTGCTGCTCACCTTGGCGACGCCACTGGTAATCCCCACCGATTGGCAAAAGGCGCGGATCGAGTCGCTGTACCTCGCCATAGCCACGCTCGTGGCGGATCACCACCTCACGTCCGAGCTCGCGCAAACCCACACCCTCGAGGCGGCTCGGCGTACCCGTAAAATGCTTGTCGACGAGGTCGCGATCCAAGCCGACAGCCTCGAATATCTGCGAGCCACGATACGACTGCACGGTCGAGATCCCCATCTTGCTCATGATCTTGAGCAAGCCCTTTTCCACGGCTCGAATGTACTGGTGCTCGGCTTCTTCTGCGGTGCAGCCCAGACGACCGG
>CAZRGL010000092.1:0-21183 GCA_964599485.1 uncultured Polyangiaceae bacterium
TCGAATGTTCGCTCGCAGGACTTCGACCTTCGCCAGGTCGACCTGGGCGACGCCGCCATCATGGGGCCGGTACTGGGCGAGCGCAGTCACCAGCTCGGCGTTGGCTGGATTGCTCGATCGCGCTAGGGCCAGTACTTGCGCTGGGCTGAGCGGTTCAGATGTCGCTGACGGCGTTGGCTGAACCGTCACCGGCGTGGAAGCCGAGGGCTTGCCGACACTCGTGGGCGGTGTTGACGGTCCGCAACCAATAATCCAGCCAGCCACCGCGGCAATCCAAAGCGCCCTTGTCATGGTCTGTTCACGCTAGCAGCAGGGCTGCTTTGTTGCCTTGCTGAAACACGTTACAGTTCTAGCCATGCGAGTAGCTTGTTTTGGAACGATGGCCGGGTTGCTGCTCTTGACGTTACTTGCGTGTGGCGGCGACGACACCAGCAACAACCAGTCGACCACGGGTACCCAGGCAACCGGAGGCCAGGGCGGTCAGGGCACCGCCGGGGGCGCCCCGAACGGGCCCTCGCCGGCAGCGCAGTTCCTACCTGCGCCTACGGGTGCCTGTCCCGAATTCGTTGAGGGTGATGTGACGTTTTCGCCGGCTGGGATCGCGCCGCGCAAAGTCAAAATCACCATCGGCGACAATCCCACCGCTCAAGATGGTCCGGTGGTTTTCTACTGGCACGGCGCTGGCGGCAAACCAACCGAAGCGCCCTACGTGCTCGGCAATGACGCCATCAACGCCATCAAGGCCGCAGGCGGCATCGTAGTCGCGCCCTATCACGACCCAGCCGCCGGACAGTTCCCCTGGTTTCTCACCACCGGCGGGGGCGCCGAAGACGATTTGGTCGTCGCCGACGAGGTGGTGGCATGCGCCATCGAAAAAGTGGGCATCGATCTGCGCCGCATCCACAGCCTCGGTATGAGCGCCGGCGCGCTACAGACCACGCAGATGTCTTATCGCCGCAGTGGCTACCTAGCCAGCGTGCTGCTCTACTCCGGGGGCAAGCTCGGAAATCCCCCCCAACAAGAGGACCAGAACAAGTTCGCCGCCATGATCATGCACGGCGGGCCTTCGGACCAGGTGATCGTCAACTTCAAGACCCTGAGCGAGGCGTACTTCAACGACTTGGTTGGCAAGGGGCACTTCGCGTTCATTTGCGATCACGGCAAGGGCCACACCGTTCCGCCGGGCGTTGGTGGTAGCGGCTGGCAGTTCCTGTCCGATCACCCATTCGGCACGTCGCCCTCACCCTATGTTGCTGGGCTACCGCAGGGCTTCCCCGAATACTGCGTCGTCAACTGACTCGTTAGGCTGTCGCGCGGCCCGCTGCTCGCTCATCGGCTGCGCTTTCGGCGCCGCTTGCGCTTGCGCTTGCTCTTGCTCTTGCTCTTGCTCCTGCTCCTGCTCTTGCTGAGTAGGTCGAGCTTCTCGCGGGCCTGGGCCCTGATTCGGTCGGCCCTCGTAGCACATAACGAGCCCGACGAGAGGTTGCGTTTCTGCAGCCGAGCGCTCGACTCCGCTTGGTTGAACATGCGAGAAAGCAGACCATAGGCCTTGGGGCTGCGATCGTTGGTCGCCATCAAGATGGCCTTGCCAAGTGTCAGTGAAGCTCGCGCGGGCGACAACGACGCGCAAGCGGCCAAGTCGAGGTCGTTACGCTTTGCTCGGGAGAACGGCAACTTCGCTTTGTGCAGCGCGTTGTTGGCGGCGCTCACGAGAACACTGACTTCTCCGGCCCTCGTCAGCTCGATTCGCGCCAGAGCCGCTTCGACGAAGCTGTTGCCTTCTAGCAGTCGCGCTTCCACCAGCAACGGACGTTCCTGCTCGGTGACCCCCCCGCCGCGCAGGCGCAAAGCGACTTCCTTGGCAACGGCGCGCGCCTCGATCCATCGCTTGGCCTCAAAGTGCTTTTTCGCCAACTCCAACCGAGCGCCGGTCGCAACATCACGCACGGCAGGTAGGGAAGTGGGGGCTCGTACAGTGGCAACCGAGCCGAACGCCCCTTCCAACAGAGGCGGGGGCGGCCCAGGCTTCATTGCGTTCAAGCCGAGGCCAGCGACGCCGAGTAGGCCGACCGCGACGACAGCCCACACCCACTTGAGCGATTGCGGTTCCTGCTCGCCCCCCTCGCGACGGATGATGCGAAACTGAGGCGAATCCCGATAGGCTCCGCCTACTTCGCCGTGACGGGTATCGGTGACGACTGTCTCGAATGGCGCGAGCGCCTCGGAGAGCTCTTGCGCAGACTGGAATCGGCCGTCAACGTCCTTGCACAAGCAGCGCGCGATGACGCGCTCCAACGCGAACGGCACCGCTTTTCGAAGTGACCGAGCCGATTGAGGCGGGTCACGTAGAATGGCTGACGACAGCTCCGCGAGGGTCTCGCCCTCGAAGGCCCCCTCACCGGTCAACAACTCGAACAAGGTAACCCCCAGAGCCCAAATGTCGGCGCGGTGGTCCACCGTCTTGCTCGCAGCGAGCTGCTCAGGGGCCATGTAAGTTGGCGAGCCGAGCAGTGTCCCGGAGCCCGTCAAGTCCTGCGCCAGCGTCTGATCCGTGAAAGCAACTTTTCGGGCCACGCCAAAGTCGATCACTTTGACGATAGCCTCGCCGGCATCTTGGGACGCCAGAAACAGATTTGCGGGCTTGATGTCGCGGTGGACGATGTCGCGGGAATGGGCCGCGCGCAGGCCAGCGCAGGCTTGACGGACGTAGCGCGCGGCCTCGCAAACGTCCAGCGGTCCTCGAGCGTCAATCTCTGCCGACAGATCGCGCCCATCGAGAAACTCCATGACCATGTAGGGCGTGCCGTCGGGCAGACTGCCGACATCGTGAACCTTGGCCACGTGCTCACTGTTGATTTGCGCCGCCGCCCGTCCCTCACGCAAGAAGCGCTCGCGTGCGGTGTCACTGTCTTCAATCGCCATCGTCTTGATGGCGCAGCGATGACCGAGCTCGTGGTGCCGTGCTTCGACGACGCAGCCCATCGCGCCCCGGCCGATCTCACTCAGCACCTCGTATTTTCCCTGAACCAGGTCCCCCGCCACCAGCGTCATGGCGTGATTGTAGCGAGCTAAGGACACCGTGTCGTCGTGCCGGCCCCAAGCAATGCGTTCAAGTCATTACCTGGAGTAAACGATGACATGAGGATTACTTACCTGCGCAATCCGCCATAATGGCTAGGCTATTGCCATGAAGCTGTCAGCCGTGTTGTTCGGCGCATTGCTCTCGATCGGGTTTTCGACGCTGCCGTCCGCTGCGCTAGCCCAAGACACGTCTTCAGGAGGCTTCGATACTCACTCGGGGGGCCAGGGGCTCAGTAATATGGACACGGTCGTCGGACTGGGCCTTTCGAGTTGGGTGGCGACGGCCTCGAGCTTGGCGCCGATTATCGCAAACACCTACTACATGGTCGAAGGAAGGGCTCCAGCATTGGCTTGGAGTGTTGTCGGCTTCGGGCTCAGTACGGTAAACGTCGCTCTTGTGGCTGCCGACGCGCTAGCGGTAGATGATGACGAGTTCCAGGAGCGTGTCACGCTTCCCCTGGGCATCGCGACGTTCGTCACGCTGACCACATCCATCTACGCGCACGTGCTCGCCGATGAGCCAGATGCGCCGACGGACACCGCCCTCGTGCTCGCGCCTCTCGTGGGGGTGGGCGAGCAAAGAACCCCGACCGGCCTTTGCGTGGCAGGAACCTTCTGACCTTTCTGACCTCTCTAACCTTTCTGAGAGGCCTGACAAAAAGCACGCCGCTGTCGTGAAGCCCGGCGTTATCCTCAGGTCATGTCGATAGCTCGCTTCGTTGCTTGCCTCACCACCTTCGCCATTGTCTTTGCCGCCTGCTCGGCCGGTAAGAAAGCCGACCCCGATCCGGAGACCACCACAACTACGCAAACAGGCGGCAACACCGCCGACGGTGGTAGCGCAGGTACGCAGAGTGCCGGCGGTATGGGTGGAGCCGGCGGCGTAGAAGACCCCTGCGAGCCTGGCTATGGGGATTGCGATGGCAAAGAAGGCAACGGTTGCGAGACCTACCTTCAATCGCACGCCAAGCATTGCGGAATGTGCGGCAACGAGTGCCCCTCAGGTGCAAACGCATTGGCCAATTGCGAGGACGGCAGCTGCACCTTCGATTGCGCGGTCGGCTACGGCAACTGCGACAAGGATGAGAACAACGGCTGCGAAGCAGAGCTCGCTGTCGACAACGAGCATTGCGGCATGTGCGACACCAAGTGCACCGGCACCTGTGCCGCTGGCAAATGCGGGCCGAAGATCTGGGCGAGCAAGCAGGATCACCCGTTCCAGATCGCCGTCGACGCGACCCATATCTACTGGACCAACATGGGCTCGGGCCTGGGGGCCGACGGATCGGTGCGCAAAGCAGCCAAGATGGGCGGCATGATCGAGACCATCGCCGCGGCGCAGCCGGGTCCGTTCGGAATCGGGCTGGATGCGACCAACCTGTACTGGGTCAACAACGGCACGTCGGGCGCGCTCTTCCAGGACGGTACGTTGGAAAAAGTCCCAGTCGGGGGAGGTAACAAGACCACCCTCGCTACGGGGCTGTCGGCGCCAACTTCGATCGCCGTCGACCCGAGCTATGTGTACGTTGGGCTTGGTGGCAATCCACCAGATTATGCTGACGGCGGCGTGGTGCGGGTGCCCATCGCGGGCGGTCCAGTCGAGGTCGTCGCGACCGGCATCATCCTGCCGTACACGCTCGCAGTCGGACCGAACAACGTCTACATCGCTAGCGTCGGAACCAAGAATGCGAACTACAGCGACGGATCGATCCAGATGGTGCCGCTCGCTGGGGGCATGGTGACCGTGCTCAAAGCGGCCCCGTTCGCCATTGGCGTCGCCGTCGACGCAACCAATGTCTACTGGTCGGAAGGCAGCTCCGGCGCCATCGTCAGCGCGCCGCTTGGTGGTGGAATGGAGACCGTCATCGCCAACACAGGCCTGACCCCTGCATTCGTGGCCGTCGACAGCACCGATGTCTACTGGAGCACGCTAGGCAGCGGAATGCCTACGAGCGTCATACAGCGCGCGCCCATCTCAGGCGGAGCGATTACGACGATGGCCGATTCATTGCTCGCTCCCCAACGCGTGGCGCTCGATGCGAAGGACGTGTACTGGGTGACCAACGGCTCGGAAATGGTGGCGGATGGCGAGGTCCACTCCATCCCCAAGAAGTGAGAGCCGCAGCGTCACAGACTCGGGACGCTGGCTACCCGCGGGGCGTTGGGGCGACGGCCAGCGCCTCGTCGACGAGCGGATTGGGGACGTTGCTGTTGCGCCAAGCCGCGTATACTGGATACTCGAAGCGGCCCTTGCTGGGCGCCACGAGACGCACGCGCTCCGCCGCGCCGACGGAGCTCTGCTCGGCCCCTGCAACCATGGGAACCAGTGAGTATCCCAACCCAGCACCAACCAACGCAATGAGCGACTCGGCATCAGGCGCGGACGCGACGACCGAAGGGGAAAGCTCGGCGCCCCGCAACGCGTCTAGCTGGATGGCGTGCTCTGGTGTCCCTGCAGGGTAGGCAACGAACGGCATGCGCCGCAGCTGGCGTATCCGAAATGCGGTCGGCTGATCCGCTGGCACGACAATACGGCCGATAATCGTCGCCACGCGCAAGGTCGCCACGTCGTCTGGAACGGCCGCCAAGTGCTCGACTACCAAATCGGTTTCGTGATTGCGTTGGGGTGGCACGTCCGCGCGACGCTCCTTGAGGCGTCGCAGCCAAGAGGGCAGGACGTGGGCGAGTAGTTGTCGCGATGAGTGGATCCGCAGATCGCCGCCGTATCGATGCGAGCGGACGGCAGCGACCACCTCGGGCAGCTGCTCGAAACAGTGCGCGGCATACTCGAAAAGCGGCTTACCCGCTGGCGTCAACCGCATCTGGTCGCGCCCAACGCGCTCGAAGAGCTTCACCCCAAGCTCGTCCTCGAGCTTACGCACTTGATGGTGCACACCAGCCTGGGTGATGGGATACGGAAATGCGCGGGCCGCCCTCGAGTAGCCTTGCGTCTTGGCAACCCAGTAGAACCCCTCCAAGCGGTGCAGTGAAATCATTACAGCAGGTAAACAATAAGATAACTCTTACTTACCTGCGATAGCCATGACAATGGCTAGCTTTTCTACATGAAGCGCAACGCAATTCTCTTGGGCGCCCTGTTTTCGATTGGGTCCTCAACCGTATCGTCCACAGCAAACGCTGATGGTGAGATTGAAGTATTCGCCCTATATATTTTGTCCAATTGGGCTGCGAGCGCCTCGAGCTTGGCGCCCGTCATTGCCAACAGTTACTACCTGTCTGAGGGCAGAGCCCCATCACCAGCTTGGAGCACAATCGGGTTCGGGCTCGGCACTGCGAACGCCGCTCTCGCTCTCACCAACGCCTTGGTGTTTGGAGACCATGAGCCATACTCTTTGGTGCTGACCCTACCCGCGAGCATCGCAGCCACTGCCACGCTCGCGACGACGGTTCTTGCTCACGGGCTCGCCGATGAGGCAGCGACGCCGGCTGACACCACGATCGTGGTCACACCATTCATGGCTCCTGGACAGGAGACGCTCGCAGCCGGCTTGACACCATCCGGCTCGTTCTAGCTCTTGTCTGCTGCGTCGTCGTCGTCGTCCTCAGGCCCATCTTCCGGCTCTTTGGGCTCTTTGGGTGCGGCTGGTTTGGCCGCCTCTTTACGCTTTGCCTCGAGCTCGTAAGTGAACATCCCGCGCCCTTCGAGGGGGTCGGCTGGTTTCAGGACCAGCCCGTCGAGGGAGTTGCTGACACACTTGGCCAAATCCGTCGAGGCGGTGGTATGTCGGTCGTCGATCTGAGTGTTCTTGATCAAGCCGGTCTTGGCTTCCACGACGAAACGCACCGTGACTTTTCCACGTGCCGACGTGTCTACCTTCAGAATCGCGTCGTAGCAGCTCTTGATGGCGCCATCGCGCTGAGCGATCAGCTTGGCGGTGTCATCTCGGTACTGCGTGTTGCTGCGAGCACCGCATGCGGTCAGGACAACCGCTGCGAGAATAAGGGCTACCGTTTTGGAGGCTTGGTGCAGTTGCATGTTCATTCCTTGTCGCTCGATGGCCTCGTCGGCTCAGTCGACGGTCTTGACCTTCTTGGGGGTGTCTTGCTCGAGGATGTTGAACTCGACCCGACGGTTCTGGTCCCGACCCTCCTCCGTCGTATTGTCGCCAATGGGTTGGCTGTCGCCGAAGCCCTTGGATTCGAGACGGGACTGCTCGACGCCAGCTGCTACCAAGTACTTCATCACTGCTTTGGCACGCGCCCTGCTCAATTGCCGGTTGAATGCCTTCGGGCCATCGGAGCTGGCGTGCCCCGCGACCTGAACCTTCTTGATGCGTGGGTTGTTCTTGAGCTCTTTGACGACCTCGTCGAGTAACCCGTGTGACTCTTCCAAGATGCGCGATTTGTTGAGCTCGAACTGGACCTTCTCGCGAATGAGAATCTTGTCGTCGACGATCTCGACACGCTTGGGCGCAGCCTTGTGAATTTTCGGTGGCGGCTTCGCGCCAACGATCTTGATGTCGGACTTGCCGATGAACAAGGTTGGGCCACAGGCCATCAGCGCACATGCGGCAAGCAGCGCCAGTAGTGGATTTCTCATAGTCGGTTGCATCGAACGGCTCCGTAGATCAAAGCACTTTTGCGTGCAGGTCGGGGTGCAGCCGCCCCCCTTCCACGGCAGGGTGCATCGCATCCACGACCGCGTGGGTCAACCCAGGCGCGGGCCAATCTGCCCATAAAGAGGATGGCTGAGCCTCCATCGTGGAGCTTTTGTGCGCCCTGCCGATTTGATATAGCTGCGGCATGCGACTGCCAATCGTCCTCATCACGCTTGCTTGTGGCTTCTTGTTGCTACCTGGATGTGGGTCGGATGAAGACGGACCGAAGCAAACCAGTAGCTCCTCATCTGGCATCGGCGGTAGTGGCGGTAGTGGCGGCAGCGGTGGAACTGGCGGCACGCCTCTGGTTCATCCCGACTGCGATCCAATCGTACCGACCCAGTGCGGCTTTCCCTTTCCCTCCAACTTGTGGTTGGTCGACGACGCTACGACCAAGACCGCAAAGCGCGTGCAATTTGGGGATGCAACCCTGCCCGTGATGGGCGGAAAAGAGGTGCACCTGACGCCCGCCTTGGTGACCGACCGAGATGGTTTCTCGCCGGGACAAGCGCCGATGACCCATTTGCCGGGCGCCACGCTGACCGGCTTGCCAACCCAAGACACCCTCGACGTGTCGTTGAGCAAGGACAGCCCGACCATCATCATCGAAGCGGAGACCGGCAAAGCCGTTCCCCATTTTGCCGAGCTCGACATGACCGGTCCCAAGGATGAGGACCGCGCCTTCATGTTGCGGCCGGTGGTGCGCCTCAAAGATGCAACCCGCTACATCGTCGCCATTCGCGGCGTGCTCGACGCAAACGGCGATCCCCTCGAGCCCACCAGCGCCTTCAAGGCTTTGCGTGATGGCACCGAGCATCCCGAGCCTTCAGTGGCCAAGCGCGCCGAGCTGTACGCCGACATCATGAGCAAGCTCGAAGGGGCGGGCTACGAGACCAAGGATCTGCAGATCGCCTGGGACTACAGCACCGCCAGTCGAGAGAGCAACACTTCCTGGCTGGTGCACATGCGCGACGAAGCCCTGCAGACCGTGGGGCCCCTCGGACCCGAGTACACCGTCACCGGGGTGGAAGAGGATCCCAACGCCGACATCAAGCGACGCATCCACGGTTTGATGAAGGTGCCGCTCTACCTCGACCAAGCCGAGGCAGGCGGCAAGCTGGTCTTCGGCGCCGATGGGATGCCGGAGCAGAACGGCATGGCGGAGTTCGAGTTCATGGTCCAGATCCCGCACAGCGCCACCAAAGGCACGCCCGGCGCGCTGCTACAGAACGGCCACGGACTGCTCGGCAAGCTCACCGAAGGCAAGAACAGCTACCAAGCCCAGATCGCCAACAGCGGCAATTTCGTCATATTCGCCGTCAATCTCGTGGGCATGCACGCCGACGATGAGGCCGTCATTCTCAAAGCCATCATCGATGACTTCATCCACTTCAAATACGTCATCGAGCGGCAGCACCAGGGGATCCTCAACAGCTTGCTGGCGATGCGCATGATGAAGGGTCGCTTCGTGACCGATCCCAACGTGCAATTCAACGGCAAGAGCGCCATTGATCCGACACGTTGCTACTACCGGGGCGACAGCCAGGGCGGCATCTTCGGCGCCACCTACATGGCGCTGACCACCGACGTCGAGCGCGGCCTCCTCGGCGAGCCAGGCATGCCCTACAACTTGCTGCTGAACCGCAGTGTCGACTTCGAGCCATTCCTGGCCAACCTGAAGCTACGCTACAGCAGCTACCGCGACCTGCAATTGGTGCTCGGCTTGGCCCAGTTGATGTGGGATCGCACCGATCCGATCGGCTACTTTCCCTATCTGAGCGAAAACATGCTGCCCGGCACCAAAGCTCATCAGGTGCTCATGCACGTAGCGATGGGCGACTACCAGGTCACGCCGCTTGGCGCTCATCTAATGGCGCGCACCGTTGGGGCGAAGAACATCAGCCCCACCAACCGCGAGGTTTGGGGTGTCGAATCGACCGCAGCGCCTTACAGCGGCAACGCTATGGTCGAGTTCGATTTTGGTGTGCCAGAGCTGCCCAAGACCAACGAGCCGCCCAAAGGGGACAAGTTCCCCAAGGATGGCGATCCACACGACAAGGTGCGGGTGCTCCCCGCAGCGGTCGATCAGACCACCAGCTGGCTACGCGAGGGCGTGGTCAAGCAAATGTGCGATGGGGCATGCGATCCCGAGTAGCGCTGATCCCGAGTAGCACTGCTGTTCACCATGTCTCGGGGGGCAAGTAGCCTCGTTTCTTGCGTCGCCCAGGCCGTCCCTCTTTGCCAGGTTTGCCACCGCTGCGCAGATACTGGCGGATCTTGCGCCGCATCTGGCCGAGCGTGTGCAGCATGGTGGCCTGCTCTTTGGGCGTCAGCTCCTGCTCGAGCTCCTCGAACTGTTGATCGCGCAGCTTCTCGAGTGTGCTGTGTGCCTCGCGGATCTGCGAGAGCGCTTTGCTGTAGGCTTGCTGGTCGTCACCATCGGCCTTGATCAAGCGGCGCAGTTGCTGGCGCGCTTGGCGCATTTGTTTTTGCGCTTTGTGCCGCTGCGGCGCGAGCCTCTCCAGGACCACCTCGACTTTTTTGGCCCGGGCCTCATTCAGGCCGACCTTCTCCCGTAGCACCTTGAAGCGGACCTTCTTGACCTGATCGTGCAAGTGAACAGCTGGTTGCTTGGACCGAATCCGGCCGCCGCCGCTGGGCTGGGCCAAGGCTGACGCTGCCAACGCGCTGATGATTGCCAGCACGGCGATGAGCCCCAAGGTGGTCTTCAGCCCAGCCTCCTTCGCTTGCCTATGCTGCCGACGTACTCGTTTATTTGCGGGATAGCTCATGACCAAGGCTCCTAGCTGTCTTCGAGCAGGATCGCGTAGAGCTTGCTCCACGCCTCGGGGTTGGCGAAAGCGGCCTCGCCAGGACCGTAAAGCAGATCGAGAGCCAGCAGCGGACTGCCCTCTGGCCCCTGATCCAGCGACGAAAGCGGATCTTCGCCGAGCATCTGCTCGGCCACCTCGATGAGCCCCTCGTCGAGTGCCGCGATAGCCTGAGGTTGCTCTGGCTGAGGCGCGCGGCTCTCGAGCGGGGCGGTGGTGGTTTCGGGTCGAGCGGAGTCGACGGCCACCGGCTGCTGAGCAGGCTGTCGCATCAACAGCACCACGATGGCGGCTGCGGCCGCTACGGCGACCCCACCAAGTAACGCGCCGCGCCAACCCGCCAAGTGCGTCGCTAGCCAACTGCGCCCAGCGGTCGTGGGCACTTGGGCGGCTACGCGCGCCAGCCGATCGAGTTGCTCGCGCGACGGCTCGACGGCGGTTGCATCGAAGAGCTCTTGTAAGCGTTCGTTCTCTTCTTGTTCTCGTTGTTCGTCGCCCATCAGGTCCCCTGCGGTTTGTTCCGACCGTCCTCGAGCAGAACGGCCAGTCGTTGGCGAAGCTCTTTGAGCGCTTTGTGGACCAGCACGCGGGCGGAGCCCTCGGTACTGTCCAGCGCTTCGGCGATCTCCCGATATGAAAGACCAGCATCGAGTCTGAGCAAAGCGGCATCCCGACGTTTTTCGGGCATGGCAGCCAGCGCGGCCCGCACGCTTCGGGCGGCTGCCGCGCCGTGCAATGCTTGCTCTGGTGTGGCGGAGCGCTCGGGGGCTGCGGTTTGATGCTCGCGCTTGGCGCGGCGCCGCTCCGAACGGGCCAACGTATGGGCTTGTCGTGCTGCAATAGCGGCCAAAAAGGCCTTGAAGCTCGTCTCGTGCCGGTAGCTGGGCAGCCGCTCGTAGCTCAGGGTCAACGTCTCTTGGACGGCGTCCTCTGCGAGCGCGCGATTGCCACCAACGCGCGTTGCGATGCGCAGCAGCATCGGCAAGTGCGGCTCGACCAAGCGTCGAAAAGCCAGGCCATCACCACGCAGCGCAGCTTCGATGTGACGCCGCTCGCCGTCGCAAGGTGCTGATCGTTGGTCGAGCTCGCCGCCGGGCATGGCAATGCAAATGGAAGTCACGACACTGATGACATGCCGTGGCGTCTCAATTCGTTAATCCACGATAATTGCTCATGGCTCTACGGGAAAAGGATCGTACGCCGCGCCACCAGCAGTGGGCATGACCAACCAAGGAAAGCCACATCTTGCGCGGGACTCTTGACCCAACCCCCTCCAGGTGGACAACATGGAGGTACATGCAAGCCTGGGGTGTACCGAAGCGAGCGTGGAGCGGGATCGTTGGGATGAGCGTCGTGGGGATAGGCCTGACGGCGGCTTGTTCGTTGGTGCTGCCCAGTGATGAGCTGCAATGTGCCAGCAACGACGACTGTGGGGCGCGCGGGCCTGCATTCGCCGGATCGGTGTGCATCAACTCAGTCTGTCAGACCGAGCCCAAGTGGGGCTGTCTCGCAAATGTGAAGCCGCCGCCGGAGCGCGATCCCAGCATCAAGGTCACGTACAGCATCCCGCTGATGGACTTCTTGAGCTACGCGCCACTGGCGGGGATTGAGGCGCGCGGCTGTGCCCAAGCGCAAGTCGACTGTACCAGCCCATTGTTCGGCCCAACGGTCAGTGGCACCGACGGCACCGTCAGCTTGCAGATGGACTACGGGTTTGATGGCTATGTGGAGCTGAAAGATCCGAACGCCACCGGCGTCGGTGGCGGCGGTGGCAGTGGCGGAGCGGGAGCCCTAAGCGGCTACGCCACGGCTCTGTTGGCCATGAACCCTCCTCCGAGCGGTGACGCCGTCTCGCCGCCCGTACCCATGTTGCCACTGGGCATCATAGGGCAGCTGCTGGAACAAGCGCCCGAGCACATCCCTGGCCAGGGGCATGTGCTCGTGCAAGTGCGCGACTGCCAAGACAACTCCGCCGCCGGGATCAGCTTCACCGCTACCGGCGCTGAGAAAGCCACGGTGTTCTACATCCGCGGACAAGGCAGCACGACCGACGTCAAGGACACCGACGCCAGCGGAATCGGCGGCCTACTTTACGTGAACACCGGCACCGTCGTGGTCACCGGCAAGCGGTCCGATACCGGGCAGACGATTGGCGAGGTGAGCTTGTCGGTGCGTCCCGACACCGCCTCGTACGCTGTATTGGTTCCTTCACAAGTGCATACGACGCCATGACCTCCGTCGACCTAAAGACCCTTGGTCGTTATCAGATCATCACCGAGCTGGGTCAGGGCGGTATGGCGCGTGTGTACCTGGCGGTGGCGCGCGGACCGGGCGGCTTCAACAAGCTACTGGTGATCAAGCAGATCCGCGGCGAGCTCGTTGGCGATGAGGAGTTCATGACCATGTTCATGGACGAAGCGCGGCTGGCCGCCCGCCTCAACCACCCCAACGTGGTGCAGACCTACGAAGTGGGCGAACAGGGCGCGCTTCGCTACCTCACCATGGAGTTCCTGGACGGGCAGCCTTTGAACGAGTTGTTCAAGCGCATCGGCCGCGAGCAGATGCCCCTTGCCGAGCATCTGTGGATCTTGAAACTGGTCCTGGCGGGCCTGCACTACGCCCATGAGCTGACTGATTTCGACGGCACTCCGCTCAACGTCGTGCACCGTGACGTGAGCCCTCAGAACGTGTTTTTGACCTACGACGGCCAGGTCAAGCTCGTCGATTTTGGGATCGCCAAAGCGGCTGGCGCAGCCAACGTGACCAAAAAGGGGGTCTTCAAAGGCAAGCTCTCCTACACCGCTCCGGAGCAACTGACGTGCGATGGGGTGGATCGCCGCGCTGATATCTTCTCGGTTGGGGTGATGCTGTGGGAGGCCCTCGCTGGCCGTCGAATGCCTAAGAGCGACGATGTCGCCGGGAACATCTTCGCCCGGGCCCATGGCGAAGAGCCGAGCATCCGAGAGGTCAACCCCGAGGTGGCACCCGAGCTCGCGGCCATTTGCGACAGGGCCATGTCACTCGCACCGGAGGAGCGTTTCGGCACCGCGCTCGAGCTGCAACAAGCACTGGAGCAATATCTCGAGTCGACCCACGGCACCATCCATCCGCGCCAGGTGGCTGCCTTGCTGACGACGAACTTCGGCACCGAGCGCAGCGAGACCCGATTGCTGATCGATACGGTCATCAAGACAGTGGACATTCCGGTGCCAAGCGGCCTGAAGGAGGCGGCTGCCCGTGGTGGTCCGCCGTCTGCCGAAACGGTGAAAGGCGCCTCAGCTGCGGTTGCGGGCTCCACCGTTGGAGGCGTCGAGCTCAGCGCGATGGCGCCCGAATCGGTGATCCCCGACTCATCGGCTGAGCCCACCGCCGTGATGCCACGCCGCTCCGGCCGCGGGCGCATCGTGGGCATGATTGCGCTTTTGGCCGTCGCGGCCGTTGCGCTGTTGCTCGTCCTGTCCCGATCGCAGACGGAGTCGACTGAGCCGCAAACGCAAGCAGCTGTTACGACTGCTTCGGCCGCAGCCGCAGGCGCCGCAACCGGCCAACCCGAAAGCGCAACCTCCACGCCCTCTAGTGCTGCCGTGAAAACGACCGTCAAGGTGTCGATCACGGCATTGCCTAGCAGTGCGACCATGACGCTCAACGGCAAGAAGCTGGGCAGCAACCCCTTCCGATCGGAGCTGCCCAAAGAGAAAGCCGCGCACATCCTGAGGGTCTCGGCGAAGGGCTACAAGACCGAGGAGCGCCTCTTGAAAGCCGATGAGGACATCGTCGTAGCCATCGAGCTCAAACCCGCCAAGCCGACTTCTCGAAAGCGTCCCGATGTGGCCGGCTCGACGAGCGGCGGTTTGAAACGGGTGCGCCCGCGCAAGCCTGACCACACCATCGATCCGAAGAACCCCTACGAATGAGCCTGCTACCAAACAGCTTGATGGGCCGCCTGCACGTCGGCTTGACGATGTTGCTGAGCGCTTTGGTAATCCTTGCCGCAGCGCCCAATCTTGCTGCCGAGCAGTCCCAGGCCGCCGTCAAGGAAGCGAGCACGCGCTTCAAGCGTGGAGTCGAGCTGTTCGATGAAGGTGACTTCCGAACTGCGCTCATCGAGTTTCGGCGGGCCTACGCAGTCGCTCCAGATTTCAACGTTCTGTACAACATCGGCCAAACCCAATACCAGCTCAGCGATTATGCGGGCGCCTTCGGTACGCTGACCCGTTACCTGGAAGACGGTGGCGAGAAAATCAAAGCCGATCGCCGCGGGGAGGTAGAGAGCGCGCTGAAGAAGCTCGAGGCGCGGGTGGGCAAGCTCAGGGTCAGCAGCAACGTCGAGGGCGCCGAGATTCTCGTCGACGACGTGAAAGTGGGGGTTACCCCGCTTGCAGAGCCGTTGCTCGTCAGCGCTGGCCGACGGAAGGTCTCGGCGGCTTCGGGTACCCGCCCCGTAGTGGTGCGAAAAATTGACGTAGCCGGCGGTGACGACGTCGAGTTGTCACTCGATTTTCCGGTGCTCGAGAAGAAGCCCAGCGGGCAGATTACGCTGCCGACGCCAAGTCCGCCTGTCGAGCGATACAACCGCATGCCGATGTGGATTTCACTCGTGGCCGCAGCTGGGTTCACGGCGGGTGCCGGGGTCAGTGGCGTGTTGGCGTTGAGGGCCAAGGATGAGCTCGCAGAGCAACTCGACACCTTCCCAACGACGGCCGAGCAACTCGATGACGCGCGCAGCAAGACCCAAACACTTGCCATCGTCGCTGATGTGCTCGGTGTGGCGGGCGTGCTTGCTGCCGGCGTAACCGTGTACTTCATCGTTGATCCACCAGTCGAGTCTGGAGACGAAGAGCCTGCCAAACCCGCGGCAGCAAGGCTCCTCGTGGCGCCCACTGGCCTGTGGCTGCAAGGGCAATTCTAGCGAGCACGCAGGGTTGGTTGAATGACGAGGCGCTGGCTTTCGTCTCTCTTCTCCTGTGAAAAACGCTCTCCTGCTTCTGGCCTACAGCAATGTGCTCATCGCGCTCAATGGCGCGGGGCTGGCGCTCGTGGTGCTGTTGTTGAGCGGGGCGCCGATCTCCTTCGCGGCGCTCATGTTGCCGGTATGCATCGTCTTTTCGGTCTACACCTTCGACAAGGTGGCGCGCCTCGATCCCCAAGACGGCATCAACGATCCGGGCCGCTACGCCTTCATTCTCCGCTACCGACCGGTGCTGCTTGCTTGCGCGACCGTGGCGTTTGTCTGCGGTGCTGTCGTGGCGATAGTCAGCGGCTGGCTCGCTGCCTTGTTGTACTTGTCCCCAGTACTGGTGGCGGTGTTGTACTCGGTGCCCATCGCCCCGGCGCGGTATCGCTACCGGGGACTCAAAGACATCACCTACGTCAAGAGCGTGATTGTGGCGTTGAGCTGGGGCTTGAGCGCGACGCTGCTGCCTGTAGTCGTGGCGGGGGGGTTGCAACACCAGCGTTGGCAATTCGATGTGCAACCCGGCTGGCCCATTGCCGTGCTCGTGAGCATTTGGGCGGCGCTCCGGATCTTCATCAACACCGTCTATTTCGATCTGGGTGACCTCGAAGGCGACCGCCAAGAAGGCACGGTAACCATCGCGGTGAGCCTCGGCTTTGCCCGTACCCGCCGGCTGCTACACATCATCAACCTCGCCACCGGTGCGGCCATCTTGGTGTGCACCGAGCTGGGCTGGTTGCCGCCCATCGCCCACGTGCTCAACCTGGGCACCGTATACGCGGCGTTCTATCTGATGCACGCCCGCGACGAGAGCACCGACATGGGTTTCACCTGTGACGTCGTCGTCGAGAGCGAGCTAGCCCTCAGCGCCGCACTCCTCGTTGCCTGCGCTCTAGCGACCAACGTCCTCTCTTCCTAGCCGAGTCCCGCTCGAGCTCCTACTGCGCCGCATGGGCGATGTCGCAACTGCTGTCGAGCCCGTAGACGTAGGGGCTGCTCGCATTGGTGCAAGCGTGACCGAAAGAGGCGCGAATGGTTCGCTCGGCGGTGTTGATGATAGCCGTCAAGGTGGTCTCGCCGTAGGGATCCTGGTGTCGGCAGATGCTGTCCATGTCGCCGGGGCCGCCGTCGTGATCGGAAAGCAGCGCCGCGAGGGTCCCATCGTCGACGCCTTCAGCGTGGTTGGCCGTGAGCTCTAGAAAACGTTGCTCGCGGGTGAGGTTGCATTGATGGATGTCGTAGCCAGCAGCGAGGCCGGTCGTGACCGCTCCGATGGGCGCTTCGTGTCGTTCCATTTCCGCTGCGCGGAACTTGTTGAAGGTGTAATGAAGTCGCCCCTGTTGCTCGCGGCGCAGGGCCGACGCAGTTGCGGACAGCTCTACGGTGGCGCAGTCGCCAGCCTCGTCTACGAGCGTGACCATCGCGCCATTGGAGGCGGCCGTTCGGCGCAAGCGGTCGACGGCTTCGGCAGTGGTGCGACAATGCTGCAAACACTCTTGGGCGAGCATGCTGACCATCACGGCCGCGCGCGAGCGGACGATGTCGGTCACGTAGGCTTGGTTGACGCTCACTGAAAGGCCGTGCTCGTTGACGCCGCACATGAGCCCTACCAGCACGGTGTAGCTGACCTCGAGTGAGCAATAGCCGCGACTCGGAATGCTGCGCCGAACGAAAATGAACGGCTCGAAGGCGGGGACGAAGTCGTGGTTGTAGGCCAGTCGGGCAGCGCCATCGCTGGCCCGCTCCCTGCTGACACCGATCGAGGTGCAGCCCATCGAGAAGGGCAGGTTGCAGCTCTCGATTTCGAAGCTGTTCAGGCCGTACAGCTCAGCCGCCGACACGCCCAGACCAGACTCGAGGCCGCGTAGCTGAGCGAGCAGCTCGCCGCCATCGCGATCGGCGAGCACCGGCTCGTGACGTCTCAGGTAATAGCTGCCGAGTGCTTTGGTGGCGGTGCTGATCAGCCCTCGGCGCAGCGACATGGGCATCCACTTCGGAAAAGCTAGCAGTGAGCTCAAGGCTGCCAGCACCTCTGACTGCTGCCCCGCAAACGCCTGCCCCTGGGCAAGTCCTCGTTCATGAGCGGTTCCCTCCACCTGCAATAGTCTGTAAGTGTTCATTTCTGCTATCCTCTATGCAAAAACCGACCAGTCGGTTTTTTTATAGCGATTCACCCGACGATGGTCAAGGCAAAGAACCCAGCACTCGAGCAGCGCCGCAAGCGTCAGCTGATGGACACCTGCTACCGCATGCTGGTTGAGCGATCGCATCGCGATGTGACGCTTGCTGCCATCGCTCGCGAGGCCGGCGTCAGCAAAGGCATGCTGACCTACTACTACGAGAGCAAAGAGCAGCTCATCATCGAGACCATCGCCGATTTTCTCGATCGTCAGGATCAGCTGCTGCAGGCGATCGCCAGCAACGACGCCCTACCGGCTCACGAGCGTCTGCGTATGATCATCCACGCCGCGCTGCCGGATCACGAGGAGATCGAGCGCGAGATCCGCTTCCAGATCGAGGTGTGGTCTTTCTGCAAGGGTCGCCCTGAGATGACCGAGGTGGTGCGTAGCTCCTACCTCAGGTTTCGGCGCCAGTGCGCCCAGCTGATGGAGCGAGGCGTCGAGGAAGGCTACGTGACGACCGAAGAGGTCGGCTGGATCAACCTCTTGCTCCACGCGTTGCTCGACGGGCTCAGTATGCAGCTCGCCATCGATCCGAGTCTCGATGTCACGGCAGTGCGCGAGCAGCTCGTCCGTCTGATCGACCGACTACTCGGCGCGGGCCGCTAGCTCAGCCTGGTCTAGTTGGCGGAGTACTTGTAGGGTTGTTGAGACCATGCGTATCAAGCTGGCTTGGACATCGTTGTGGGGTGGCGGCTGGTTGGCGGGTGGTGCGTCGCTGGCCGTGTTCTTCAGCGCCTGCCACTTGGTGGGCGGCTATTCAGATTTCGATTTCGATGCTGCGCCGAGCACTGCAGGCGGGGGCGCGACAGCGACCGGCGGATCTGCCGCAGCGGGCGGCTCTGTTGGAGGCGGCGGAGGTGCCGGGGCGTCGCTCCCAACTGGTGAGCACATATGGAGCAAGAGGTTTGGTGATTCCACAGATCAGAGTGGCACTGCCATCGCTGCGGCCGCGGGTGGTGACATCGTGGTCGCCGGACACTTCAAAGGTACGATAGATATCGGCAACCCACTGCAGTCGACGGGCGACGAACGAGACATCTTCGTGGCCAAGCTCGACCCGAGCGGGCAGGTCGTTTGGAGCAAGGGGTTTGGCGGTAACGACAGAGACACTGTGAACGCCTTGGCGCTCAGCGCCTCGACTGGTCACGTGTATATGACCGGATCCTTCGAAAGCGACTTCGATTTCGGAGGGCCAACGCTGACGCACCAGGGGCTCGGTGACATCTTCTTGGCCAAACTATCTAGCGGAGGGGCACACGAATGGAGCGGCGGCTTCGGCTCCACTGGCATCGACGGCCCCGACGCCATCGCAGTCGACTCCGCCTCGTCCGTTTTTTTCGCCGGCGATTTCAGGAAGGAGATCCTCCTTGGCGTCAACAAGCTGGTCGCAGAAGACATGCTCTTCTACGCCAAGGTCACCGCAGGCGGGACGCACGAGCACAGCTTCAAATTCGGCACCGATGGAATATCGGTCGACCAAGAGTTTGCTGGGCTGGCCGTCGACAGCGCCGATAACGTTTGGCTGGCTGGCCATTTCAGCGAGAAGATCGACCTAGGCGGAGACGAGCTGACCAGCGCCGGCGGCCGTGACATTTTCGTAGCCAAGCTGACCAGCAGCGGTGATCACATCTACAGCGTCCGCTTTGGCGATGGCAAAGATCAGTTCGTCAATGCGATCGCCGTCGATGAGGATGACAACGTCGTCCTCTTGGGTAACTTCGACGGCTCGGTCAGCTTCGGTGGGCCGGCTCTCAGCAGCAAGGGTGGGATCAGCAACGGCAACGACGTGTTCGTCGCCAAGCTGGATCAAGATGGCAAGTACCTGTGGGATGCTGGCTTTGGCGACGAAAACCCGCAATTTGCCACCGCGGTGGCTGTCGACCACAACGGCAACATCGTGCTGACTGGGGCACTGTTCGGTAGTGTCGACTTCGGGGGCGGCGCGCTCGATGCGATCCCAGGAGCTTTTGGCGCCAGCGACATCTATCTCGTCAAGCTCGCTGCGAATGGCGCTCACATTTGGAGCAAGCGCTTTGGCGACGAGCAGCACCAACAGCCTGGCGACGTCACCATTGACGGGGCCGGCAACATCATTTTGACGGGGGTGTTCGCAGGCAGCCTCGACCTCGGCGGTGACCCCTTGATCTGCCAAGGAGGCGTCGACGTCTTCATCGCCAAGTTCGGCCCCTGACTTCAGTCAGTCGGTAGCTCTTCATTTCGGGGCCAACGAGCGCGTCCAGCCACCTCAGAGCGCGTTGAGAATGGCGAGGCGACAGTCGGCCTCCCAATGCGACAGCATCGAATGGTCCGCCATGTCCGCCCCATCAGGGTGACAGGCCCGTGCTCGATCGAAGCTCTCGGCCGCATCGGCGAGTCGTCCCATGCGAAAGAGCACCGTGGCCCGGGCGTGGTGCAACTCCCAGTCATCATCGTCGGTCTCACACTCTTCGAGCGCCGAGTTGAGAACTTCCTGTGCCTCTTCGAGAATCTCCAACGTCTCCTTGAGATCTTCATCCTCACCGATCTCGAGTCCCAGATGCGCAACCACGAGCGCTTCGCCTATGCGCTCCAATTGGGCCAGTGCGCGAGCCAATGTCAAATGAGCGGAGCTGTCGTCCCGGCCCATGGCAATGGCCAACCGAGCAGGCTCGAGGGCCTCACGCTCGCGGTCGAGTGCGACGAGGGCATCGGCTTCGAGTACGAGCGCCTCGAAACGGGTGGCCTCGTGTTCATCCGCGGTTACTTCTCGCGCTAGCTTCAACGCCTTCTTGTCACGATCCGCGTGATAGTAAGCGTACGCGAGCGTCAGAGCCGCGTACCCATCCTCACCATCGAGCTTGCGCCCGCGTTTTGCCATCTTGATGGCATCGTCGTGGCGGTCCAAGGCGTACAGAGCGCGCGCATGGTTGGCATAGATCCGGGGCCGCTCAGGTTGCTTGCGCGCAGCCTTCTTGAAGTGTGCAATGGCTTTCTTTGCCTTGCCGGCGTCCAGCGCATCGCAGCCAAGATCGTATTCAGGGTTCGGTTTCCAGGAGGTCGACACGGTCGATCGTACGGCTGGCCACGCGCTTCCTTCCCTCATGGCTAGGTCAAAGCAGCGGACAGTCTGTGCATTGTTGAACAAAAGATTACACGTCAGTGCGACAAAACACCGCAAAGCACCCGCTCACGCTGTTTGGAATCTTTCGTGCAGAGCTGCTGGGCTTCAACAAAAGGAGCAGTGGCAAATGACCTTACTTAGTTTTGGTAGTCGGATGAGTTTGAGGGGGGCGGTGGTGCTAGCGGGTTTGGTGGTGATGACTGCCGCCTGCACTGAGGACTCTGCCAGCCAGTTTGCCAGCGGCAGCACCACATCGACGAGCAGCAAGTCAACGGGTGGCAGTGGTGGCATGACGGCCGCGGGCGGCGGCGTGGTCGGAGGCGGCGGCGCAGTCGGTACGGGCGGCGCGGGCGGCGTTGTCGGTACGGGCGGCGCGGGTGGCGTGGTCGGCACAGGTGGTGCGGGCGGCGGCTCG
>CAZRGL010000092.1:21193-24706 GCA_964599485.1 uncultured Polyangiaceae bacterium
ACGCTTGGATTAGCGAAAATATTCCAGAATGGAGCAAGTTTGGTGTTCAGGCTGACACCGACGGTGTTGGGCAGGCCGCGCGGTTCCAATTCGTATCAGGGATCACCAGCGCTGGTGGCTACCTCTATGTCTCCTCGAACCACGCCATCCGGCGGATCGACATGGCGACCGCAACGGTGACGACCTGGGCGGGCGCCTCGGGACAGTCGGGCTACAACGACGCGGCTGGTGCCGCGGCGCGTTTCGACACCCCGATTGGACTCGCAACCGACGGCAGCAAGCTATGGGTTTCTGACGCGGGCAATCACGTCATCCGAGAGATCGACATGGCCTCCAAACAGGTCACCACTCTGGCTGGGCAGCAGGGCGTCAACGGCAACGCGGATGGGGCGGCGGCGAGCGCGACCTTCGACGGCATGCGTGACCTGACGTTCGACGGAACAGATCTGTACTTGGTCGAGTCGGTGGCGGTGGTGCGGCACATCGATTTGAACAGCATGACGGTGAGCACCGTTGCGGGCAGTTACAACAATCCCGGTTTGGTCGATGGGACGGGCAACGTGGCCCGCTTCGAGGTGCCACGTTTCATCGAGGCCGTTTCGGCGGGAAGCTTGTTCGTCGGCGATACCGAGAATCATCGACCGCGCCGGCTGCTCATGGCCGGTATTTCAGGCAGCGTGACCAGCCCCTATGGATCGAGCCAGGGATTCCAAAACGGTAATGGCAACAGTGCCCAATTCGATCGCCTTCGGGGCATCGCTTTCGACGGAACGAATCTGATCGTTTCGGACTCGGACAACTACTGCTTGCGACACATCGATCTGAAGACCCACGAGGCGACCACGCTCGCGGGCATGGCCGGCACGCCGCAACACGTCGTTGGCGTGGGCACCCAAGCGGGCTTCGACAAGCCGCTATCGCTACACTACGACGCGCCCAGCGGCGATCTGTTCATCAGCGAAGGCACCGTCATCAGGCGCATGTACTACAAGTAGCAAAGACTACGACTAGTCGCGCAGAGCCGACCATTCGAGGCCGAAGCGAGTCAGGTATTTCCGCAGCCGGTCGGCGTCGTTGCTGCTCCTTTTCTTCTGGCGCGATACTGCAAACAACACGCGTCCAGCTGCCGACAAAGAGGCCGACGAACGACACACTGCGACGACATCGGTGAGCTGCGCCCGATCGAAGCGATCCAGGGCCGCAAACCGCTCGGGCCCCAGCAAGGCCCGCAAGTCGGCCACAGCGCCGTCTGGCTGCTGCCATTGGCGGCGCAAGCGCGAGATTTCGTCTTCCACTTGCTCGACGCCGATTCTTCCCAACTTGGCGAGCGTGGCCATGCGCGTGATTGCAGCGCTGAAGTCGCGGAAATTGCCGAGCCAACGGGCCTGCGGTGCGGTTGCAAATCTCATGAAGCGCGCTCGGGCCGCGTCCGTCATGCTCACCCTCTGGCCGCTGCGTCCGGCCCATTCGCTCAACTCGAAGTCCAAGTTCGGCCCGATGTCCTCGCGACGTTGGGCTAGCCCTGGCAGCGCGAAGCTCCACAGGTTGATGCGGGCTAGCAGGTCGCCGCGGAAGCGCCCTTCATGGACGGCGCGGCCCAGGTTGCGATTGGTCCCGGCCAGCAGTTGAAAATCACTCTCGCGCTCAGTGTCGGAGCCTACTGGCATGAATCGCTTTCGCTCGATGGCGCCGAGCAACATGGCCTGCTCGTCGGCGCCGAGCTCGCCGATTTCGTCGAGGAACAGCATTCCTTGGTTGGCCGCCCGCAGCAGCCCGGCTCGATCGCTCAGCGCCCCTGTGTAGGCGCCTTTGACGTGCCCAAAGAGCGTCGACATCGCGGCGTCGCCGCGTAGCGTGGCGCAGTTGACCGGCACGAACGGGCCCTCGAGCTGCCCTCGTTGCCGCTTGAGCTGATAGATGCGCTCGGCCAGCAGTGACTTGCCGGCGCCGGTTGGTCCGGTCAGGAGCATGGGCTCACGAGAAGCAATCGCCACCTGCTCGATTCGATCGATGAGCGCATTGAAATGGGCGCTCCTGGTATCGATGCCCCGCTTGAGGAAAGCGCGTGAGTCAGCCTGCTCGGCGGCGAAGCGACTGGCGAGCCGGTCGTAGCGCGACAGATCGAGATCGATGACGGAGAAGGCGCCCGGTGCGCCGCGGGATTTTGGTCGTTGGGGCGGCGAGAGCTGAAGCAGCCGACCGGGCAGGTGACGGGACTCGGTCAACAGGAACATGCAGATCTGCGCTACGTGCGTCCCGGTGGTGATGTGCACCAAGTAGTCGTTGCGCTCCTGATCGAAATGCTGGCTGCGCGCAAAGCCATGCAGCGCTTCGTACACGAGCTCGAAGTCCCACCAATCATCCAGTGCGATGCGGGTGACATTGACCGTGGTCTCGGGTGAAACGTGCGCGATGTCCTCGACGACTGTCTGCAGCAGCGCATCATTGGCGCCCGGATCGATCAGCTCCAGGCGATCGACAATCAGATCCTCGTGACGGCACATGTCCACAGTCGGACGCCAACGCTCCCAACGAGTGGGGCGAATCCCCCGATCGAGGGTGGTACCGAGCAGGCCAATGACGCAGCAGCGTGAGATGAGAAGATAATATCACTAGAATCCAGTATAAGCACCTGCGACGCAAGCCGCCTACTGTCGGGCACTTGCGTCCGTCTGGGTGATGGCACGCGCCGTGCGATGCCTCTAGTCTGAACAAACTCTGACTGGAGGCAGCCATGAGCAGCAACAAGACCCATCGAGGCCACAGCAACGACAACAGCCGCTACGAAGTCATCGCTTCCGAGCGCGGGTTGGTAAAGGCGTGGATCCACGGTGTGCCGGTCGAGGACGCGGCGCGCGAGCAGCTGCGCAAGATGGCTAGCTTGCCGTTCATCTACAAGTGGGTAGCGGCCATGCCCGACGTGCACCTGGGCAAGGGCGCGACGATTGGTAGCGTCATCCCGACGACGGGCGCGATCGTGCCGGCGGCAGTTGGCGTAGACATCGGCTGCGGCATGATGGCGTTGCGCACCAGCTTGCAGGCGAGCGATTTGCCGGATGATCTCGGCCCGCTGCGCTCGGCGATCGAGGCGGCGGTGCCGCACGGTCGCACGCACAACGGTGGCAAGGGTGATCGCGGCGCGTGGGGAGACATCCCGCAGCGTCAGCAGCAGGCTTGGGCGGAGCTGTCGGACGACTTCGACGACATCGTCGACAAGCACCCGGCGATCGCGCGCAGCAACAACCTGTGCCACCTGGGCACGCTCGGTACGGGCAACCACTTCATCGAGATTTGTCTCGATGAGGTCGACCGCGTGTGGTTCATGTTGCACAGCGGATCGCGTGGCGTCGGTGGCCGCATCGGCGGCTATTTCATCAAGCTGGCCAAGGAGGAGATGCGCCGCTGGTTCATCAACCTGCCGGACGTGGACTTGGCCTACTTGGCGGAGGGCTCGACTCACTTCGATGACTACGTGCAAGCGGTTGGTTGGGCGCAGCGTTTCGCCATGAGCAA
>CAZRGL010000093.1:0-24644 GCA_964599485.1 uncultured Polyangiaceae bacterium
GCCCGCGGCTCCAACAGCGGTCGCCACAGTGGCAGTATTCGCTGTTGCTACCATCCGATCGATGTCGTCCTCACGGTCGAGTGGGCACTGCGAGCGCGGCTGGCAAACATCGTCGAGCTCCAAACGCAAATCCAGGGCGATGGCGCCAGTCACGACTGCCACCGCGGCTGCTGCACCGCCGACCGTAAAAGCGGTCCACATTCCTGCCCGACTCGCCGGCGCATCGCGCACGATGGTGGGTCCCGGTATGAACGTTGGCGGCGGAGTCACCACGGGCGCCTCTTCCATCTTCAGCTCGATGATCGTCTTCTGACCTTCTGTAAAAACAGCGCTAACGGCGGTGGAAGAAGTGCCATCACGGGTGATCACGAAGACGTGGCTGCCCGGATCGATCAGGAGATCGAAGGAGACCGCCGGCGCTGGCTCGGGCGGCCCCGGCTCGCGACTACCAGCCACCATCAGGGGCGGCTCCGAGCTGCCTTCCCGAAGTAGGGGGCGACCGTCGACAGCGAGGCGCAAGCTCGGCTCCGCCATCGTCACGGTGACGCGCGGGAGCTTCTTGTCGTATTCGGCGAGCCATTGGACGGCGAGTCCGCGCACCTGCTCGGGCATCTCGTCTCGCCGCTGTAGGGCGAGTCGAAACATCTGGCGCGCTCGGGTGGATCGACCAAGCGCCCGCTCACAGAAACCTACGTTGTAGAGGCGAAGCGGGTGAGGAGCGAGCTCGGCAGCCCGCTGGTAGACGGCCAATGCCTCGGGCCACTTCTCCTGCCCTGCTAGATCGATAGCCTGCTTGTCCAGCTTGCGAGCCTGCTCGGCAGCGGTCGGCTGGGCAGCGCTTGGCTGGGCAGCGCTTGGCGGGGCAGCAGCTGGCTGGGCAGCGCTTGGCTGGGCAGCGCTTGGCGGGGCAGCGGGCTCGTCGGAGTCCTGCGCCAACGCCAGGCCTGACAAGCAACACAGGCCAAGCCACAACAATATTGGTAGCGAGCGACTACGCAGAACGACCGAACTTGCCGCAAGGCACATGAGCACGACTATGCTTACTGCAAATGACTAGTGGCGACCAGATTGCATCGGGGGTCCACCTGTTGGTGGCGGGAGACGCTGACCGTGGCCCGATCGAAGCCGCCTTGGCCGGCTCAGAAATGAGGGCCCAGTTCGCCACGGAGCTCAAACCTCTGCGCGCTGCGATTTCGACTGGGCAAGCGGATATCTTGCTGTTGCCACTCGATTTGGACCTGGCGGATGCGCTCGAGCTGCTGGAAGAGGTCACGAAGGGCCAGCCCGATCTGCCCGTCATGCTTCTTGCCGATCCGGGCTCCATTCCCACTGGCGAAGCCACTGAGCTCGGCGCTGCGGGCGTGGTCGAGCGCCCCGTCGACGCCAGAAGCTTACGCGCGATCCGAACCGTCCTGCACCTGAGCTATAGCTCTGAAGACGCGGATGGACGTCTGCAAACGCAGACCGAGCTGCTGGGCGAATCGCGCGCGATGAAACGGGTCAGGACGCTCATCGAGAAAGCCGGGCCCGGCACGGCAACCATTCTCGTCCGGGGTGAGACCGGCACGGGCAAGGAGCTCGTGGCGCGAGCCGTTCACGCGGCAAGTGACCGCCGTGATGGGCCTCTGGTCGTGCTTCACTGCGCCGCCCTGCCCGACTCCTTGCTCGAGGACGAGCTGTTCGGTCACGAGAAAGGCGCCTTCACTGGGGCCGATTCGAGACGGGCTGGCCGCATCGAGCAAGCCCACGGCGGCACGCTGTTCCTCGATGAGATCGGTGATGTCACATTGCCAATTCAGGTCAAGCTCTTGCGGGTGCTACAGGAGCGCCAGGTCACCCGACTCGGAGGCAGCAGCACCATCGACGTCGACGTACGTTTCATCGCCGCCACCCACCGCGACCTCGATCACATGGCCAAGGCCGGCGAGTTTCGTGAAGATCTGTTCTACCGGCTCAACGTCGTGCCGTTGTGGGTTCCGCCCCTGCGGGCCCGCCGCGACGACTTGGTTCTGCTGGCCAGCCACTTTTGCAGGCAATTCGGACGAGCGAACGGCAAAGCTGAGCTGAGCATGGACGAGGACGCCATGGCGACCATCCGCTCTCAGCGCTGGCCAGGAAACGTCCGTCAGCTCCAGAATTTCATCGAGCGACTGGTGGTGCTCAGCGACAGCTCGACCCTCACTGGCGAAGATGTGGGACGTGAGCTTCGTGAACGATCTCCCTTTGATACAGACATCGGCCCTCGTTCTGGAGCGTCGTTGAGCATCGCAGCCAGGGCGGTATCCGAGGCAGAGGTCGTCCCCCTGGACGAGGCCGTCAAGAAAGCAGAGCGCAAGGCGCTGAAGGTGGCCCTCAAGGCCGCCAAGGGCAACCGCAGCAAAGCCGCCCGACTACTGGGGGTCAGCCGCGCGACGCTCTACAACAAGCTCAAGGAGTACCAGCTGCCAGACTGAGCTATGCTGGGCTTTCGTGCTCGAACAGGGTGAAGTCATCGGCGGACGCTTCCGCTTGGAAACGCGGATCGGCCGTGGAGGGATGGGTACGGTTTGGGCGGCCACGCACATGGTCACCAAAGCTCGCGTGGCCATCAAAGTCCTGAGCCGGGCGATGAGTGAGGATGACGGCATGCGCAAGCGCTTCCTGAGCGAGGCTCGGGCAGCGGCGGCCGTCGAGCACCCCAACGTCATCTCCGTCCTAGATATCTTCGAGCACGACGATCATTCGCCGGTCATGGTGCTCGAGCTGCTCGAGGGCGAGACGCTCGGTTCCGTCATCAAGAGGCGTGAGGTGCTCACGCTCGAGCAGACGGCGACGGTGATGGCGCCGGTGGTCTCGGCAGTTGCCGCGGCCCACGCGCTCGGAATCGTGCATCGAGATCTGAAGCCCGAAAACGTATTTCTGGCCAACACAGACGAAGACCGCGTGAGGCCCAAGGTATTGGACTTTGGGATCGCCAAGCTGCTCGATCCCACCCTGGAAGACAAAGGGCTCACCGGAACCGGCATGACGTTGGGCACCCCCTGCTACATGGCGCCCGAGCAGGGCTTCGGCGAGAAGGACATCGATCATCGAGTCGATATCTGGGCCCTCGGCGTCATCATCTACCTTTGTTTGAGCGGCATGCGGCCCATCGAAGCAGAAAACCTGGGGCAATTCCTCAAACTGCTCATGACCACGGCCATCATGCCCTTGTCGGAGCTCGAGCCAGAGCTGCCCAAGGACATCACGACCTTGGTGATGCGTATGCTGTCACGCGAGCGCGCCGAGAGACCCAGCTTGGCGGAAGTCCTCGAATCGCTCAGTCCCCACGCCAAAGTCGATACCCTCGCCGCCCCGGACCCATTCGACACCGGCCGTATCGACCGCGAGGTGCTCGATGCTGTGGCAGCCCAAGCAGAGCGGCTCCAGCCCGAGCCAACCCGAGACCCAACCCGGGGCGAGCCGACCCGACCCGACCGGCCCGGAGCTGAGCCGACCCGACCCGACCGGCCCGAGGCTGCCCAAACCCATCACAGCCTAGCTGGCCAGTCGGCTCAAAGTCCTCGTGTGAGCAAGCCCCCCGCCGCCCGCAAGGCCCGCCCCTTGGTGCTCGGCTTGGTTGCGGCAGCGCTCACCGCTGCGGTTCTAGTGGGTGTGTCGCAGTTGTCCAACGAGGCAAGCCAAGCCGCGTCTGTCGCAACTGGGCTTGGCAGTGTGGCACGCGCCATCCCAAGCGCAAGCGCCACGGAACAGGCTACGACCTCGAGTGCTGCGAACGCAGCATCAACACCAACCGCAACTACGGCTACCGCAGCCACGACCACTGCACCCGCCAGCAAGACTCGACGGCTGCCGACGAAGGTCGCAGGCGGCAGCAGGCCGGCCGCCCCTAGCGCGAGCGTAGCCTCGCCGACAACCACCAAGCCCGGCGCTTCGAGCAACATCACGCCGGGCGGGCTCTACGTTGGTCCGATTGACCAGCCGTAGCGGAAAAACAGGTCCCTGAGGCCGGTGACTAGTCTGACTAGCCGAGGAGCAGGCTTCAGCGACTCTCGGGCCAATTGGCACGGATCGCCTTGTCGAGCTTCTTGAGGGCATCGGCGATCTTCTGGAAGGCTTGCTTGTTCTTACCGGCTGCGCTGAGCGCTTTGGCTTCGTGGTAGAGCGCTTTGCCTTGGTTGTAGAAGCCCTTCGACGGCGACGAAGCGTGCCCTGCCAAGACTCCCTCCAAGAACTTCAAGCGACTCGCTGTCACCGAAACGGTGCGACCGATTGCGCGCTGCACCTGCGTGGGCGCATGATTGAACTGGAACAGCTCGTTCATCGCCGGCTTCATCGCCTCAAAAGCGGCGCGGCATTTTTCGTAGCCATCACGATACTTGCCCGCGTCGTGTAGCTGCTTGGACTGCTTGTACAATGCTGAGGCGTTCTTGTACGATGCCCGCGCCGCGGCACTCATGTTCACACCTTTGGCCTTGAGCCCCGTGTCGATGATGTCGACGAAGGTCTTCAAAGCGGCGATCCCACTTCTGACGCTGGCGTAGAGAACTTTGTGACTCTTGCTCATCGAGCCGCGACCGAGCGCCACTGGGCTACCTACAGTGCTCGACCCATCAAGAGCGGGTAGCGCTGAGCTTTGGTTGGCTGAGGCTGGGCTGGCGGACAACAAGACGGCGGCGATAATCAAGGTGGTGGTCTTCATCTGAAACTCCTTTGTGTTGACTCGGCCAATGCAGCCCCCGTGCCAGCCACCGGAGCTGCCGTAACTTCGGCCTATTGCGTGCGCTTGGCAGTGCGGGTGTCTAGTCCGTTGGTCACCCTTCGTCGCAGCAGCTGGTCACCTGTCTAAGCCGCTGGTCAACATCCAAGCTATTGGTGGTGGGTGCGGGATTGAGAGGCTGCCCATAGCTGGATGGAGTCACGCAACGTGCGCGTGATGCTCAATGAGCAATGGGCTGCCGGCGAGGCGCTGCTGCAAGTCGATCTGCTCGATGGCGACGGACTCGAGCAACGCTTCAAGCTACCAGTCATGCTGCAATAGCGAGGGCGCCAGCCTTCGACTAGTTTGGGGCCATGTCTGAAGTTGATGGTTCTGAAGCGGGGGTACGGGCGCGACTCGATGCGCTGGGCTCGGTGTCCTACCAGGCCGCCTTGCCGGAGGGTCGCATTTGGTGGACCAACGAGGCTGGACAACAAATAGCCCACGGACAATGCAAGGCGGTCCTGTCTTGGGCGGACAGCAACCAGAGCATCATGTGGGCACAGGCCATTCAGGGCTTCGAGCAGGCCGGCGTGCCCTGCCTGCCGGCCCCCGAGCCTGCCTATGTGCAAGACGTGTCCAGATCGGAGGCTTGGGCTATTGCCTCGGCCGCAACGATGCAGGCCGGAGCCGACTTTCTCTACGCCTCGCCGGCAGGATCGGGTGTTCTGTTCCTCGCAGTGTTCTCATTTCAGGAAGGTGACGCCGCGCAGGTGGAGGACTTGGGCTCGAAACGCGCAGAAGGTGCTCGGACCTTTGCCGCCGGCATGCTCAGCAGGCTCGCCGGCTTCATCGAGGACACCGAGCGCTTGACCGAGCCTGGGCGCCAGGCGGAGTTTGTAACCTTGCTCGCCAACTTTGGTGCAAGCTTGGAACAGCAGATCGCGCTCAACGAGGGCGATGAAGTCTGCGGCTCGCTCGAGACGCTTCGCGGCACCGTCGAGGGCTGGAAAACGCGACTGGTGGACGAGCTCGAATCGGTGCTCGGCGAGCTGTCGAAAGCTGCAGCCAGCTGGGCCCAGCAGTCCAGCTCATCCGGGCCGGCCCGAAGCTACCCGTGGTCTGACGCGGACCTAATCGCGATTGCCAAGCAGCTCTGGTACATCTGCGGACACAACAACGAAAGGGCCGCGACGCGCTCATGGGTGCCCGACGCGCTGGCCAGCTGCAAGCAGATCGGCGTGCTGCTCGAGCTGCTCGAAAAAGAGAAGATCGGTTATGAAGGCTACTCCGGCCCCCCTGAGAAGATCAGCTACAGCAACGGCGAACAAGAGCAGCGCTGTGTGGACATCGCCAACCAGCTCTACGAGCTCATTCTGAGCGCGCGAACCGTCGGCGCCTCGACCTGCACCGAGCCGTCGCAGCTGGGAGACTACCTCTGGAGCACGGTAGCCAATCCGCAGGAGACCCATGAGCTGAACAAGATCGTCGAGCCAGCGGGGATCTACATCATGGCCCTCGGCGATGTACTTCATCAGACCTACGATCATCCTTTGGAGTGGGCCGCTGACTGGCGTCGCGTCGCTGCGGGCATGGTCAATCTGCGGGCGCTGTATCTGTTTGGCAACGGCCTCGAGTTTCATGACATCGGCGTCGATCTGCGCACCTTCCCCAAGCTCTCGCTGTTGGACCTGGCCGACAACCAGCTGATCGCGCTGCCTCCGGATCTATGCGGCTGTCAGCAGCTCGAGTGGCTCGATCTGAACCGCAACAGTATCAGCGCCATCCCCGAGTCGATCCGCGAGCTGAAGCGGCTGCGCTTCTTGAGAGTTACGAACAATCCGATGAGCGAGCAGCAAGTTGCGCAGTTGCGTGAATGGTTGCCGAGCTGTGAGATCGTCACGTGAGCTTCGGGCGCGCAGCAACAGCAGCGGCCATTGTGCTGGGCTGCTTCGGCTGTACTGACGAACAGCTCGATCCGGTCGACTGGCTGGCGGGCTTGCCAGTCGAACAGCGCATCGAAGCAGTCTTGGCGAGGATGACCTTGGCCGAGAAGGTCGAGCAGATGCATGGCTTGCAGCTCGCACCGATCGATGGGCTCTCGGTCACACCTGAAAACGAGCGGCTCGGCATCGCGAGCTTCCGCATGGTCGACGGCCCACGCGGCGTCAGGGCCGGCAATGCAACAGCCTTCCCGGTGGGCATGGCGCGCGGCGCCACCTGGGACGTCGAGCTCGAGAAGCGCGTCGGTGCTGCCATGGCCGCAGAAGCAAGCGCTAAACAGGCCAACGTGTTGCTCGCGCCAACCATCAACATCGTGCGACATCCTGGTTGGGGTCGGGCGCAAGAGAGCTATGGCGAAGATCCCTTGCACATGGGGCACATGGGCGTCGCGTTCATCAATGGCGTGCAAGCCGCAGGACATGTCCTAGCCAGCGCCAAGCATTTTGCGCTCAACAGCATCGAAGACACCCGTTTTTCGGTGAACGTGAGCGTCGACGAGCGGACTTTGCGCGAGATCTATCTGCCGCACTTCAAGATGGCGGTGAAGCAAGCTGCGGTGGGCTCCGTGATGAGCGCTTACAACTTGGTCAACGGCTCGTACTGCGCCGAGAATCCGACCTTGCTGCGGGATATTCTCAAAGACGAATGGGCCTTCGACGGCTTCGTCGAATCGGACTGGATGTTCGGCACCCGCAGCACCGTCGAATCCGCTCTCGCCGGGCTGGACATCGAAATGCCCTCACCTGTCTTCTACGGCCCCAAGTTGGTCGCCGCCGTCGAGGAGGGCGACGTCGACGAGGCCACCATCGATGCGGCGGTGCGGCGCATCTTGCGCAAGAAGTTCGAGTTCGCGATCGACGAGCCGAGCGGCATCGACGCAGCCGTGGTGGAGAGCAAAGAGCACACCGAGCTGGCCCTCGAGGTCGCGCGCAAAGCGATCGTGTTGTTGAAGAACGACCAGGCCTTGCCCATCGATCGCGCTGCGGTCTCGAGCGTAGCGGTGGTGGGCGCGCTGGCCGACACGATCAATCTGGGCGATGTGGGCAGCAGTGATGTCACGCCAAGCAGCGCAGTCACTCCGCTGGCAGGCATCAACCAACGAGCCGGTGAGGTGAAGATCGTGCACATCGGCTCCGACACCCTCTCGGCGCAGGACCAGTCTCAAGTCGCCGCCGCTGACGCGACCATCGTCGTCGTCGGCCTGACCGCAGAGGACGAAGGTGAGAACTTGGCGTTCACTGGCGGCGACCGTGACACGCTGGCGTTGTCGGCAGAGCAGCAAGCGTTGATTTCTGCTGTGGCGAGCTCGAGCAAGCGAACCATCGTGGTGATCGAGGGCGGCTCGGCCATCACCATGACGGGTTGGGTCGACGAGGTCGAAGCGGTGATCATGGTCTGGTACCCCGGCATGGAGGGCGGCCTCGCCATCGCCGACGTGTTGTTCGGCGACACCAATCCTTCGGGCAAGCTGCCCCTCACATTCCCTGCGACCGAAGAGCAGCTCGTCAGCTTCGACCACAGCAGCGACGAGGTGAGCTACGGCTACTACCACGGCTACCGGCACGTCGATCGCGAGCAGACCGAGCCGCGCTTCCCATTCGGTTTTGGGTTGAGCTATACGAGCTTCGACTACGAAGCCATCGCGCTGAGCGCCAAGACCATCGACAGCGATGGAACCGTCACAGTGAGCGTGGACGTCCGCAACACCGGCAACCGAGCCGGCGGCGAGGTCGTGCAACTGTATGTGGGCTATCCCAAATCAGCCGTCGACCGCCCCGTACGCGACTTGCGTGGGTTCAAGCGCGTCTCGCTCGGCGCAGGTGAATCGACCACGGTCGCCTTCGAGCTGAACGCCAACGACTTGGCCTACTACGACGACAAAGCGAAGGCATGGCAGGTCGAGACCATGGACTACACCCTGTGGGCAGGCTCCTCCTGCCGGGACTTGCCCCTGAGCGCGACGCTTTCCGTCGACTAGGAGCTGCGGCGGAGGACAAACAGGAGTAGGCAGATCCTGCCAAAAGCGCCCTGCGTCCATTTCGGAGGTTCAAATGTCCAAGACTGTTCTGATCGCCACCGTCAAACCCTTTTCGGCCGACGCGAAAGCCCAGGTCGTGTCTGCCCTCGAGGGAGCTGGGTACACCGCTCGCGTACTCGAGAAATATGGCGACCAAGCTGAGCTCATCGCCGCGGTCGGTGATGTCGATGCGCTCATCGTACGCAGCGACAAGATCAACACGGAGGTGCTCGCCGCAGCCAAGCAGCTTCGCCTCGTGGTTCGCGCCGGGGCTGGTTACGACACCATCGACTGCGCCGCTGCCAAAGAGCGTGACGTGGCGGTGATGAACACGCCGGGCCAGAACGCCAACGCCGTAGCCGAGCTCGCCATTGGCATGATGATCTACGTTGCCCGCGGCTGCTTCCAGCCCAAGCCCGGCACCGAGCTTCGTGGCAAGACCCTCGGCATCCACGCCTTCGGTGCAGTCGGCCGCGCGGTCGCCACGATCGCCAAGGGCTTCGGCATGAACGTGCTCGCTTACGACGCTTTCGTGGCCGCCAGCGACATCGAGGCGGCAGGCGTAACAGTCAAGTCCAGCGCCGAAGAGCTCTACAAGAGCTCGGACTATGTCTCGGTCAACATCCCGTCGAACGCCGAGACCAAAGGCAGCATCGGCAAGGCCCTATTGTCGTTGGTCCCCAAGGGCGCCACCGTGGTCAACACGGCCCGCGCCGAGGTCATCAACGAGCCAGAGCTGCTCGAGATTCTGACCGAGCGCGGGGACTTGCGCTACGCCACCGACGTGGCCCCGAGCGCCGACACCAAGGCCGCCATCGCCGAAAAGCTCGCCGATCGGGTCTACATGACCCCAAAGAAGATGGGCGCCCAAACGAAAGAAGCGAACCTCAACGCCGGCCTGGCCGCAGCCAACCAAATCATCGGCTTCTTCGAGCGCGGCGAGCGCAAGTTCATCGTCAACAGCTGAGCACGAAGCGAAGACGGTTCGCGCACAGCCCCTAGTTCCGCTAGGCCGAACTGCTGCTGCTCGAGCGCGAGCCATCGTGAAGACGACCCGCGCGCTGAGCTGCTCGATCGCTACTTCTTGTCGAGCTTGCCCACTAGGCCGAGGGTGAAGAAAGCACCCATGTACTTGAAGTGGGGGCGAACCTTCATGTCGACTTTGTACCAGCCCGCGTGACCCGGCAGATCTTCGACTGTGATGGCGGCGGAGCGGAGCGGGCGGCGACCACGAATGGCTGCCGAAACCACATTCATGTCGGCCACGTACTGGTTGATCCAGGTGTTGAGCTCGCGCTCGATGTCGGAGCGTTCTTTCCAGGTGCCGATCTGCTCGCGCTGCAACACCTTGATGTAGTGGGCCAAGCGGTTGGTGATGAACAAGTAGGGCAGCTGCGTGCCGAGCCGGTAATTGAGCTCGGCCTCGCGACCCGCCTCACTCACGCCGAAGAACTTCGCTTTCTGACAAGAGTTGGCCGAGAAGAAACAGGCGTTGTCGGAATGCTTGCGATAGGTCAGCCCGATGAAACCCTCTTCGGACAGCTCGAACTCGCGCCGTTCGGTCAGCCCAATCTCGGTGGGGATCTTGGTTTGGATCTCGCCCATGGCCTCGTATTGATGCAGCGGCAGATCATCGACAGCGCCACCCGAGGTGGGGCCGATGATGTTGGGACACCAGCGGTACTTGGCAAAACTGTCGGCCACGCGCGTGGCGAAGGCGAAGGCAGCGTTGCCCCAGAGATAGCGCTCGTGCTCGCCGACGACCTGCTCTTCGTAGCGGAAAGTCTGGATCGGCACGGTCTCGTCTCCGTAGGGAAGACGAAGCAAGAAGCGCGGCATCACCAAGCCCAGGTTGCGCGCGTCCTCACTCTCACGAAACGCCCGCCACTTGGTATAGCGAGGTCCTTCGAAGATCGCCTTGAGGTCGTTCTTCTTGGGCAGCTCGAGATAGCTGTCGAGGCCAAAGAACGCTGGTCCGGCCGCCGCAATGAAGGGCGCGTGGGCCATGGCCGCCACTGCGGCGCACTGCTGCAACAAGGCGACGTCTTGGGGCCCAGGACCGAAGTCGTAGTTGCCCATCACCAAGCCGTAGGGGCGGCCGCCAAAGACGCCAAACTCGTTGGAGTAGACGATCTTGTACATGCCGCTCTTGGCGATCTCGGGGCTGTCCTCGAAGTCGATGAGCAGATCCTGTTTGGAGACGTTGAGAAGCTCGACCTTGATGTTCTCGCGAAAGTTCACGCGGTCCACGGCGAACTTGATGCCGCGCCAAGCCGACTCCATGCGCTGAAAATCGGCATGATGAAGAATCTCGTCGATCTGCCGCGACAGCTTGTAGTCGATCTCGGCGACCATGGCATCGACCAGTGCGGTGTCGACCTTCTCGCCCGAGCGCTGCGGTCGCAACAGCTCCGCCAAGAAGGCGTGCACGCCGGCGCGCGCAACCTCGTAGCCCTCGTTGCCTGGCGCGAACCTCGACTCGGCGAGTAGCTCGTCGATAAGCGATGTGCTCTCGAGACCTGGCGTAGGGGCGGCTTGTTGTGGGCTTGAAGACATGGGCACCTCCTGTGTTGTGCCCCTATCAATCGCAACTTGTGTACCAATCATGGTGCCGCCTCGTTTCGCACCTTTGGCGCAGAGCTGTGACAGTCAGTGGTTACAGGCCCAAGCGCCAACCGCAACAAGCGTCACACCGTTGCGCCAGTGGAATGGCCGCTAGACGCACAGCCGATGAGGGTTTGCGACTAATGTCGTGCAATGAGATCAGGACGAGCGCTCGCATTCTCGCTGTTCATGGTGGCCGTGGTCGGTTGTGCCAACGAACCCCCGCCATCATGCGGTTGCGCCGCGTTTTGCGAGAAGAAGGAGGTCGACTGCAGCGACCACCCCAACAAGGCAGAGCAATATGACGGCTGCCTCACACGCTGCGAAGATGGCGGCTGGCTGAAGGAGCACGCGGACTGCGTGTGCGCGCTCCCGGACGGGGAGTGTCCAGGCGGCACCAAGAAGAACTGTAACGAGCTCTGAGCTGCTACCCAACTTGGTCTTTGCGACCGGTGTTGGGTCTAGTCGCTCATTTCGATGCCGTCGAAGTGAACGAAACCCGCCGCGGTGTTGAACAGATGCACGCGGGTGATTTGCTGCAAGCTCTGGTCCCAGAACTTCACGCCCGCTTTGACCAGCTGCTTGTTGATGTACAGATCGAAGGTCTTCTTGTTCCAGCTGATGTTCTCGTAGACGACGTCGTTCCAGTCGTTGCTCTTGTACGAGCTCAACACCAAGCTCTGTCCTTGACCCGTGATGACTGGACTCGAGCTGTTCAGTCGGAACTGGACCAGACCATCGTTGTTGGCCACGTCGTCATCACCCACCGCGAACCATCCTACGAAACCACTAGTGGTCGGCGCGCCCCGTAGCGAGAAGGAGATCCGCGCGGGCGTGATGGGCGCGATTTTGTAGCTGAGGCCTTGGTATGCGCCACTATCGCCAGTGACCTCGACAGACAGAGCACCGTGGTTGGAGCTGAAGCTGATGACCTTGTAGCTGCTGTTGTTCGCCACCTTGGTCCAGCCGTTGAAGTTGCCGTCTTCGAAGCTATCGTAGAACAGCGTTGGGGCAATGAAACCAAGATCCCAGTCGGCGGCGACAAAGCTCGGCGCTTTGCCCATCGAGCCGCTACGTTGGTAGGCAAGGTGCGATTCGTCCAGGGTGTGCGCAATGCCGCTCAGGCCTTGCGGAGAAAAGCTCAGGGCAGCGGGCAAGGTCGGATGGATCGCGCCCTCGCTGAACGCCACCACATCGAGCGCGGTGCTGCCGTCGGCTACGCAAGCGCCACGGCACACCATTGCAATACCGCCCCCGCCGCTCGAGAAGGGGATGGCCACGCCAGCGTCGATGTCACCCGCCTGGGGCGCGCTTCGAATCCAGATCTTTTGGTTGGGCGCAAGCAAGGGCTCAGGCGCGCCGTCTGCGCTCAGTTGTTTTTGCAGATCGATAGGCCCAACCTGAACGGTGTTGGTAGCCAGGCCCAGGGCGAGCCCGCGCAGATCCACACTGCAGCTCGACGCTTTGTTTTCGAGCTGCAGTCCAACCGCGGAGCCGATACGCAGCTCAGAAAGCCGCGCCCTTTCCATCGGACATGCCGCGGTCACGGTCAGTGAGAAACTGCCCGCATCTGATGCGCCAGCCCCATCAACGACCACGTAATACGAGCCTGGTCCGAGCGAGGGGAAGAAGAGCGCGCCACTCGCAGCGCAACCATCCGGTTGGTCGGGCTCGTGCACTTCGTCACCGAGATCACATGGGGCTTTGAGCAACCGCACCGCGTGGGGGAAGTCGGCCTCGACCGAAACGGTCAGGTCGCGGTCGTCCGTCGTCGTGAACGAATAGATTCGATCGGGCCCGCTGCCACGCGACTGGCCGTCACAAGCGGCCAAGCCAACCTGACTGTTGCCGCTGGTCGCACGACTGATGGTCCAGACCACGACGCTGGCGTCACTCGACTGTTCTGGCAGGGCGACTGGCTGCTGACAGCTGCCCTCGATGGCGCACTGGGAATCGCATCCGTCGTCATCGTCGAGGTTGCCGTCGTCGCAGTCCTCGCTGCCGGACAACACGCCGTCGCCACACTGCTGCGGAACCGAGCCGCCGCCACCTGACGCGCCGCTGCCACCCCCCTCAGCCCCAGCGCCGGCCCCGGTAGCCGTACTGGTGTCCGAAACGGTGAAATCGTCGCCCAAAATCGAGGCACACGAAGCCAACAGAACCAGCAAGGCAAAAGCACTCAAGCGACTCATATGCTCTGAGCGTGTCACTTTCGGGCGGTGCTGCCAATAATCGCATTGTCTCGCCGCATGGGAGCTCAGCGAAAAGAGGCTGGATCGAGCCCGTAGCGCTTGAGCCAACGGTACACCTGGTTGCGTGCGCGACCGGTATGACGAGCAACCTCCGCCACCTTGCCCTGATAGTGAGTCAACAACTGCTCCAGCTCCTCTGGTGTTGGCACACAACCCGTGGGCGGCAACTTGGCCGCACGCTCAGCTGTCGGCGGTTCCATCGGTGTCGATGGCAAGTCGTCCGCCACATGCGGCAACTCGATCCGGCCCCCGTTCGGAAGCCGAACGAGCACCTTGCGCACCACCGCGATGAGCTCGCGCACGTTGAACGGCCATCGGTGCAGAGCGAAGGCTTCGAACACATCGGCGCTCAGCTCATAAGAGCGTGCTTCGCCGTGCTCCGCGATCACCGACTCGATGATGGGCAACAGATCCTCGGGCCGTGCGGCGAGGGGCTCGAGCGCGATTTGCCATTGGTTGATGCGCGCAAACAGATCGGCACGGAAGTCTCCCTCGGCTACCGCGCGATCGAGCTGACGGTTGGTCGCAAAGACGAAGCGCACGTCGATGGGCACCGCACCACTCGCCCCGAGCGGGCGAATCTGCTTGTCCTCCAGTACCCGCAGCAACTTGGCTTGGGCAGCAGCCGGCAGCTCGCCGACTTCGTCGAGCAAAACCGTGCCGCCTTCGGCCTGCAGCAACAATCCTCCTCGTTCGGCGGTCGCGCCCGAAAAAGCGCCTTGCCGATGGCCGAACAGCTCGCTCTCGATCAGCGTCTCGGGGATAGCCGCACAGTTGATGGCAACCAGCGCGCCCGAGCGTCCGCTCAGTCGGTGGATCTCGCGAGCGACACAGTCCTTTCCCGTCCCGGTCTGGCCGAGAATGAGCACCGACAGCTCGGTCGGCGCAACGCGCTCAATCTGCTGGAGCGTGTTGTAGAGAGCCACGCTGCGGCCTTGCATGAGCCCCTCGCATGGCGCCTGCCAACCGGCGATGTCGACGCCGAGGCGACTGAAGCGAAGCACTGTGTCGCCCAGACGAATCAAGGCGCCCGGCTTCAACAGCTCCCGCTCGATGGGGCGGCCATCGAGCCGCGTGGTGTTTCGACTCCCGTGGTCGCTCAACAGGTATTGCTCTCGCTGCGGATCCCAGTGGATTGAGGCATGGCGTCTGGAGGCGAGCGGGTCGTCGAAGGCCAAACCCGAGGGCCCGGGATCGCGGCCCAAGACCAGCTCGTCTGGCGAGAGCCGTTGCACCGCTGCCAGCGCTGCCTCGTCAGGGCAGAACAGGACCATCACCGCATGTTCCTGCAACAATTGCTGGATGCGTTGCGGGCGAGGAAGCGTCGTGCCTTGGGGGGTCATGCTCCTGACAAAAACAGTTGGGCCCATCAGCTGCGGCGCGGGCCAGCCCCATCATGACCCATCCGAGCTGATTTGCCTGCCCCCGAATCTGAGATTCGCGCCAGCTGGGCCAACACCCCTTCGCGCGCCAACCAGCCGAAACCTGCCCACGACAGCTCGAGCATGAGCTGATCGAGGTCGCTTGGCGCCCAGCGCGGCGCGGCGGAGCGACCGAAGCCGTCTTGATCGAGCGGTATCTGGCGCCGCAAGAAGGCCTCCAAGTACACCGTCGCCCGGTCATCCCAAGGCGTGGTCGGGTGAGCGACCCGCTCCCACTCGAGCTGCCACACACGCAGGCCAGCGGGGCCCGCTGTCACCGCCTGGGCGGCGTCGGCACTGAGGGCAACGTCAATTGCCTGATCGAGCCGGTGACAAGTCGCGCCACTGCCGACGTCCCAGATACGCACCTGTTGGCCGTCTCGTTCAGTGCGGCAGCCGACCCTTCCATCGAAGCTCAATCTCAGTTGGGCCGCCCTGCCTGACTGCTCAGCGGTGACCGTCCCAGCGACCGCGTCCCAGCTGAAGATCGTACCTGTTGCGGCGGAACGATATGCACCGTGGTCAGCCGACAACGCGACGGTGGCACAAGCGCTCAACGCCAACGCAGCGACCGCTCCTTTGTGGCGACGCCTTTCCCAGCAGACCTCACCGCTAGCGGTTTCCCACAACCTGAGCAAACCGTTGTCGTAGCCACCGAGCGCCAAGCCACCATCGGCCGACAGGGCCATCGCGGTCAGGCCGCGCGCCTTGTCTTGCTGCAACAGATTCCGCTCGGCCTCACCGCGCAGATCGACAGCCCATAACTCGTCGCTCAATACCAAAGCGACACGCCCGCCCGCGGCTAGCGCAATCGCGCGGGCGCCTGATCCGGGCAGCTGCAAGGCCATGGCCCGATCGGCCGGCACGTTCCACAAGCGCAGGGAACGACCCGCGGTGAGGGTCAGGGCACAGCGACCGTCAGCGCTGAGGGCAATATCGCAAATGTTGCTCTCGGCGGAATGCAGGCGGTCCTGAAGCTGCGCCGAGGGCAGCTGCCAACTCGTGAGCTGCCCATCTGGCGACAAGGCGAGCGCGTGTGAGGCATCTGCGCTCACGCACACTCGTTGCCAAGGCAGACTCGACAGCGTGCGCTCCAAGTAGGCGCGCTCGGGGCGTCCCCGTTCGGTGCGGGCGATCACCTGTCCGCGCAGCGTGCGTAGCTGTACGGAACGCTCAAAACCGGGTACGGCTTGCGCCACGTTCAGCAAGTCGGTAGCGGCGGCGATCTCATCGCCATCGAGCGCCCGCTCGGCGAGCTCGACCGTCTCTGAAAAGGTCTGTTCGTCCCGCAATAGCTGCTCGCTAGTCCTGGGGCGAACGACCATCCAAGGCGCCCGCGTCACCGCTGAGACCCTCAACAAGCACAGCACCCCATCGTCGTAACCAGCGACCAACTGCGCAGCGTCTGCGCTCAGCTCCAGCAGCTCCAGAGGATGTCGCCGCGGCGTGAGCTCACGGATGCAGCGAGCGCTGGCTACATCCCAAAGCTGAAGCTCCCCGTGACCATATCGCCGATGGTGCGCCATCAGCCGGCCGGCTGGATCGACGGCAACGTCACCCGGACCATAACCAATGGTGGCGAGCAGCTGGCCACCAGTAGCGTGGTGGGCTCCGAGCGACTCGCGCTGCGCAACGATGAGCTTGTCGTCGCTCAACACCAAACACTGCAGCTCTTCTGTGCCATCAACCACCTGGATGCAGCGCTCCTGCCCAACGTCCCAGAGCAACACCAGCGGGTCATCGTGCCCCCCCGAAGCGAGCAAGCTTCCATCAGCATTGAGTGCCAGGGCATCGACCCGCCCGCGGTGTCCAGCGAAACAGCGCTGTCGTTGCCCGTCAGACAGCGCCCACGACTCGATGCACCCATCTTGATAGCCGCAGTAGACTTGCTCGACCAGCGGATCGAGCACCAGCGAGCGTATCGTCTTGCGGTCGAGCAATCCGGCCGCAACGTCTTCTTCGAGCGACCACGGCTCGAGGGCTATGCGGCCCTCACAGCTCAAGTCCTCGAGCCGGAACAGGCGCAGCTCTTCGCGCATGTGGGGCTTGCCTTCATGGTTGGCAAAAGCGGTCCCCGCGACCACACAGCGCGACCCGTCAGGCCACACCGCTAGGTGATGGACGGTCATCTGGACCGACACGGTGTGGCGACCTTGGTCGGCAGGTCGCCATACGCTGAGACCCGTCTGCGAGCCGTGGGAAGCGGGCTCGGGGCCAACCGCCACAACCGCGCTCCCATCATTGCTGAGCGCCAAGGCTTGTAGCCGATGGGTCATGGCACGCTGGGCGATCAACTCGAGCCCGCTGCTGGCCGCTCGCTTGACACGCGCAAGCTCGCGTTGGGTCGCTGCCGCACTGTCGGCTAGTAGACTAGCTTGCTGCAAACCGCGCACGGCAGACACCTCATCGCCGCGCTCGACATGGGCCCAGGCAAGCAACGAGCAAGCTTCCCATCGTGCGGGATGCGCTTGCTGCACCTCAGCTAGACGGCGCAGCAAGGCGGCGCTGCTGCCCCCGTTTTGCCGCCAGTGATGCAGCCCGAGATTGAAGGTCGCCCACATGTGCAAGGGCTCGATGTCGAGCGCTTGCTGCCAAGCTGCCTCAGCCTCGCTCGGACGGCCCAAATCCATGAGCGAGGCGCCACGATTGTTGAGCACGTTGGCGCGATCGTCAGCCGGCTCAGGCACGGGGCGCCCGTAGCCGTGGCCCGTGGACTGGTGGTGGATGCGTGCCAGCTCCCTTGCGAGCTCGAGCATGTCGTGGGGGCGCGCGTCGGGATCGGGGGCGAAGCATCGCTGCAGCAGCTCACCCAGAGCTGCCGGAATGGGCGGCACCAATGAGCTCTGTGGCCCCTTGCGCAACAAGTCGCGGAGCACATGGCCTGCGACCACACCAGAGCGCCAGGCCAGGCCACCGTGCAACATCTCGAGCAACATGACCGCCCAGGACCACACATCTGTTCTGCGGGTCAGCCGGCGGGGGCCTTGGCCGGACGCTGCGGCCGCTTGCTCAGGGGAACAGTAGGCGGGCGTCAGGCCGCCGTAGGTCGCCACGATCGTGCCCGCGCCCTGCGCAGGCGTGCGCATGTGGGCCGTCGCTTTGGCGAGTCCGAAATCCGTCACTTTGGCGATCCCGGTCTTGGTCAGCAGCACGTTCGCCGGTTTGACGTCTTGATGAATGAGCTGATGGGAATGCGCATGGTGCAGCCCGTGCGCGACCTGAATGGCAATATCGAGAATGCGCTGCAGTACCAAGACGTGGCGATGCTTCTCAGGGGAGTCGTATTGCGCCGCGTCGGGGTGATCATCGACCAGGGCGTAAAGCCTCTCGCTAGCGATCCAATCGGCCAAGCTGCCACCGTCTACGAGCTCCACGAGAACGTGAGGGACGCCGTCGTGCAATCGAACCTGGTAGCAGCTCACCACGTTGGGATGCATACCGAGGTTGATCCATGCCTCAGCCTCACGAACGAGGCTATCGATTCCCCCTTGTTCCAACAGCTCGCTGCGGGGCCGCTTGACCGCCAGCTCGATCCCCCAGCCGCGGTGCAAGACACGGTGCACCTCGCCGGTTCCGCCAACGCCCAGCTGGGCAGTACGTTGATACAGCTCGGACCAGGTAGGCGTTGAGTCGAGAGGCCTGTCGGACGAGGGCGTGTCGAGCTCGTAGGGCTTGTGGGCAGCGGCCGAAACGGGGAGGCCGAGCGAGCTCAACATGTTCATGTGATCCTGCCACGCGGATGGTTCGTCGAGCTCCGATACGATGGTGGCGCAAAGCTGCCCGGGCAGACTGAGCGGCACTACGCATTCGCGCCGAACGCGGCCGCCTCGTCGCTGAGCCCACCAACTGACGTTCTGACCGAGAACTGGGGCGGTGTGTGGCTCAGCCTCCCGCTGTCCCCGAACAGAAGGAGCCAACAATTGCGCGGCAGGCAGAACATGAATGGTGCAACGCGACAGCGGCCCCGATGGCTGCCGCAGCTGGCTCAGCTCGTAGCAAGCGCTGTCGGCTTCGATGCCAATTCGAGCTGTGTAGCCATCCGCGAGCTCCACGCTCAAGTTGGCCGAGGCATCCGAAAGCGGCAACGGCAACAGCAAGCGCATCGGTCCCCGGACCCAGTGGCGAATCCCGGCTGTAGCGCTATCGACAATGCGCTGACCGTATCCCGCGAGCCAAGCTGGAGCCTCACGCTTGCCGAAACCGACAGCACTGACCCCAAGGCGCAAGGTCGTACCGTCATCGTGATGCAGGCTTCGGCAAGCGATTACGATCCCCAAGCGCTCTGCCAACTCATGATCAGCTGGAAGCTCCCACGCAAAGACCCTTGCTCCGGCTGCGGCACGCGGCGACCAAGCACGTCGAGCCGTCTCCGATCGGCCGCCCTTGGCCGGCGCTGCCAACAGCAACAGCTCTTGTGCCCAGACTTGGAGCTGGTGACCTTGAGTCATGAGCATGGCCAGCTGCACTTCGGGCGTAGCGCCTCGCTCCACCGCGCGCTGTAGTCGAGCGGTGGACCCAGTGTCGAAACCATCGCGACGAGGATGCTCGGGCCACAGCGCGACCGGTCGCGCCCAGATCGGCAACAGCTCGGCGTTCCGTGGCAGTCGCAACGTGACTCGGTTTGCCAACATGGCGGTGGGCCGGACCGGCAACGGTTGCAGCAAGGCCAGCTCACCGCGGTCGTTGTTTGCAGCACTCCATTGCAGACCGGGCAACGGCGTTGTTTCGCTGGGGGAATCGTCGGCGGATGCTGTTGGCTCAGGCTCGGATTGATCGAGCCATCCTCGCAACTGGAGGGTCAGGGGCTCGGCTGGAGCTGGTGGCTGCAGCGCCACCCGAAGCACCAGCCCGCAACCACCTTCTCCAGGATGAATGCGTAGATCCGCTTTGGACAGGAGCCGCGAACGATCGGGCGCTATTTCTGAGCTGCACAATCGGTCGAGCCATTCTCCTAGCGCCTCCTCGAGCTCCGACAGGCTGTGGTCGGTGAATGCCCCGCTCCCCGCTTGTAAGCGCATGCACTGCATCAGACGACAAGCGATAAGCGTCAGGGCAAGCTCTTCGTCGCGACTGTCACGCTCCGCCCCCGCCCAATCCGCCCTGTCGCCAGCTGCCAATAGTGAGCGCGAAGACAAGAAGGATGGATGCTCGATTGAGGGCTGGTGCCACAGCGCCAACAAGCCTTGCTCAGCAAGCTTGTGGGCATAGTGGGCTCCGACATGCACTTCCGTCGGCCCTGGCTGGCTGGCTTCCATCGTATTGGGCAGGCCGTGAACCGTGCCCCCATGCTCACGGCCGGCAATGTTGGCAGGCAGCCCGTGAGCCATGAAGCTATCGTGCAGCCGCTGTGCAAAAGCGAAGGCAGGGTTGCCCCAGCAGCTCAGCACCGCGGGCAAATCGGTTGGACGGTAGGCGAGCTCGCGCACGGGCCAACCGCTGCTGCCATGGGGAGGACGCAACAGGATGCGCGGCAAGAGCAGCGCGAGGAATCGACTGGTCGAAGACTGACGCAGCACCGCCAAGGAATCGAAACGCTCAGCCGAGAACATCCGCTCGAGTCGCTCTGCTGGGGGCATCGCAGCAAAACCTGAACCACCAAACAAGCTCGGCGCCGCAGCCGCAACGAAGACGACCGCACGGCGCGCGGCGACGGCCGCGCATCGTTCCAGCAGACCCACCTCAGACCGATCGGTGCCGAACGCAAAGTCGGCGATCACTGCAGTGATTGGGCTGCCTCGCGCCTCGGCGGCACGCAACGTGGTGTACAAGCTGCTGCGGCGCAACTCGGCGGCGTCAGCAAAGTCCTCTCGGAGCTGCTCCTTGGTGCACGGCAGCAGCAGGATCTGCACGGAGTTTCTGTCCCCCCAACAGCTGTCGAGCAACCAGGCGAGTGCGCGCCAGGCTGATTCGAGGACCCGAAAACGGGGCTGCAGAAGCAGCTTGTCCACAAGCAAAGAACGCTCATGGGCTGTCGCGCAACGACTGAACAGTGGAGCGACCGCTGGTTGCCGGATGAGGCCGTCGGGTGCGAAGTCGTCGAGAGCGCGAAAGCGCAAGCTGGCCTCATCCCGTTGGGGTTGGGCCGAATCCAGTTGGTCCAAGAGTTGGCTGAAGTCCGGTCGGTCAAAGTCCAGCTGGCCCAAATCCAACCGAGGCGCGAGCTCGGCCATGACGCGCTGCAGGCCCGAGCGCTGCAGCAACAGGGGTGCTCGGTCCGCTAGCGGCTCTTGCCCAGCGTGGCCGCAGAAATCACCCATCACGAGCAAGGTGAGCGGCGGCTCCTGAGGCACATCGGTCGCTTTGGGGTGATAGGCAATCGAAGGACGACCGGTGACGATCGGCCGAGCAACGCGCAGCGCAGCGCTACAACGCATGTCGGCAGGCGGCTTGTCGAGGAGCCGCTCCGACTGCTCCCGAGACAGCAAGCGATAGCCCAGCAGGATCCCTTGCCGGTCCACGTCGAGCACCAGCACGCCCACACCAGCGATTTCGTAGAACCGCTCTTGCTCGCCACCAAGCTGGGGCGCACCGCCAGCCGCGCCGCGCGTTCGACAGCCGAGGTAGCGCGCCGCTGCCACGGTAGGGCTGTCGATGCCTCGTAGCGCATCTTCGGCATAGCGCCCCACCACGAGCTGCTCGGCGAGCTCACCAGCGACCTCTTGGGGATGGGCAAAACGACGCGCGAGCTCTTCGGCTTGCCGCCCCTGCAGCAGCTCGCAGCGCACCACGGTCGTACCTCGACGCAGGTAGGCCCAGAGCATCCTGCCATCCTCACAACGCAGCAAGACGCGACGACGCTCCCGGTGGATCACCGACCACTTTGGCAGAAAGTCGGCGTCGAAGAGCCGTTCGACCGGAAACGGAACGGCAAGCTTCGGATCGAGCGCCATGAAGCCATAAGCATAGTTGCAATTCGGCCTTCCAACGCCGAATCTAGGCCCAACTCAACCGCGCACAGTGCGCCGCAGGGCTGCGGGCCGCAAATATAGGGGGAAGCGATGGCGACCAAACGACGATCCTTGACCAAGCTGGCACGAGGTTTTCGTGATCGCACCCTGGTAACGGCCAAGCTGGCGAGCAAGACCGGCTTCAAGATGCTCGCCAAGACCCTCAACCCCAACGCCAAAGCGAAGGAAGTGGACGAGGAAAAAGCGGTGGCGGCAGCCGAAGAGCTGCTCGAACAGATGAGCCAAATGAAGGGCTTGATCATGAAGTTCGGCCAAATGGCGAGCTACCTGGAAGGCGCCATGCCGGCCAAGGCGCAGAAAGTGCTCTCCCAGCTGCAAGCGCAGAGCACGCCCATGAGCTACGAAGCCGTGGCCGCGGTCATCGAGAGCGAGCTCGGCTCAGCACCAGACGACCTGTTCGACGAGCTGGAGCGCGAGCCTTTCGCTGCAGCCTCGATCGGTCAAGTTCACCGCGGCCGCTTCGAAGGAAGCAAGGTCGCAATCAAAGTGCAATATCCCGATATCGACAAAGTGCTCAAGAGCGATCTGCGAACGGTCGGCACCCTCGCCCGACTCTCGACGATGTTCTCTGCAGTCGACGGTGGCGGTCTGGTGGCAGAATTGCAGGAGCGCATGGACGAAGAGTGCGACTACGTGCGGGAGGCGGCCAACCAGCGCTTGTTCTGTCGCTTGCTCGAGCCGTTCGCGCGCGCCTCGGTACCTAGGGTAGTGGAAGCACGGTCGACGCGCCGAGTGCTCACCAGTGAGCTGGTCGATGCCTTGTCGTTTGGCGCGTTTTGCGAGCAGCCCGACCAGACGCTCAGGGATCGCGCCGCAGCCACCATCTTCGAGGTTTGCTTCAACTGCATCTTCCATCATTGCGTGTTCAACGCCGACCCCCACCCGGGCAACTATCTGTTCGCCGGTGACGAAGTGGTGTTTCTCGACTTCGGCTGCATCAAGCGATTCAGCAAGCCCTATGTGGAGAGCTGGAAACGGCTCGCGCTGTCAATCCTCGATGGCGACCGCGCCGTGTTCAAGGAAGCAAGCATCGATATGGGCCTGGTAGCGAAGGAACGTGGCTTCGACTGGGACTACCAATGGAACGTGATGCGCTATCTCTACGAGCCGTTCATGAACGACGGCTTTCGCTTCGACAACGACTACGTGACCCGCTCCTACGACCTGCTGCTCTGGAAGAACCCCAACCGCTACAAGGCCGGGATGCCGCGCGACACGCTGTTCGTCAACCGCCTGCAGTGGGGCCTCAACTCGGTGCTGTCGCAGCTGCAAGCCAGTGGCCCTTGGCCCGATCTGTGGCGACGCGCCGTCGAGACACCAACCGAGCCGGTCGACGCGGTCGAGCCGGAGCGCTGAGCGAAGACGTGCGTCTACGATGGCCCGAGTTGCCCGTCGGCGCTCCCAACTGTGCTAGGGATCACAGCTGCAGCCCAAATCTAGCCTATCCTGCCTAGGTCCCATGCCCCTACTTCGTTCGCTTCTGCTCATGGTCGTCACCGCGGCCCTCGCCACCTCGCTGCTGGCCTGCCCTCCACCAACCAAGCCGGCACCCGTCGAACCCCCTCCACCAGTGGAGAAGCCTGATTCCGAGCTCGAACCGCTCTGCAAGAAATTGTTCCCGTATGCCGAGGCAGACGCCGGAGCGAGCGAATGTACCGTCAAGCCCTGAGCGCTGCTGCCAAAGCACTGTCTTGCGGTACAGCGATGCTCGCGGCGCTTGGTTGCCCTTCGCCGGTAGCGTCTCCCCCTCCTGCCGAAGTACCTGTGGCCATAGTCGTGCCGCACACCGATCCGACTCCGGCCCCCGAGCCGATCGACAACGACTACGACGACGATCCAGCACCCCCCATCGACAAGCGCTGCGCCGGAAGCTGGGAGTGCGAAGAACTGGGCGCGTGCATCTTCCGAAATGGAAGCTGCGTCGCACGCTACAACGGGCATTGCCAGCGTTCGGCCCGCTGCCGCGAGGCGGGTTATTGCACCGCCAGCCAGAACGCTTGCGTCATCGGCGGCGCCAAGGACTGCGCGGCATCGGATGGTTGTCGTGCGGAGGGGCAATGTGGCTTCGACCCCAACCGCATGTGCGTAGCTGAGACCGACGACCATTGCCGAAACGCGCGGCTCTGCATCGAGCAAGGCCGCTGCGGCGAACATCAAGGAAGCTGCGTCGCCGTCTCATCGGCGGACTGTCGCCGCTCGACAGTCTGCAAACAACAAGGCCTCTGCGTTCTAGCCGCTAATCAATGCGGCAAGGCGACCAAGCCCAAGCAGTTCGGCGCGAAGCACATTCTGGTGCAATACCAGGGGGCACGCCGCGCGCAGACCGGGATCACCCGCAGCAAACAGCAAGCGCTGGCGCGGGCAAGAATGATAGCCAAGCTTGCAGCCACCGCCGGGCCGTCGGGGTTTGGCGGTGTCGTCGCTCGATACTCCGACGAGCCCGGTGCCGCCAGCCGGGGTGGTGACCTGGGACGCTGGCGCAAGGGCTCGATGGTGCCAACCTTCCAACTTGGGGTCGAAGCCACCGCTGTCGGAGCCATTAGCGGACCCGTCGAGACGCCATTTGGTTACCACATCATTCTGCGTACCCATTAGCAGCGCAATGCAGACGGTGGGCTGCTCGTTGGTAACTCCGAAATCAATGTAGTAGGGGAGGCATAAGAATGGGGTGGCGGAACCGTCCCTCCTGTTACGTGGTCG
>CAZRGL010000094.1:0-24464 GCA_964599485.1 uncultured Polyangiaceae bacterium
GTCGGCGTGCTGGAAACCGAATGTCCGTAGGGGGATCTCGGGCGGTTTACCCCCTCCCGCGTCCGAATCCGGCTTCACTTCCGTTCGTGTCCGTAGGCGTGCACGTGCGGGTGCGCGTGGACGTGGACGTGTCAGCGATGTCCTGAGTCCGTACCTTTGATGCCGTAGCGCGATGGCTGTCCGAGATGCGGACCATCCAGTTCGGCTTCCGGCCATATTCGATGACCTCGTGCAGAGCGGGTTTTCGCTTTAAAGGGAAGTGGGTCGACAGAGGCGAGCTTTCCGGTGATCCTGTCGGTCGCCCGCTCCTGATTGTTTCCTGATTGTTCTTTCCTACGCTTCGCACGACGCCGCGCGGTCATCAGCCGCCATGGCACCATGATGATTGAATGTGATGCAGCGCCAGCAACTCACCGTAACCATTTCCCTCGCCGTACTCGCAACAGCCATAATCGCACCGAGCGGCGGTGTGCCGACGGCTGCAGCACAGCCAGCGCCGCCGCCTCCCTCGGCGCTGCCAGCTCCGCCAGGACCACGGCCTCCCCCAGCATCGCCCACGGCGCCCACGCCACCGCCGGTAGCGCTAACACCACCGACACGGCTCCCGCCGCCAGCGCCGCCGCCTGCCCCACGTGGCCACGGCGGCTGGGGTCCACCACCCTACCAAGCACCACCGCCTGGTCATCGTGGCTGGGGGCCATCGCCGCTGCCCAAACGACCTGAGGTCAAGCCGCCGCCGGGCGCTACCAAAACCGGCCTCCCCTTTGCGCAGCGTGGGCGCATCGCCATCGACGGAGCGGCCTACCTGGACAACGAGGCCCGAGGCGGAACCATGGGCGTCAATGTGGTGGCGACCATTCCGTTGGCCTCCCGTACCTTCATCGACGCAGTACTTCCGTTGGGCTGGCTCGCCCCCTTTGGCAACCCGACCGTCGGGGTCCACCATGTGGGCCGGGTCACGAAGAGGTTCTGGATGACAGGAGGCGGCTCGCTGGGTATCCCGCTGGTCGAGGACGACGACTTTCGCGCGCTCACCATCCCGCGCGCTTTGTGGCACGCCCACCTTCACTACGAGAACATCGTTCCGCTGCAGGCGTTCTTCGCCATCGAGTACCACGCCAGCATCGTCGAGCTGCGCGTGAAACTGGAGCCCTCGGTGTGGTTTCCTACGGGCAACAACCGCGATGACAAAATTGCGGGCGCCTTCTACCACGCCGTGGAGCTGCAGCTCGGACATAGCATCGGCGCTGGCCTGCGTTTGCAAGGAGTGGCCATCGGGCCGGGCGAGGACAACTACCAGTTCGCCATGAGCCCGTTCTTCGTCGTGTCACGCGATCTGGGCTTCTTGAGGTTGGGGATCATGATGCCCCTCGACGAGGAGCTCGGTCCACCTTTCGACCGCGACGCGGGCGGACTTGGAGCGTGGGGTTGGCTGGTCAACACCGGTCTGCACATCGACTGACCAACACCAACGCGTTCGGGGGACCCCCACCAACCCAGATTGTTCCCGAGGCGCGCCAACAGCAGCCCCGCGGTCCTGTGTGTTACCAGCCTGCAGCGACACTCAACAATCCGCGTCGCCGCTGCAAAGCTGCTCAGCTCTTTGAGCTAGGGCGCGGCGCGTGTCTTGGAGCCGGTATAGACGCGCGTAGATTCCGTCGAGCGCCACGAGCTCTTCATGGGTACCTTGCTCAGCCACCTGTCCCAAGTGCAAGCAGACGATCCGATCGGCGTTGCGAATCGTGGACAGACGGTGGGCAATTATCAGCGCGGTGCGACCCGACATGGCTGTTTCCATGGCGCGCTGCAGACGCGCCTCGGTATCGCTGTCGATGTTGGCGGTGGGCTCATCGAGGATCATGATGGGCGGGTCCCGATACAAGGCCCGCGCAAGAGCAATGAGCTGGCGCTCGCCAGCGGAGAAGTTGGCGCCACGCTCGCGCACGACCGTGTCGATGCCCTCGTCGCGCGCCTCGATCAATTCGAGCGCGCCGATTCGCTCCAGCACCTCACGAACCCGCGCGCGATCGACGGTCTCGGCGCCGGCGGCAACATTGCTCGCCACCGTACCCGGAAAAAGAAACACGTCCTGCGGGACTACGGCGAACTGCTTTCGTAAGCGCTTGCGACTGAGCTCGCGAACCTCACGACCAAAGACCTCGACGCGGCCGCGCTGGGGCTCGTAGAGGCGAAGTAACAGCGAGGCGATGGTGCTCTTTCCCGAGCCTGTCGGCCCCACGATGGCGACGGTCTCGCCAACCCAAGCCTCGAGACAAATGTCCTTGAGAACCACCACACCAGGCTTGTAAGCAAAGTCGACGTCTTCGAACGCGAATGCCCGCCCGTCGCGGGCGCTGACCGGCGACGGCGCGTCTTCGTCGAGCGCTTCCTGCTCAGCTTGCCCGCCCGCCCCATCTTGCTCCTGGTCGGCCAGCAGCTGAAAAACGCGCTCGGCCCCAGCCAATGCAGATTGGATTTGGGTATAGCGCGCTGACAAGTTGCGGATCGGCATGAAGAACATGTCGATGTACGCCACGAACGCAAACAGCGTACCGAAATCTATGCCCGGCGAGATGGCGCGCACGCCGGCATACCAGAGGATCGCGGCAATGCACATGCTGCCCACCATCTCGATTGATGCATCGAGGGCGGCGTCGAGCATGATGGCTTGGGTGTTGGCAGCGCGGTAAGCGAAGTTGATCTCGTCGAACTCCTGCTGGCTCTTCTCTTCGCGCGCATAGGCCTGCACGATGGCAATGCCCGAGACTTGCTCGTTGAGATAAGCGTTCATGCGCGCTGTCTTGGCGCGGGCCTCACGGTACACGACACGCATGCGCCTGCGCGTCCAGTTCACGAAGAGCGCAATGGGCGGAACGACGGCGAAAGCGAACAAGCTCATGCGCCAATCGAGGGTCAGCATGATGACCACGTTGGCCACGAGGCGCACCACGGCACCGGCCGCGTTGCGCGCGCCCGAGGCGAACATCTCGCCCATCGCGTCGACGTCGTTGGTCACGCGGGTGACCAGCCGACCAATTGGTGTGCGGTCGAAGAATGCCAACGAGCGCGTATGCAAGAAGGTGAACACCTTGGTGCGAAGGTCAGCCATGGCGCGGGCGCCGGCGATCTGCACCCAGTACATTTGCGGAAACGCCAAGAGCTGCTCGACGACGATGACCCCGGCGAGCATGAAGCCATATTGGGCCAAGTCCCCCCCACCGCCCGGCTGCTGCAGGCCACTGAGGGCGGCCCTCATGATGAGCGGCCGCACCAAGCCGAACGCCGCCATGATCAACAGCAACAACAAGGAGCCGAACAAGAAAGCGCGATGGGGACGCACATGCGGCCAGAGCCGCAAGAGCAGTCGGAAATCATAGACCCGCTCGAGATCGTCTTCGTCGTGGAAGCGCTTCAGAGCGAGTTGCGCTGCTGTCGGCCCCGGCGGCTCAGAGGCACGTTTCTCGCTCATGGACGCCCCGCTGAGGGTTGCGGCGGAATTCCCCGTGCGCTGATCGCAGCCAGATCGTCCTCTATCTGTTGTTCTTCCGCGAACAGCGCGTACAGCCCGCCTGCGACCGAGAGCTCTTCATGGGTGCCTCGCTCCAGCACCCGTCCTCGCTCCAGCACCAGCACTTGGTCGCAGCGCTTCGCAGCAGCAACTCGGTGGGTGATGAGGATCACCGTACGCTGGGCAGCTTGCCGATCGATGGCCTTGAGAATGGCCGCCTCGGTCGCAGCGTCGACTGCAGAGAGCGGATCGTCGAGCACCAAGACGGGCGGCTCGCGGATGAGCGCCCGGGCCAAAGCCACCCGTTGCTTCTGCCCGCCCGAGAGCTGGACACCACGCTCGCCGACGACGGTATCGAACCCCTCGGCCAACAATGCGACATCGTCGAGCACCTGAGCCTCGGCGGCCGCAGCGCGTACGCGCTCATCCTGCCCTCGGGTCGTATCGAGTGCATAACCGATGTTCTCGGCAACGGTGGTGGAAAAGAGGAATGCGTCTTGCTGCGCATATCCAATCGAGGCGCGAACGATCTCGACGGGCAAGTCGCACACATCGCGGTCGTCGAGAAAAACGCAACCCGGCTCGGTTGGCAACAAGCGCGGCAACAGGGCTGCGAGCGTGCTCTTGCCGGAACCGGTGCGACCCACTATCGCCAGCGAGCCTCCCGCGGGGACGGTCAAGTCCACGTCATCGAGCACTTGGCGCTCGCCATAAAAGAAGCTCAGCCCTTCGACCCGTATCTCACCGCGAATCGCCGATGGCGCTGGTTGGCCACCACTCTTGATGTCGGGCTCGGCGTCGAGAATGGTCCGCAATCGCTCATAACCTGCGCGGCCACGCTGCACGATGGCCGCTACGAAACCCACTGCCATCATGGGCCAGGTGAGCCTCAGTAGGGCGAGCCAGAACGCCACGAAGTCGCCCGGCGTAAATTGCTCGTCACTGATCAACAAGCTGCCGCCATACCAGAACACGATCAACACGCCAGCTGCGCTGACCGCACCCATGACCGGACCCATCGAGCCACGCAAACGCGCCAGGCTCAGGCTCTTTTCGAGGTAGTCGTGGTTGGCTTCCTCGAAAGCGGCCAGCTCAGCATCCTCCATGGCGAAAGAGCGCACGACTCGTACACCTGCAAGACTTGCGAGCACACGATCGCTGACCACACCAATGGCCTGCTGGTTGGCACGATTGCGGGTGAACAGCAAAGTGGAGAAACGGCGCGTGACGAGCACCAGCACCGGCACGGTACTCAGCGCCGCCAAGCTGAGCCGCCAGGAAATGTCGAACATCACGTACAGCGCGCTGGTGAGCGCGAAGAGCGAGCTGATCACGTTGAGAATGCCGAAGCCGAGCAGCAACCTGACCTGGTTCAAGTCGTTGGTGGACCGGCTCATGATCTCCCCCGTCGCCAGGGTGCGGAAGAACGACGGACCGAGCCGGTGCAGGTGCTCGAGCAAGCTTGCGCGCAGCTCGTACTCGACGTTGCGCCCACCGGTGAAAATGGTGACCCGTGACAACAAGCGCGCCACCATTGCGCCGGAGCTGACCACCAGAATCAAAATCGCGGCATGCGCGGCTGCTTGTGCTTGTTGTTGGCCAATCGCGTCCACCGCCGCTTTGACCAGGAAGTCTCGCTTGGCCATCAACAACTGTTGGATCAGCAGCGTCACCGCACCAGCGAAGTAGAGCGGTAGGTTGCGACGAAACTGTCCACCCAAGGTCGTCGGCCGGGGACCGTCGCCGCTGAGCCGATCCACAAAGCGCAGCCAACGCAAACGGCCAGCGCTGTCGGAGTCTCGCGCTGCGCTCACCCTGCCCTCCCGCCTGCAGCGGTTCGCCCGCGCTTCGAGCTCATGCCTCGTCGACTCGCGCCACCAGCACCTTCAGATAGAGACCTTCCGGAAAGGCGGCTGGCACGGGATGGTCGGGCCCTTGGAACAAGCGGTCGATGATGAGCACGCGTCGACGAGCATCGCGGGCTCCCAACGCGAGGCAGCGCTGCAAAGCTGCCTGGTTCACGGTGCCCGAGCAGCTACAGAACACGACAAGGCCACCATGCTTGACGGCGCCACACGCACCCGCCGCCAGCTTGCGATAACCCGACATGGCTTTGTCACGCACCTTGCGCCCACCGGCGAGCTTGGGCGGATCGCACACCACGATATCGAAGCCGCCGCTGTCAGCCGCGGCACGAAACGCACGCGCTGCTTCCATCTCTTCGAAGCGTGCCCGATCCTCCAAGCCGTTGAGCTCAGCATTATGCGCCGCAACGAGTACGGCTGGGGCGCTCTTGTCCACACCCCATACTTCAGCGGCGCCAGCCCGGGCCGCCGCCAAACCGATCGAGCCGGTATAACAACAAGCATCCAACACCCGCGAGCCGCGGCTCAACGCAGCGATTCGATCCCGTAGCGGTCGCTGATCGAAAAAATAACCCGTCTTCTGAGTCAGCTCAATCGGCAGCTCGTGGCGCAAGCCGAGCTCACTGAATGCCAAATGAGCAGGCGGCTCGCCATGTAGCATCCGCAACGCGCTGTCATCGACCTCGAAGCCTTCCCGCCGAGCGATACCGCTGGGCGTGCGATCGATGATCGCGCGCGGGCCCACAACGTCGAGCAATGCCGCTACGATGTCGCTCTCGCGTCGCTTCAAGCCAATGGTGCCGAGCTGCACCACCAGCACGTCTTCGAACACGTCCACAATCAGACCGGGCAAGCGATCGCCCTCACCGTGAATGAGGCGATAACCAGTCGTCGCCTCGCCAGGCTTGTCGTGAGGCAACCCAAACGCGCGCCGCGTGGACACCGCTTCCTGGATGCGCTGGCGAAACAGCGCGCCATCGATGGCTTGGCCGCCTTGCTGTGTGTACAAGCGCACCGAGATCGCTGAGCTAGGGGAAAACAACCCCCGACCGAGGATCTTCCCGTTCGGATCGATGACGAGCACCTCGTCACCCGGCTCGAGCCCCTTGCCCTTGTTGGCAACGGCTTGTTGGAACACCCAGGGGTGCCCAGCCCACAGCGGCAACACGTGCCCTGCTTTGACGGTGAGCGATGGCGGTATGGCCGCAGGCGGGCTGACGGGATCGCTCATACAAACACCGGAGCCGGCACAGGACTCGCGTCACTCGAGCAAGCTCGTTGAACGCTCTTGTTCCAAGGGCACATTGCAAAGGGAAGCATCAACATGAGGAGTCGGGAGGTCAAGGGCTGTGGCGGAAGGAGGTCAGCTTCTTGCTCGCCGCGTCACATGCTGGACCCAGCGGGACTGTTTGCTACGCTTGGCTTGGTATGAAACGCACAATGACTTCGTTGGGTGCGGCAAGCGCCCTCGCCTTACTTGGTCTGAGCGCGCCGACGCTGGCACAGCCAGCGGCTGCCGAAAAGAACCCACCTTCGGCGGCGTCGACGGCGACCGCCAAGAGCGCCCCACCGCCTGCTTGCCCGCCCGGCGCATATTGCGAGCAAGCCGAGATCGCGCCACCTCCGCCCCCGGAACCAGGGCAGCCAGAAACACCCACAGATGAGCCGGCCGATGGGGGCACGACTGTCGTCATCCCGCCCCCTGCGCCCGGTAGCAACCCCGATCAGCCAAGAGTCTTCGTCTATCAGCCGGGCGCCGATGGTGGCCCAGGGCAAGTCATCGTCTACGAACAAGGCGCCGAGCCCCCGCACTACCCCGGCATGCGCCGTGAAAAACGTCGAGCGCGCCGGAGCAAGCGAAGGCGTCGCCGCCGCCATCGTCGCTGGGGACTGAACCTTCGTGTCGACGGAGCCTTGATGCCGCAGCACAGCGCCGAGGACAGCGCTGGTATGGGCGGACTCGGGATGAGCCTTCGCTACCGTCCCATCCGTCACTTTGCCCTCGGCGTATCGGCCGATTTCTTGGCGGGCAGCGACGCCAATGGCTACTCGCGACAAGAAGTGCCACTCGCCCTCAACGCACTGTTTTACGCCAACCCGCGCAACATGGCGCAGTTCTACATCATCGGCGGCGTGAACTGGTCGTTCGCCAGCGTGCTCGCCGAGGAGCAGCAAACCCACCTCGCCGAGGGCGACAAGGACAACTACACCTACTTCGGTGGTCATCTCGGTCTCGGTCTCGAGTTCCGCATCACACACCTGATCGGCATCAACTTGGACGGACTGGCATTCGTGCGCACCAGGACCGACGACGACCAAGATGGCCGCTATCCAGAGTTCTACAACCCACGGACCAACGAAGGCTCGAACTCTTCGGCCGGTGGAATGGTGCGAGCCGGCGTGAGTTTTTGGTGGTAGGAAAACGCTACACCGCGGCCAACTGACTCGGCGCTCGGTGTCTCGGAGCTTGTGACCGCGCTGCGCGAACGGATACGGACCCACCAACGCAAGCTGCTCGCGGCAGCAGGCGGCCTGTTGTGCGCATTGGTCGCGCCGCCGACCGATGCGTACTTGTTCATGTTGGCGGCGCTGATGGTGTTGGCCCTGCTCGCTCATGAGGCCGAGACCTTCTGGCGTGGATTTGGGCTCGGCTGGATTTGGGGCACCACGGCACAGCTCGTCGGCATGCGCTTCGTGCCCAGCGTCATCGAGCTGTTCACACCGTTAGGCAGCGGCACCGCTTTGCTCGCGCACGCCCTGCTCTCAGCTGCTCAGTCACTTCATTGGGCGCTTGGTGTTGGCCTAGCAAGTTGGTTGCACAAACGTCTTCGCGCACCGCTCGAGCTCGCGATTGGCGCTGGCGTACTGCTCGCCTTGCACCTGCCGAGCGTGTTCTTGTGGACGCCGGCAGGCTTGATGTCGCCCTGGCCGATCTTGGTGCAGTCCGCCGACTTGCTCGGCGAGCGAGGCCTGTCCGTGCTCATGGCGATGTTGATGGCCCTGCTGGTACGGGCGCTGCTGGCCTATCGTGAGGATCGCCGCGCCAGCCGCCGCGTGCTGTGGCCCGTGGCACTGAGCTTGGGCTCCTTCGTGGCCTTGCTCGGCTACGGCGCTTGGTCGATGGCGCGTTGGTCCGAGCCGGGGTTTTCGCAAGCGCGCCTTGCGCTCATCCATGCCGGCGTCGATCCGAGGGACCGCTGGCGACCAGAGAGCTGGGGTCGAATCTTGGCCACCCTCAAGACGCAGACTGGGCTGGCCGAGCTTGCGGGCACCGACCTGAGCGTCTGGCCCGAAGCGGCCTATCCGTACCGTCTTCCCCACGACTCGACACGCTCACCACGCGGACGCCGCGGCATTCTCGGCGGCACGGTACATGGACCGGTCTTGTTCGGTTTCATCGCCGCGGCTCCTCCCATTCGCTTGCCGTCGGGTCAATGGCAGCGCGATGGCTATAACAGCGCCACCATCGTCGACCGCCGCGGCAAACTGCAACCCAGCTACGACAAGATGAAGCTGCTCGCTTTTGGCGAGTCCGTGCCGCTGGGCGAGCGCATCCCTTGGCTGCGACGAACTTTCCAGCGTGGCGGCGGGCTCCTGTCCGGAAAAGATCTGCGCAGCCTCCGACTGAAGCGGCGCGGCGCGGCTGAGCTGCGGATCGGCGTGCTCAACTGTTACGAGGACACGGTTCCAGAGCTCGGCCGACGCATCATGGCCGAGCACCCCGTCAACTTGCTCGTCAATGTCACCAACGACGCCTGGTTCGTCGGCACCGTGGAACCAGAGCTGCACGCGAGATTGGCGGCCATGCGCGCCGTCGAGCTTCGCCGCGACTTGGTGCGCGCCGTCAACTTGGGCGTGAGCGGTTGGATCGATGCGGCCGGGCGCGTGCGGGCACGGCGGGTCGTCTCGGCCCCCGGCTACCTGCTGACCTGGCCCACCTTGCGTGAAGATCCCCCCACGGTCTTCGCACGCTTCGGACAATGGCCCGTGCTGTTGCTACTGCTCGGCGGGCTGGGGATCAGCGCATGGCGAAATCGACGCGAGGGTGACGAGCCTCCCACAGACGAGGCCAGCATCGACGAGGAAGCCAGCACCGACGAGGAAGCCAGCACCGACGACGAAGCCAGCACGAACGAGGAAGCCAGCTGACGACCGCTCGAGCTAGTAAGACGCTGGGTCAGTCGCAGACTTTGTAGCCTGCCGGTAGCTTCTCGTGCTGCTGGCAGGTCTCCCCACCACAATCGGCGTCGCTCTTGCACAGCGGCTCGCTATCGCCGGTGCAGCTCAGCATGCAGGCCACGCCATGCAGCTGGTCACCCTTCTTTGCTACGCAGCAGATCTCACCGTTAGCGCAGTCGGCATGATCGTCACAAGAAGCCGTGGCGAAACCGCAGTTGCCGACAGGCACACACAACGAGCTGTTGGGCTTGTCCAGGGGGAAGCAACAGACCTGGCCGTTCAGGCAGACCTGGTTGTTCCCACACAGAACACCATCTCCCGGAAGCACGGTGCCGGTCAGCGTATTGCTGCCAGTGGTTATGGTGGTGGTGGTGGTGGTGCCGCTCGTCGTGGTGCTGCTGGTCATCATCGCGCCAGCGCCTCCGCCGGCTCCCGAAGAGCTCACGGTGGTGCCGCCTTGTGACGAGCCAGCGCCCATCCCTGAGCTGGAGCTCGAAGCAGTAGTCAGCGACGAGCTACCTTCAGAGCTGCTGAAGCTCTGCCCACACGCCGCGATCACCACCGCCACGCCAATTGTCACCACGGCTCTGCTCACGACTTCATGCTAACAGCGCGGGTGTGACGGTGTAAAACGCGCCGCTGATCACTCTGCTTGCTAGCTGAGCCCCTCAGGTCGTCTGGGCGACCCGGTCGATTTGGAGTATTTTGGATCGGGCATGGCCACCCCACCACCAAAGACGTCGTCGGCAACCATGCCTCGACCGTTGGGCGCACGGCCATGAACACGGTCCAGCGATCGACAGCGACCGCCGCCGCGCCATCGCTAGGCGGCATTCCTCTGGCATGCTTGCTACTCATCGTGTTGAGCTTGGCGCTCGGAGGCGGCTGCAACGCGCTGTGGGGTGTGGACGAGCTGGCATATGAGTCGAGCGGCGGCCACGCCGGCGCGGCCCAAAGCACGGCCGGCGCAGGCGGCGAGCCCATCCTCACGACCAGCGGGGGGACTGCTGGGGCAGGTGCGAGCTCCGGCTGCATGCCTGGCGCAGAGCAGGTGTTCGGTGACTGCGGCAACTGCGGCACCTTGCTGGCAATTTGCAAGCCCTCTGGAACGTGGGGAGCGGCTGAATGTACCGGTGAGGGCGCGTGTGCTCCTGGAAAAGAGCAAGCCACCGAGTGTGGCGATTGCGGAACCGCAACGAGCGTCTGCAATGACAGCTGCACTTGGGATCCCGCAGGAAGTTGCCTCGGCCAAGGGGAGTGCAGCCCCGGGGCCAAGAAACAAAGCGATTGCGGAAACTGCGGAACAAAAACGAGCGTTTGCAGCAACAACTGCACCTGGGACAAGTATGGCTCGTGCACCAACGAAGGCGCCTGCGCCCCTGGAGACACGAAAGCCGGCAACTGCGACCAGTGCGCTCAGAAGACCTGCAGCAACAGCTGCGACTGGTCCACCTGCAAGCTCAAGTCAGGCGCGCAGTGCGAATACCAGCAGGGGACCAATTGGGAGTATTGCCAACCCGGTTATTGGCATTTCTGCTCGTCGAACTGTCAGTGGTTCCCCTGTCAACCGATGTAGCCGGGTCGAGTCCGGGAGAGTATAGAGTAGAGCATAGGGGGAGAATATGCGTTGCTACCGACCCAATAGCGTCTTCATCGTCTCAGTGTTGATCGCAACTTGCGTATGGCTGCTGCCGGCCATCGCACGCGCGCAGAGCTGCTATCTCGTCGCTGACCAAGGCGGCCAGAGCGGCGGCGACGACTTGCTGACCTTGCTCGATCTGAACGACTTCAATCCGGCGACCAACGAGACGAACATCGGAACCGGCACGGGCACCCACGCCATCGAGGCGGCCGCTCTTCAACCGACCACCGGCGCGCTGTTCGCAGCCAATGGTGGGCAGCTCGGCGTCATCGACTTGAAGACTGGTGTATTCGCCGCAACCCTCAATCCCATTGGCTCTGGCAGCGGCGCCAACGGCAACACCTCCTTCTCTGATGTGGACGGGCTCGCCTTCGACGCAACCAACGGGTTTCTCTATGGCTCGGTCCGCAAAGGCGGCCCCGACCTGCTCATTCGCATCGATCCGGTCAGCGGAAGTCATGTCAACAACGCCTTCGGGATGGGCGTGGACTACGTGATCATCCCAAACGTGGCCGGCAACAGCGACATCGACGACCTCGCCATCGATCCGACCTCGGGCGTGCTCTATGCCATCGCCAACAACGGCGGCGGAGGTGATCGTCTGATCACCATCGACAAGAGCACAGGTGCATCGACCGACGTGGGCCCAACCGGGGCGAACGACTTGGAGGGCCTCAGCATCGACGCCAACGGTCAGCTTTGGGCCAGCCGTGGTTCGACCTCCTCCGTGTGGGAAGTGAACAAGAACACAGGCGCCGCCAGCAACCCACGTCCCATCAACAACGGCTCGGACTACGAGTCGGTTGCTTGTATGTGGCTCGATAGCGACAGCGATGGTCTTTCCGATCCCGCCGAGAATCTGATTGGCAGCGATCCAGCCGATCCCGACACCGACAACGACGGTATCAAGGATGGCGACGAGGTCGGCGGCGACGACAAATACGATCCCAACACCGATACCAACCCCGTCGATGCCGACAGCGATGACGATGGCATCTCCGATGGCGACGAGCTCAACGGCACGGGGCCGCTGGCCAATTACGGACCAACCGATCCGCTCAAAGCAGACAGCGACGGCGATGGGCTCAACGATGGCCTCGAGGTCGGCTTGACCAGTCCGGTGGCGCCAGGCAACAGCGATGGCAACGCCATCCCCTTCGGCGGGACCGACGCCAACGCCGGAGCCTACGCAGCGGACAAGGATCCTCAGACCAAGACCGATCCCAACGACGACGATAGCGACGACGACGGCTTGCTCGACGGCAGCGAGGACGCCAACAAAGACGGCGCGACCAGCAACACCCTCGGTGGAACGGGTGAGTCTGGCCAAGGGGAGACCGATCCGCTGTTGGCCGATACCGACGGCGACGGGATCCAAGACGGCACCGAGCTCGGCCTGACCGCGCCCGAGGGTCAGGATACGGGTGGAGGCTTCGTCCCGGACTCCGAGCCAGGCACAACCACCGATCCACTCGACACCGACACCGATGATGGCGGTGTTGCAGACGGCAACGAGGACCTCAATTTCAACGGCGGCATCGACGCCGGTGAGATCGATCCCAACAATCCGGCAGATGACGTCGGTGGCAGCGGCGGGGCCGGCGGAGCGAGCAGCAGCGGCACCGGCGGAGCGAGCAGCAGCGGCACCGGCGGAAGCAGCAGCGGAAGCGGCGGCGGAAGTAGCGGCAGTAGCAGCGGCGCTGGCGGCAGCAGCAGTGGCAACGGCGGAGGCGGGCTGGGCGGCAATGCAGCGACTGGCTCGGTGTTTGCGCGGGGCGGTTGTAGCTGTGCATTTGCGGGCTCGCCAGAAGGTCCAGCCTCGATGGCATGGCTGCTGGCGCTACTGGCAGGTCTGGCCCTGGCTCATCGCCGCCGCTAGCACCCCAAAAAGCCTCGCCGAACAACACCTCGACTGCTGGGCCCAATTGGCCAGCGGATGATTCCGAGTCTTCTCAACCACACAAACGCGGAGACATCGATTCAGTTGAAGATGTGGACCCAGACTCCGGCGCAGGCCACGGCCAGGGGGATCAAGACGTAGCCCGCTAGCTGCAGTCCCCTGCCCTCGGCCGCCAGTGTGGCAGCGGTGTGGGGCGAGTCGGCGATTCGTATCGGGGTGCCGTCATCGAGCGAAGCCAGGGTGAGCTGGCGCGCCCGACCTTCATCCCGATAGCCCCCCGCCGTGGGCTTTTCATCGATGCTGGCTACTTTGCCGGTCACCACGACCTGGGCACCAGCGGCGATGACGCGTTCGCCGTACTCGAGCAGCTCGTTTTTGGGCAGCGTGTCACGGTCGATCGTGCTGAGCACTTCGAGAAGGGCCGGCGGGGGCTTGTCGTCCCACGTGTTGGCCTTGACTTTGACGGTGATGACGTCGAGACCCTCGCTGTTCAGGCGCACGCTGCCGCCGTCGCAGCTCAGCGCGAGCTCTTTGCCCCATTGTTTGGACCACACCAGGCCGCTGCTGCTGGCCACGTCATCTGGTTCCGAATCGATCCAACCAACAGCAATGGCCGCGTCCTGCCCGAGGGGGGTCTTGACCGTATTGGGGCTCGTGACCGTGCCCGCAATGCATGCCAGCTCGCCCATCCGCACGTCGTCGAGGGCCTGCGGCGCGCGGGGCAGCTCGTGGCGCGCCGCGGTGCGCACCTGATCACGGCCCCAACGTATGAAGAGCACGCCGAGCATTCCCGCAACCAGGCTGCCCAAGAACGGCACCGCACAAATCAACACACCGATGATCAAAACGAATATTGCGGGGCCAAACGTTATGGCGGCGGACGACGGCTGCTCGCTCATGAGGGCAACGATGATACTCCATCGGTGGGCGCACAGAAGCCCGGCAACAAGGACCGCAGATAACGCTCCGGCGCCACGAAGCCCTCTTGCTTTGCCCAGTCGATGGCTTGCTGACAGAGCGCGTCGCCTTCGCCGCCCCCCCGCAACTGCCCCAACCGGTAACGAGCAGCAGCAACCAGGTGTGGGGTCTGGGCTTGCTCACCGCTTTCAATCACGATCTCGAGCAGCGCTGCAACAGCATCGCTCGAGGCTCCTTCGAGCGACGCAGCCGTGGCTTGCAAGCCAGCCCAAAGGGCACGACCCAGCTCGTTACCATAACGACGCAAGAAGCGCATGGCCGCCCGCGCCGGCTTGCGAGCCCCCTCAGCGACTGCCGCGCGGCCGTGGTACATGTGGTACTCGAGCATGACCAGGGGAACCTGCCCGAGCATGTTCTCGCGAAACATGGGGGCCGCTTGAACCAACAGCTGATGCGCTCGGTCGGTATCGCCGCGATACAAGTGAACGACCACTCTGGCGATTCGCTCGAAGTAGTGCGCCATGAAGGGCTCGTCCGGCCAGCCTGCGAGCGCACCTTCGAGCACACTGAGCGCCTCTGAGTCTTGGTCGAGGCGCAGCAAGCGATAGACCATGGGCTGGGTCTTGAAGAGATTGAGCGCGTAGGCGTCTTGGCGGCGCTCTGCATCCTCCACGAAGCGGCCCACGGCATCAGCAGCATCAGCGAAGCTGCCCATGTTGATACGCGCCATGCAATAGAAGAAACGCGAAGTGATGCGCTCCCATTCGGCGCCGACCAAGTCGGATGCAGCGACTTGCTCGGCGCGGCTGAAGGCTTCCGCTGCCTCAGCAAACTGACTGCCCCAGAAGGCCGTGGCGCCTTTGGCCATCCACAGCGAGCCCTTGAGGTAAGGATCGGCCAGTCCTGGTTGTGCTGCTTCGATACGCCGGCAGATCTTCTCGGCCCGCTTCAGCATGCCCGCAGAGGATGCAAAAATCGCCTCTGCTGCCAGAGCTCGATGGATCCGCCGCGGCTCACCAAGTCGCAAAGCGAGCAGTAGGTGCTTGGTTTGAAGCACACCGCCCCGAATGTGGTCGATCATGGCGACCGTGGAGGCCACGCTGTGCAGCGCATCGAGCCGCGCCAAGTCCCGCGCCGCCACCTCACTCTCGGCCCGAGGCTTGAACCCCATGCCACGAATCATCAGCTTGGCGCGCTGTGCCACGAGCGACCAACGCGCCCTGCGGCGGGTGGGCGAAATATCGATGCCTTGCTCGGCAAGCACGCGTCGCAAACTGTCCAAACCGCGCTCGATGCGCCCACTCTTGATGAGGTTCTCGGCAACGCGTCGCGACAGCTCGAAGCGAAGCAGTCCCGAGGCGGGCACGGCAGCCTGTTCGTAGGCTTCGGCGGCCTCGAAGTGGCGGCCCGCGTGCGCCAGCGCGTCGGCGCGAGCTGGCAGCAAGGCTTCGCGCTGTTCGGCGGCCACCTCATGCAGCTCGAGGGCCGAGGCATATTGCTCGGCAGCTTGATCGAACGCCAGCTTGTTGGCCGCTGCCTCGGCGGCGCGCACGAGGTAGGAGAAGGCCTCGATAGGCTCGCCTGCCGCTAACCAATGCTGCGCCAAACGATCGGCACCAGCGTCCTCCCAGCGCTCGAGCACGGCGGCTGCACGCAGGTGGGCCTCACGCGACTGTTCTGGCGACATGCGGGCCACGAGTGTTTCGCGCACACGATCGTGGTAGCCCGTCACCCAAGGCTCGGTTCCATGTCGGGTCAAACGCACCATGCTCGCGGCACGCAGCACCGACAGGGCGCGCTCGCGCTCATCACTGTCCAAGCCCGCCGCGTCGCCGAGAACCCACAACGGTGTGTGCACACCGAACACGACCACCATCTGGAGCAGCGCGCGAGCGGGACTCGGCAGATGACTCATGCGCCGATAGAGCACGCCCTCGAGCGTCGCCCCTTGCACTGCGGGAAGCTCGCCGCCGTGCTCCTGGACGTGACGAACGAGCTCGCCGAGCAACAGCGGATTGCCATCGGCTTCGCCCCACATGGACTGTTCGAGCAATGTCGACTTGGCCAGCGGGCCCAGCATCGTTCGCACCAAGCGTTGCTGCTCCTCTGAGCCGAGTGCGCCAACCTCGATGCGACGCAAGTAGTGTTGTTTGGCGATGACGGCCATCAACTCCTCGAGGGGCGTCTGCCCGCTCAGCGACTCGGCCCGCACCGTACCGATGAACAACATCGGCGGCGCGCCCCCGGGCGCAGCCCAGCTCGGCAGCAGATCGAGACTGTGGCGGTCGGCCCACAGCAACTCGTCGCCGTAGAGGCCCCGCGGAACCGCGGGAGCCATGCGTCCGAGCAGCTCGCGCAGCGCACCGAACGCCCGATAGCGCAGCTCTTCGGGGCTGCAAGTTGGGTCACTCGGACCCGAGCTCCGCCCCCTCGCAGCGCGGCGCAGCACGGGAAAGAGGCGCAACAGGTGTTCGAAGTGCTTGGGCAGCAAGATGCGCCTGCGCGGCTCGGGCAAAGTGAGCAAAGCTCGCGCCAGGTTGTCCATCACGGCGTCGAAAGCCTTGTAGGGAACCGTCTCCCGTTCGTAGCAGCGCCCGCGCAAGATCAGTGCGCGCTGGGCACCCATGTCGCTATCGAGCTCGTGCACGAAGCGACGCACCAAAGTGCTCTTTCCCATACCGCTCCGTCCCACCACGAGCGCGCACGCTAATTGGGGTCGACGGCTCTGATTGAGGGCATCATGCAGCACGGCGAGCTCGTCGGCGCGTCCCACGAACGCACCGCCCGCCGGGGTATCGGTTGAAGACACAGCTGCTTCGACCGACACGCCCAGCACACCGAGAATGTGCTCGCTGCTGGGCCGATCGATTGCTTTTCGCCGCAACAGCGCATCACAGAGCGCTGACAAGTCCTCGGGGACCCCCGAAACCAAGCCGTCGATCGGTGGCGCATCGAGATCCTGCTTGGCCAGCAGCACCGTGGAGCCCGGTCCGCTGAATGGATACACGCCGCTCAGCGCCTTGAAGAGCACGACGCCGAGGGCATACCAGTCGGCAGCGGGCGTGATCTTGTCACCCACCACTTGCTCAGGCGCCATGAACGCAGGCGTGCCCGAGGTCGACCGGTCCTCGACGCCTGTGTCAGCCATCTCCGCAACGATTCCGAAGTCCATGAGCACAACCCGACCTTCGGCGCTGACGCGAACGTTGGACGGCTTGAGATCTCGGTGGACGAGACCTGCTAAATGCACAGCATGCAGCGCGCTGGCCAATTGCCCGAGCCCATCGCGCAAGCGTTGCTCGTCAACCATCTCGGCAAACTTGCAGCGTGCGGTTGACACTTCTGGAAGTTGCTCCGATGGCTCGGGGTGAGCCTCAGGCTGCGTATCGGAGGCCGGGGTGGTCGTCATGGCCGTATCTGCCGTGGCGTCGATTGGGCTGTCGAGCAAGCGCGCTTGGACGCGCACATAGCCACCAGCTGGGCGTGGCTCGCGCCACCCTTCGGGACGCACCCAGGTGATGAAGTCCACCGCCCTGACGATCTCCATGGTGAAGAACCAGTGGCTCTTGTGAGAAACGAGCTCGTACAAGTTGATGATGTTGGGGTGGCTCATATCAGCCAGCGCCCGAAACTCCCGCTTGAAGCGGTACAGGCGCGTGGCGTCCAAGCCGCGCACCCTATTGAGCGCCAAACGCAAGTCACGCTCGTGATAGTGCGCTTCGAAGACGACACCCATACCGCCTTCGCCGAGCTTGCGTAGCAGCTCGAATCTATCCGTCCCCCGAAACTGTTGCTTGTCCCCACCCACGGCGACTCATCTGTGTTCCGTGCTCAGCCAACGAGGCTTCGTAGTGACATTGGGCGGGTGCGAACAACGCGTCAATCCGCGACAGTTGGCGCTACCGTGCGCGCCGCTGGGCAGCCTGCTGTAGCTGCCCTGTCAGCCGCTTCATCTCTCGCTGTTGCTCGCGCGTGGCATGGTCGTAACCCAGCAGATGCAGCAAACCGTGCGCCAAGAGCATGGTCAACTCGGCGCGCAAGCTTCGGCCCTGCCCCGCTGCCTGACGGCGGGCGACGGGCACGCTGATCACGATGTCGCCCAACATCTCGAGCCCGCCCGGCGCGGCGGGCATGGGCTGACCCTCGTTCATTGCGAACGCCAGCACGTCGGTGCTGCGGTCGGTTTGCCGATAGTCGCGATTCAGTTGGCGCATGGTCGCGTCGTCGACCAATGCCACGCTCAGCTCGACCCCTTGCAGGGCGAGCGCTGCGAGCATTTTTTCAGCCCGACGAACGAGGGTCTTGGTTGCGAACCCCGCAAAAGGGCCACCGCAGACGCTCAGCTGAACCAAGTTGTCAGGCGCGGACGCGTCAAATGCTGACTCGTCAAGCGCTGGGGATCTTCTTGGCATCCTCGAGGAACCTTGCCAGTCCCACGTCGGTCAGCGGGTGCTTGAGCAGCTGCTTGATGACCTTGAACGGCACCGTGGCAACGTGGGAGCCAATCAACGCGGCTTGGACGAAGTGGACGGGGTTGCGAATGCTGGCGGTGAGCACCTGGGTCGGAAAATCGTAGTTGTCGTAGATGGTCACGATTTGGTCGACCAGCTCCATTCCGTCCCCGCCCGCATCATCGATTCGTCCGACGAAGGGCGAGATGTAGGTCGCACCTGCTTTGGCGGCGAGCAGCGCCTGCGGAGCAGAGAAGCACAGGGTGACGTTCGTCTTGATGCCCTCTTCCGTGAAGACCTTCACCGCTTTTAGACCATCGGCAATCAGGGGAACTTTCACCACCACGTTGGCATGCAGCGCGGCCAGCGCGCGCCCTTCGCGCAGGATGCCCTCGGTATCGGTAGCAACTACTTCAGCCGAAACCGGGCCATCGACCAGCGAGCAGATCTCGGTAATCGCTTCCACGGTCGGCCGGCCTACTTTTGCCAGCAGGCTCGGGTTGGTGGTCACGCCGTCCAGCGTTCCCATGGCTTGTGCTTCTTTGATCTCGCCAACGTCCCCTGAGTCGATGAACAACTTCATGCGGGCTGTGTCGATCACACGCGGGCTCTCGTCAAGTCGGCTGGCGCAGCCTAGCGATGTTCAGGGCAGTGCTTCGCCACTGTCGTAGCTGCGCTTCGAGGCTTTGCCGTCCTCATCCCATTGGTTCCAGCTGCCTTGGCGCTTTCCCTGGACGAACAAGCCCTGCTCTTTTCGCTGACCGTTGGGCCACCAAAAGGTCCACTGCCCGTCTCTGCGGTCGTCGACGAAAGACCCCTCCTGGAGCTTGTCGCCGGTGGGTTGGAACCAGGTGAAGATGCCTTGGCGCTTGCTGCACACGAAGCCGCCACGCCAGGCCAGCGTCCTGTCGTCATGCCAAGACAGCCAGGTGCCATGGCGCATGCCGTCGACGAAATAACCGCGGCGAAAACCGCTTCCCTGCAGATCACGCAAGGTCCACAAGCCGACCCGCAACCCGTTGCGGTAACGACCTTCAGTGACCCGCACACCAGCGTGGTAGCCGTAAAAGGGGCCATGCCGCTTGCTGTTGCGCAGACAGTAGACCTGCACGACATCGGCGACATCGCTCGCACCAACACCGACTGTGCGGGCCGACATGATCGTCGTGTTCGGACAGCTCAGCGCGCCTGCTGCCACGGGGTCATCGGACACTTCGTGCTCCGCCACCAACACGGTAGCCAAATCGGTGGGCATCGTGTCGGGCAGCGGCGCTTTTTCGAGGCAGCTCGCCGACGATGAGGGCGCTTCGATGGTGGAGGGGATCTGCTGTTTCGGTGGCGGTTTGCAGCTGAAGGCAAACACCAGCGTCAACAATCCAGTCGAGGGCAACAGCAAGGACATCGTTGCAGGCAGCTTCATCATGGACCCTCGATAGCGACACAGGTTTGGGCCTTACAGCGCGCTTGGTAGCGCTTGGGCGGACCTGCCGGCTGGCCCATCAACGCGAGGCTCGAATCCACGCATGGGAACTTGGCCGCGACACTACGATAGGGCGCAGCGGCGGCATGAGCCAAGCTCACCGGCGTAGCGCCTTGCGGCATGGCCAGCAGCGCACAGTCTTGGTCCTGGAGGCACGACCGATGATCGGCAGGTAGATGTGCCGAAGCACGCGCCAGCCAGGTGCAGACCAGATTCTCCACGAGCACCGAGCCCGGCGCTGCTTTGCACGGCTGGCCCTTGCACTCATCGACCGCGGCAACCCACATGCGCTCGGCGCCGTCGACCAATCGCGTGGCCACCCACACTTGCTCTTTGCCCGGCCGGGGCGGGCGATTGCTGGGGCTCATCCAAGCGATGTCGGCCGCGGACTCACACAACGGCCGATCCATACGCAGTCGTTGACCGGAAACGCTCATCCGCTCGAGGCAAAACCCAGCGCCGCGCTCGGCAGAACTGGCTCGCAGCTGCCAGCCCCCCAGGTACACCGCCTTGGCCTGCGCTTTGAGCTGTTGCCAAGTCGTTGGCACCTGACCCACTGGAAGCCGGGCGATCACACCAGCAGATGCCGCGGCAGCTGGTATTGCAGGGCTGGCCGTCGGGGCGGCGCTCGCCGGGGGCTGGGCTGAAGGTGTTGCGCTGGCCACGGGCGGGGCTGGCGCGGAGCTGGTCATCGTCGCAGGCTCAGCCACGACCGCTGGCTGACAACCCCACCCGAGCAAGGAGATGACAGCAGCAGGCCAGCAGCGGAGGCTATTTTTGGCGCGAAGCAAAACGAGTCCTCATTGCTGAAACGGTCCGGCCACGGGGATCTTTCATCCTAGCAGGGTGATGAATGGCGGTTCATCACCTGCCAAAGCCTTGCATGTCTGGCCCGCTTCGTCATCAGCCGCTGCGCAGTCGTTGCCAGACGACCAGAAGCACACCAACGACCGCAAGCAGAGAAGTGAGCAGCACCAAGGGCATGCTCGGATTGTCGCGCTCGGTGAGCAACACTGCTGGCGAGCCCCGCAACGCCACGAAGCGGGTCTGGCGACCATCGACCGCTGCGCCGAGGGGCACCATGAACCGGTCCGGGCGCTGCCCCGTCACGCTCAGCTCCGCCACCGGCACGCGTAAGCTGCCTCCGCGATACACGCGAAGCAGTGTGATTTGCTCCTCTTTCACGGTTCGAGTCGCCCCCTGAGCCAAGCTCACCCGCTCACCGCGATGCATCAGGACCGCTATGGGCATGGAGGTCTGACGCATCAAGAGCAACTCTTTGGCGCCGGCTTCGAAGAGCAGCGGCTGGTTGTAGCCGATCGTGACCCGTTCGCTCTTGCCCTGCTGCTGTCGTTCGAGCTCGACGGTCACCGAACGAACCTGACGATTCGGATAGCGCTCGGTGTGAACCTCGGCCAGGGCATAGCGCGCCCCGGCAATTTGCGTGGGCGCGCTGCCGACGATGTGTTGACGACTTTCGCCAGTCAGTCCGCCCCAGAGGTGAGCGACCAGCCCGAGCGCAAAACACAGGTGCAGCAACGGAGCGCCATAAGCTGCGGGATGCGACACGCGACGTTTGATGTGGCTGCGGAGGGTGTCGTAGGTGCACAGCAGGGCCGACAACCCCCACACCGTCACCACCGCCGCCAGCGCATAGAGCCAGCTGTGCTCCCAGCGAATCGGCTCCAAGAAGAACCGTAGATCATCCATGCGCAGCGAACGGTAGACCTCGGACTTTCGGTCCATCCAGAAGCTACCAGCACCCAGCAGACCTGCACTGAGCAGCGCGCAGACGACCCCGGTGCTCTGCCGGCGCAGCCAAGCCATCTGCCCTTCGGGCTCCTGTCGCTTCTTGCCCATGATCGCTCAGCCGAAAGAATGCGACCCGTGCCCAAACAGCAACGAAGTGCCCACATAGGCCACCAGCACGCAGGCCAGACCAACCAGCGCCATGGCGGCCTTGATCCTGGGCCGGTTGGCGCGAGGCCAATAGCGCAGATGAATGAACCCCGAGTAGAAAAGCCACAAGAGCACCGACCACACCACCTTGGGATCCCACAAGAAATAGGCTCCCCAAGCGACGAAGCCCCAGGCGCCCCCGAACACCATCGAAACGCTGAACAAGCACCAGCCCCAGAGCGCGTGCCGATCGATTGTCCTGCGCAGCGCCGCTTTTTTTTGTCCACTGAGCACTGCCACGGCAGCCGCCGCTGACGAGCCCCATAGCGCATAGGAAACAAAGGAGGCGGGCACGTGCAGGGGGTACCAGATGGTGCGCATCAGGGGCGGCGGGAAGGAACCGAGGCGCTCGAACCAAAAGGTCAGCACGTAGAAACCTGCCCCGAGCGCAAAAGCCGACAAGCGATGACGACGGCTCGGGCTGCTTTGGATGAGCAGCACCACGGCCATCATGGCCAGGGAGAATCCGTAGAACGACTCGAACTTGTTGCTCAGTGGGAAGTAACCAATCGCCACCGCGCGAAGCAGCAAGCCGATGGTCTGGGCCAGCAACCCTGCACCGAGCACCCACGGCGCTCTTGGCCACTCAGCCAGCTCCGCCAGCAAATAGCCGGCGTAGAGCGCCGCAGCGACAAAGTAGCACCGATCGAAGTGCTCGATGACGAACCCACCCATCCCAGGCGGCGAGCTAGCACGTTTGGGCCACGGCCGGCAGCGCGCTCGACGAGGCGCTAATCGTAAGGATCGTCGCGGACCTGCTTCTTGCTACCGCCGAGGAACACGATCTCTTTGGGCACGGGGCCGTCCGTGGTGAGCGTCACGGTGACGACTTTGCGCTTGCCGCCGACCATCACAACGATGTTGTGCACGCTATTTGGCTCCCCCTGAAGCGAGATGTGCCCATCGCTGACGGTCACGCGCTTTCCGTCGACGGTGACGGTAGCGTAGGCGGGAATGACTTTGACCTTGGCCTCGCCGGTGGCTGCCGCGGATTGACTCGTCGAAGCGCTCGCGCTCGTCGCAGAATCAGTTTGCGCGCCCTGGGTCCCACTGGGTTGCCCGCCCTGTGTCCCACTGGGAGCCGCCGCAGCCGAGGTGGTTGGGGAAGGCGCAGCCGTGGTTGGGGTCGATGTCGGCACGACCGGACCGCGCTGAGCCCCCGGGCCCAACAAGAAGTAGTAGAGTCCCACAGCGCCGACGAGCAAACCGACGACCATGGCGTAGAGGATGGGTCGGCTCGAAGCGGCAGCCGCGGGCGCAGGCGACTTCTTTGCTTTTGCTCCAAGCTCGCCCGAACGCATGCTGGGGGCGGTCTTCTCGAGAGGCGCTTCCTGTACCCTATCGGCGTCGTCGCCACCGTCGCCGTCTCCGGCTTGCTCGTCCTCGCCGTCATCCTTCTTGGACTCAGCTGCTTGGTCGGACTCGGCTGCCCAGGCGGAGACTGGACCGGCGGCCGCCGCAGCCGTCGAGGTCGTTGCTGCAACAGCCTCTGGATCGAGCATCACAGTGGCTACGTCCTCGCTCGGCGTGGCCTGGCTTGCCTTGTTGTCGCTGGGGAACAAGGCGAGGTCGTCGAGCGCCACCGTGGCCTCGTTGGGCGCCTCGGCTGCTGGCGAATCAGGAGCCTGAGCTGCCGGCGACGAGCCAAGAGCCGCGGGCGACGAGCCAAGAGCCGCGGGCGACGAACCAGCAGCCTGACCCGCTGGCAACTCGGCGCGCACTGCTTTCTGCTCGTCGGTCAGCGCGACCAACATGTCTTTTCGCAGCGCATAGTCGTTTGGATCCGCCAAACAGCTCATCAACGCCTTGGCAAACTCGTTGGCGTCTTGATAGCGGGCATCCGATGCAAGCTTGAGAGCGCCGTGCACCACCTCGGCGAGCTTGGTCGGAACCCAACTGGCACGCTCGTCGAGGGGCTCCGGCTCTTCTGAGCAGATGGTGATGATGAGCTCGCCGAGACCATCGATACCGGCGTGAGGCGTCTTGCCACTCAACAGTTGGTACAAGACGATGCCCAGCGACCAAATGTCCGCGCGGTGATCGATCGTCTTGAGACCGCGGGCTTGCTCAGGCGACATGTACATGGGCGAGCCGAGCATGCTGCCGGTGCGGGTGAGCGACTCGTTGGCCGAGTCGGTGGCCTGATCCATCTTGAACTTGGCCACGCCGAAATCGAGCAGCTTCAGGACGAGTCCGTCGCCGTCTTCGGAAAGAAAGAGATTGGCTGGCTTGATGTCACGATGGACCACGCCAACCGAGTGCGCCTTGAACAGGCCGAGCGAAGTTTGGATGCCTACGCGCACCGCCAGCTCGATGGGCAGCGGGCCGAGCCGGCGCAGCACAGCGAGCATGTTCTCGCCGATGAGCCGCTCCATGACCATGTAGGGGTGGCCCGTCTTGGCATCATGGCCCGCATCCAAGATCTCGACGATGTGAGGCGAGCGGACTTTGGCTGCGGCCTGCGCCTCTCGTTCGAAGCGCGCTTTGAGCACTTCGTCTTGAGCAACTGACTCGTTGCTGATCAGCTTGATCGCGACGTCGCGTCCGGTAGAGCTGCTGTGC